>NZ_JBFAWU010000014.1:0-206119 GCF_040680455.1 Streptomyces sp. NPDC052052 | reverse complement strand
CCCACATACAGCTCGCCCGCGACCCCGACCGGCACCGGGTGCAGACCCGAATCCAGCACGTATACCCGCATGTTGGGCAGCGGACGACCGATCGGGAGCACGTCATGGGCCAGGTCGTCCGGCACGGGGAAGACGGTGGAGCCGACGGAGGCCTCGGTGGGTCCGTACTCGTTGACGAGGCGGGTCCGCGGGGCCAGTGCGCGCCAGCGCCGCGCCGTGTCCCGGGTGAACGCCTCCCCCGCCACGACCAGGACCGGCGCGAGGGCGGCGGCCTGCTCGGCGGTGAGCTGCCGGGCGAGTACGTCGAGGTGGCCGGGGGTCAGCTTGACGAAGCTGAACGGCCCTGCCGCGGCGAGGTGTTCGCCGAGGTCGGCCATGTCGACGTCCTGGCCGACCGTGTACACCGGCTGTCCGGTGACCAGCGGCGCCCACAGGTTGGGGACGACCAGGTCGAAGGCGACCGAGGAGAACAGGGGCGCGCCGCCCGTGCCCTGCGTGGCCAGCTCACGGGCCGCCCAGGCCACGTGGTTGGCCAGGCCCCGGTGCGGCACCTCGACGCCCTTGGGCGTGCCGGTCGAACCGGACGTGAAGATGACGTAGGCGAGCAGGTCCAGGTCGTCGCGGCGCTCCGGCGGCGTCGTCGGCAGCCCGGTCCGCTCCGGCAGCTCCGTCAGCGTGAGCACGGCCGCGGAGGCCTCGCGCATGGCGTCGACGCGGGCCGCCGGGTAGGACGGGTCGACGGGCACATAGGCGCCGCCCGCCTTCCACACCGCGAGCAGCGCGGTCAGCAGGTCGGGGCCGCGGTCCAGCTGCACCAGCACCCGGGACTCGGCCGTGACGCCGTTCTGGCGCAGGTGGTGCGCCACCTGGTTGGCGCGGGCGTCGAGTTCACCGAACGAGAGGGAGCCGGCCGTGTGCCGCACAGCCGGTGCGTGCGGGGTGCGGGCGGCCTGTGCCTCGAACCGCTGGAGGACGGAAGCGGTCTCGGCCGGGTGGTGCGTGGCGTTCCACTCGACGAGCTGCCGTGCGCGCTCGCCGTCGGGCAGGAAGGTGGCGCGGGCGTCGCCCTCGGGGTCGGCGGCCATGGCCTCCAGGACCTGGCGCAGCATCCCGGCGAGGCGGTCGGTGCCGGTGCGGCTGAGCGCGCGCGGCGACGCGGTGAGCACCAGGTGGCCCACCCGCGCGGAGACGCCGAGGGGGAACTCGGTGGGGCTGTCGTCGATGCTCGCCAGGTAGTCGACCTGCTCGCGGTCGACCTGGTCGAAGTCGTGGTAGCTGAACCGCATGTCGATCAGCCGCTCGCCGTCGGCGAGTTCCCGCTGGATGACGGGCATCGGGTAGGTGCGGTGCGGCCACAGTTCGACCTCGCGGGCGAACACGGACGCCACCAGCTCGCGCCAGGTGCCGGCCGCGGCGCGGTCGAAGGCGAACGGCAGCGTGTTGAGGTGCATGCCGTAGACGCGGTCGGCGCCCAGGATCTCCGGACGGGCGTTGCAGACCAGGCCCGCGAAGAAGCGGTCCTCCTCGGTGAGCATGCTGAGGGTCTTCAGGTGGGCTGCGTGCAGGACGCTCTTGAGGGAGGCTCCCGCCCGCGTGGCCAGGGACCGCAGGCGGTCCTCCAGGTCGTGGAAGGGCACGGGCACCCGGTAGGGGGCGCCGGTGTCGTCCGGGTCGCCGCGCCAGGGCGCGGGCACGGTCAGCCGGGCGTACCCGTCGACGACCGACTGCCAGTAGCCGCGCGACTCGGCGGAGTCCAGGGCGTCGAGCTCGGCGGCGACGAAGTCGGCGAACCGGACGGCCGGGCGCTCCGGTTCGGCGGTCGGTGCGCCGTCGAGCATGCGGTCGTACTCCTGGAGCACCTCCATGAGCAGCGAGTGGTGGCTCCAGCCGTCGAGGATGGCGTGGCACTCCGTGTTCGTGATCCACCAGCTGCCGTCACCGGCGATGTGTGCGAACAGCCGCAGCAGCGGCGGCGCGGCCAGGTCGAACAGCCGGGCCCGCTCCTGCACGGTGAACCTGCGCAGCGAGTCCAGGAGTTCGTCCTCGTCCAGGTGGGAGAGGTCACGGGAGCCGACGGCCATCTCGGCGCTCTCGTGGACCAGTTGGAGCGGCACCGCGTACGTGGTGAGGTCGAAGGAGGTGCGCAGTGCCTCGTGGCGGGCGACGACCCGCGCGGCGGCCTGCTCCAGCGCGTCCTGGCGGAACGGGCGTACGTCGCGGATCCGGAAGGAGGTGACGTTGTGGTACGGGTGCTTGCCGTCGTCGGTGAGCATCTCGACGACCATGCCGAGCTGCACCTGCGACAGCGGGTAGGCGTCGGTGAGGCCCTGCGGCAGCCGCTCGCGGTCCGCGTCGCCGAGCAGCGCGAACGGTTCCACCGTGCGGTCGGCGTCGGCCGGGGCGGGCCGGCCGGTGACCAGTTCGGCGAGGCGGGCGACCGTGCGGTGCTCGAAGACGTCCCGTACGGAGAGGTCGTAGCCGAGCGAGCGCAGCCGGCCCACCAGGGTGACCGCGCGGATGGAGTGACCGCCGACCTCGAAGAACCCGTCCTCGACACCGACCCGCTCCAGGCCGAGCACCTGCGCCCACACCTCGGCGATGCGCTCCTCGGCGACCGTGCGCGGGGCGACGAACGCGGCGGCGCCCAGCGCGTCCTGGCCGGGGGCGGGCAGGGCGCGCTTGTCGAGCTTGCCGTTGGTGGTCAGCGGCAGGGCGTCCAGGGCGACGAAGGCCGCCGGGACCATGTACTCGGGCAGCCGGGCCGCCAGATGGGAGCGGAGCTCGCCGGGTTCGGGGTCGCGCTGCCCGGCCGGGGTCACCCAGGCCACGAGGCGCCGGTCGCCGGGGGTGTCCTCGCGGACCAGGACGACGGCGTCGCGGACGGCCGGGTGGTCGGCCAGGGCCGTCTCGATCTCGCCGAGCTCGATGCGGAACCCGCGGATCTTGACCTGGTCGTCGATGCGGCCGAGGAACTCCAGGCTGCCGTCGGCGAGGCGGCGTGCCAGGTCGCCGCTCCGGTACAGGCGGGAGCCGGGCGGGCCGTAGGGGTCGGGGACGAACCGCTCGGCGGTCAGCCGCGGCCGGCGCAGATAGCCGCGGGCCACGCCGGGGCCGGCGACATGGATCTCGCCGGGCACCCCGATCGGGACCGGCTGTCCGTGCCCGTCGAGCAGCAGGACGCGCAGGTCCGCCAGCGGGTGGCCGACGGGGTTGCCGGACTGCGGGTCCAGGTCCGCCTCGGTGATGCGGTGGTAGGTGGTGTGGACGGTGGTCTCGGTGATCCCGTACATGTTGACCAGCGCGACCCGGTCGAGCCCGAACCGATCGGCGAACGGCCGTAGTTCGGACACCTCCAGCTTCTCGCCGGCGAAGACGACGGCGCGCAGCGACAGCTCGGCGTCGGTGTCCACCAGGGAGCGGAACGCGGTCGGCGTCTGGTTGAGGACGGTGACCTTCTCGCGCACCAGCAGGTCGAGGAAGTCCTCCGGCGAGCGCGTCACGGCGTGCGGGACGACGACGAGGCGCCCGCCGAACAGCAGCGCGCCCCACATCTCCCACACGGACACGTCGAAGGCGTAGCTGTGGAAGAGCGGCCACACGTCGGTGTCGGTGAAGGCGTAGTGCTCGTGGCCGCGGGCCAGCAGACGGGCGACGTTGGTGTGGGTGAGGGCGACGCCCTTGGGGCGGCCGGTCGAACCCGAGGTGTAGATCGTGTAGATCAGGTTCTCCGGGCTGCCGGGGACGCCGGGGTCGGTGTCGGGCTGCGCGGCCAGCAGTTCGGCGTCACGGTCCAGCAGGAGCAGGTCCACGTCGAACAGGGCGGCGTGGTCCGCCGTGGTGACGACGACCGGGGCCTGGGCGTCCTCGACGATGTACGCGATGCGGTCGGCCGGGTTGGCCGGGTCGAGCGGCAGATAGCCTGCGCCGGACTTGAGGATGCCGAGCAGCGCGGGAATCAGCTCGATGCCGCGTTCCAGGCCGAGGCCGACCAGCGTCTCGGGGCCCGCCCCCTTGGCGATGAGGGCGTGCGCGATGCGGTTGGCGCGGGCGTTGAGCTCCGCGTACGTCAGATGGGTGTCCTCGAAGGTGAGCGCGGTGTGGTGCGGGGTGCGCGCCACCTGCTCCTCGAACAGCTCGTGCACGCGCCGGGTGGCCGGCTGCGGCTGCCGGGGCGGGCCGAGCAGCAGGGCCCGCTCCTGCTCGTCGAGGATCTCCAGGGCGGACAGCGGCGCCGCCGGGTCGTCGGCGACCGCGCCGAGCAGCCGCAGCATCCGGCCGGTCATCCGCTGGACGGTCGTACGGTCGAACAGGGCGGTGGCGTACTCGAAGCGACCGCCGAGGGTGCCGTCGCCGCTCTCCGTGATCTGCAGGTCGAGGTCGAACTTGGCGACGCGGCCGCTGCCGCGGAACGGCTCCGCCGTGACGCCGGGCAGCTCGAAGGCCGCGCCCCGGTCGCCGTGCAGGGTGAGCGCGACCTGGAACAGCGGGGTGCGGGACAGGTCGCGTTCGGGCGCGAGGGCCTCGACGACCTGGGCGAAGGCGACGTCCTGGTGGTCGTAGGCCTCCAGGACGGTGGTGCGGGTGCGGGCGAGCAGGCCGGCGAAGGACGGGTCGCCGGACAGGTCGCCGCGCATCACCAGGGAGTTGATGCCGTAGCCGATGAGCTGCTGGAGCTCGGGCCGGCCGCGGCCGGACACCACGGTGCCGACCGCGATGTCGTCGCGTCCGGTGTGCCGGGCGAGGAGCGTCTGGTAGGCGGCCAGGAACAGCATGAACAGCGTGCTGTCGTGGGCGGCGGCCAGTTCGCGCAGCCGGTCCGCGACCGGTCCGGGGATCTCGAAGCCGACCGCGTCGCCCGCGCCGTCGCGCACCGCGGGACGCGGCCGGTCGGCGGGCAGGTCCAGCGGCGCCAGGTCCGCCAGGCGGCTCTCCCAGTAGCCGAGGTGCCGGTTGATCACCTCGTCGGTCATGGCCGCGCGCTGCCAGGCCGCGTAGTCGGCGTACTGGACGGTGAGCGGGGCCGGGCGCGTGCCGGTGTACAGCTCGCTCAGCTCCTGGCCGAAGACCTGGGTGGACCAGGCGTCGCAGGCGATGTGGTGGAAGACGACGGACAGCACGTGCTCGTCGTCGGCGAGCCGGATCAGGCGTCCGCGCACCGGCCAGTCGCGGGCGAGGTCGAAGGGGCGCGCCAGGTCCGCCTCGACCAGCGCGCGCGCCGCCGCGTCGTGCTCGGCGACGTCGTGGGTGAGCGGCAGCGGGCGCGGCGGGTCCACGATCTGCACGGGCTCGCCGTCGGTCGCCGCGCAGCGGGTGCGCAGGATCTCGTGCCGGTCGAGCACGCCCTGCCAGGCCCGGCCCAGCGCCTCGGTGTCCAGGGCGCCGCGCAGCCGCAGCACCAGCGGCACCAGGTACTCGGAGCTGTCGGGCTCCAGCCGGTTCAGGAACCACATCTGCTGCTGCCCGTACGACAGCGGCAGCGGCGCGGTGCGGTCGGCGCGGGATATCCCGGTGCGGCGCGGACCGCCGCCGCGGCCCGCGAGGCGGCGGCGCAGCAGTTCGGCGCGGAGCGCGTCGGCATCGGCGTCCGCGGGGGCGGACGGCGCGGGCCTCACGGAAGTCTCCATTTCCCCGGTGCTCATGCCTGGTGCTCCTTGTCCTGCGTTGCGTGGGTGGGGGCGGTCGCGAGCAGCTCGGTGTCGGAGAGCGCGGCGACCTCGGCCGTCACCCGGTCGGTGACCGTGGCCGCGAGCCGCTCGATCGTCGGCCCCTCGAAGACGGTGCGGACGGCGAAGTCGATGCCGAACTCCTGCTGGATCCGCGAGATCAGCCGGATCGCGAGGATCGAATTGCCGCCGATGTGGAAGAAGTTGTCGTGCACGGACGCCTGGACGCCGAGCAGATCGGTCCAGATCCCGGCGACGATCTCCTCGACGGGCCCGCGTGGCGCCACCCGCTCCGTGTCGTCGGCCGGCACCGGATCGGGCAGGGCCCGCCGGTCCACCTTGCCGTTGGCGTTGACCGGGATCGCGTCCAGCGCCGTGAACGTCGCCGGGATCATGTACTCGGGCAGCCGCTGCGCCAGGTGCGCGGCGAGGTCGGGCAGCGCGTCGCCGGGCGTGGCCGCGACCGCGTAGCAGGCCAGGGCGGGTTCGCCGCCGTCGGGGCGGTGGACGACGACCACGGCCTCGCGGATCGCGGGGTGGTCCTCGACCGCGGTGCGGATCTCGCCGAGCTCGACGCGGTAGCCGCGGATCTTGACCTGGTCGTCGAGGCGGCCGAGGAACGCGACGCTGCCGTCCGGCAGACGCCGCACGAGGTCGCCGGTGCGGTACATGCGGGCACCGGGCCCGTTGGCGTACGGGTCGGGCACGAACCGCTCGGCGGTCAGCTCCGGGCGACGGGCGTAGCCGCGGGCCACGCCCACGCCGCCGACGTACAGCTCGCCGGCGACACCGACCGGGACGGGGTTCAGCGCCGGGTCGAGGACGTGCATCGTCATGCCGGGCAGCGGGCGGCCGATCGGGAGCACGTCGGGCACCGGCCCGGCGCCCTCCTGCGGCACCGGGTGGATGGAGGTGCCGACGGACGCCTCGGTCGGGCCGTACTCGTTGACGAGCTGCATGTCGGGGGCGAGTTCGCGCCAGCGCTCCAGCACACCGCGGGTGAAGGGCTCGCCCGCGACCACGGCGAGGGGGGTGAGCGATCCCGCCTGGGCGGGTGTCAACTGGTGCGCCAGGATGTCGAGATGCCCGGGAGTCAGCTTGAGGAAGCTGAACGGCGCGGCGTCGGACAGCCGTTTGCCCAGCTCCGACATGTCGGTGTCCTGAGGCAGCAGGAACAGCCGCTGGCCGGCGGCCAGGGGCGCCCACAGGTTGGGGACGACGAGGTCGAAGGCGACCGACGAGAAGAGCGCGGCACCGCCGTAGTCGCGCCCGGCCAGATCCCGCACGGCCCAGGCCACATGGTTGGCCAGGCCCCGGTGGGTGACCTCGACGCCCTTGGGCACGCCCGTCGAACCGGAGGTGAAGATCACGTACGCGAGCTGGGCGAGGTCCCTGGTGCGGGCGGGAGCCGCAGCGGGACGGGCCGCGATGTCCGCGGCGTCCGTGTCCAGGCGCAGCACGCGCAGTCCGGGGTCGGTGAAGCGCGGTGCGTACGCGGAGGAGGTGACCACCGTGCGGACGCCCGCGGCCCGGCACATCGCCGCGATGCGCTCCGCCGGGTAGGACGGGTCGACCGGCACGTAGGCGCCGCTCGCCTTCCACACCGCGAGCAGCGCGGTGACCAGTTCGGGGCCGCGGTCCAGGAGCACGGCGACCCGGGACTCCGCGCCCACGCACCGGGTGCGCAGGTGCTGCGCCAGCCGGTTGGCGGCGGTGTCCAGCTCCTCGTAGGAGACGGTCCGGGGACCGAAGGTCAGGGCGGTGGCGGCGGGCGCGGTGCGGGCCTGCTCCTCGACGCGGTCGAGGACGGTGCGGTCGTCGGTCTGCCATGCGGTGTCGTTCCAGCCGGTGACCAGCTGCCGGTGCTCCTCGCCGGTGAGCAGGCCGATCTCGCCCAGCGGGGTGTCCGGGGCGTCGGCGACCCGCTCCAGGAGGGTCAGGAAGTGGCCGGCCATGCGCTCGACGGTGGCCCGCTCGAACAGGGTGGCGGCGTACTCCAGGACCCCGTCCAGGGCGCCTTCGGGGGTCTGCCGCATGAACAGCGACAGGTCGGTCTTGGCGACCTGCCACGCCTCGGTGAAGGCCGCCAGGTCGGCGTCGTGGGTGGCGACGCTGGTCACGCCCTCGCTGTGCAGGTCGAAGGCGACCTGGTAGAGCGGGGTGCGGGACAGGTCGCGCTCGGGCTGGAGCTCGTCGACGAGCCGCTCGAAGGGCAGCTCCTGGTGGACGAGGGCGGCGCGGGCGGCGTCCCGGACCCGCCCGAGGGCCTCGGCGAAGCCCAGGTCGGGGGTGAGGCCACAGCGCACGACGAGGGAGTTGAGGAAGAAGCCGACCATGTTCTCGGTCTCGGGCCGGGTGCGGCCCGCGACGGGCGTGCCGACCGGCACGTCCCACCGGCCGCTGTAGCGGGCGACCAGCGTCGCGTACGCCGTCAGCAGCGTCATGAACGGTGTCGCACCGTGCTCGCGGCCGAGCGCGGCCAGCGCGGCGGCGGTCTCCTGCGGCACCCGGAACGGCACGACGGCGCCGCGCGGGTCGCGGACCGCGGGCCGGGGCCGGTCGGTGGGCAGCTCCACGGGCTCGATGCCGTCGAGGGCGGCCCGCCAGTGCGCGAGCTCCCGCTCGACGAAGGTGTCGTCGAGCCGGGTGTGCTGCCAGGTTCCGTAGTCCGCGTACTGCAGCTCCAGCGGCGGCAGTCGATGCGCGCGGCCGTCGAGCCGCGCGGCGCACAGCTCGCGCAGTTCGCGCTCCAGGAGCACCGTCGACCAGCCGTCGCACGTGATGTGATGCAGCGTCAGCAACAGCAGGTGGTCCTCGCCCGGCAGCCGGACGAGCAGTCCCCGCCACAGCGGCCCGACGGCCAGGTCGAAGCCGCGCGCGAACTGCTCGCCGAACAGGGCGGGCACCGTCTCGCGCCCGGCGTCCTCGACGCGCAGTTCGGCCCGGGCCGTCCCGGGCGCGTCGATCACCTGGCGGACCTCGCCGCCCTCGGCGACATAGCGGGTGCGCAGCGGCTCGTGCCGGGCCGCCAGTGTCTCCAGGGCGTCGGCCACGGCCTGCGGGGAAAGCGCGGCGGGCAGCCGCAGGAACAGCGGGGCCACCCACTCGGGGCTGCCGGGGTGCATCCGGTCCAGGAACCACAGGCGGCGCTGCCCGGAGGAGAGCGGCAGCGCGCCGGTGCGCGGGACGGGCCGCACGCCCGGGTCCGCGGCGGCGCCCGGCGCGGTGGTGGACAGCAGTGCGGCCTGGGCCTCGACCGTGGTGGCCGCGAACAGGCCGCGCAGCGAGATCTTCTCGCCGGACGCGGCGCGCAACCGGGCGGCGAGCCGGGTCAGTTGGAGCGAGGTGCCGCCCAGGGCGAAGAAGTCGTCGAGGGCGCCCACCCGTTCCTGGCCGAGGAGTTCGGCCCATACGCCGGCGACGAGTTCCTCGGCGGCGTCGCGCGGCGCCACGAACTCGGCCTGCGCGGCGGCGATCTCGTCGGCGGTGGGCAGAGCGGCCCGGTCCACCTTGCCGTTGGGCAGCAGCGGGAACGCGTCGAGCACATGGATGACGGACGGAAGGTGGCTGTCCGGCAGCCGCTGGGCGAGGTGGGCCCGCACCTCGGCCGTGTCGACGGCAGGGCCGGCGCAGGTCAGATGGGCGACGAGCCGCTTGCCGCCGCCCTCGGCCGCGTACGGCACGACGGCGGCTCCGGTCACCGCGGGGTGTGCGACCAGCGCGGCCTCGATCTCGGCGGGCTCGATGCGCACACCGTTGACCTTGACCTGGTCGTCGAGGCGGCCCAGGTACTCCAGGGTGCGGTCGGCGCGCCAGCGGACCTGGTCGCCGGTGCGGTACAGGCGGGCGCCGGGCTCGGTGGCGTACGGGTCGGGCACGAACCGCTCGGCGGTCAGGTCGGGGCGTGCGACGTAGCCGCGGGCCACGCCCACTCCGCCGACGTACAGCTCGCCGGGGACACCGACCGGGACGGGCGCGCCGGAGGCGTCCAGGACCAGGGCCTTCAGGCCGGGCAGCGGGCGGCCGATCGGCACCGGGCCGCTGGTGAGCGTGGGGTCGACCGGGTGGGCGGTGGCGTCGATGGAGCACTCGGTGGGGCCATAGGTGTTCCACACCTCGAGCCGGTCGCCGGCCTTCGCGCGCAGCCGCGCGACGAGGTCGGCGTGCAGGGCCTCGCCCGCCGAGAACAGCAGCCGCAGCGCACCGCAGCCGCTCCAGTCGCCCTCCTCCACCAGCAGGCGCAGCACGGAGGGCACCACCTGCAGCACCGTGACATCCTCGGCGGCGACGGCACGCAGCAGTGCGGCCGGGTCGCGTTCGGCGCCATGGGGAGCGAGCACCACGGTGGCACCGGCGACGAGCGGGGCGAAGATCTCCCAGCCTGCCGCGTCGAAGCCGATGGTGGTCTTGTGCAGCACCCGGTCCCCGGCGCCCAGTGTGTGCCGCTCGACGCTCCAGCCGATCCGGTTGGCGATTCCGGCGTGGGTGACGGCGACGGCCTTGGGCATGCCGGTCGAGCCGGAGGTGAAGACCGCGTAGGCGACGCCGGCCGGGTCGGCGGCGGGCAGCGGGGCCGCGTCGGGGGCCGGCTGCGGCGCGTCGGCGAGGTCGACGCGGCGGGCGCCCGCCTGTGTCACCGCCTCGTCCAGGTCCGCGCCGGCGAGCACGAGGTCCGCGCCGCAGCGGCGGATCAGGCCGGTCAGCCGGGACTGCGGCTGGGCCGGGTCGAGCGGCACATAGCCCGCTCCGGCCCGCCACACGCCGAGCAGGGCGACCACCAGGTCGGCGCTCCTGGGCAGGCACACCCCGACCAGGGTCTCGGGCCCCGCACCCAGGTCCCCGAGGAAGTGGGCCACGCGAGCGGACGCGCGGTCCAGCTCCTCGTACGTCATCGTGCCCCCGCCGTCGGCAACGGCGACGGACCCGGGCGTACGGAACGCCTGCTTGGCGAAGCGTTCCGGAAGCAGTTCGGCGTTCACGGCAACTCCTGTCGAAGACCTGGGTGGAGTGGAGGGGCGGCGCGGCTCAGGCCGCGGAGGACTCGTGCATGCGGCGGCGCAGGCTCAGCGGGCGCATGTCGGTCCACACCTCGGTGATCCTGGCGAGGCACTCCTCGCGGGAGCCCTCGGTGCCCTCGGCCTGCCAGCCGGCGGGCAGGTCCCGCCCGACGGGCCACAGCGAGTACTGCTCCTCGTCGTTGAACACCACGCGCTGGCGGGGGCCTTCGGTCTGCTCGGCGGTCATGACTGCTCCTTCGGGCATGCGGAATGGACGAGATGAAGGGGGTGAAGAGGTGAAGAGGTGGAACGGGGCGAACCGGCCGGGCCGGTTCAGGCGGGCAGGAAGTCGTCGACGCGGACCCCGAGGCCGCGGCGCTCGGCCTCCTCGCGCACGTACTCGGCGAGCGCGATGTCGAGGACGCCCAGGCCGAACGGCGAGTAGACGACGGGCCGCCCGTCGGCGGCGGGCAGCGTGGCGGTGCCGCGCAGCAGCGCACCGATCTCCGCGGCCACGAAGTCGCGGTTCCCGGAAGCCTGTTGGGCCAGGTCGAGGGAGGTGCGCTCACGGCAGACGTGGTCGGTGTCGTCGACGACGTTGACGGCGCCGAGGATCGTCTCGGCCGTGAGGTCCCGCAGCGACACATGCAGCACGGTGGTGTCCGGGCCGCAGGCGGCGAGATCCAGGTGCGGGGCGGCGGCGGTGGTGGCCAGCGAGACCAGCCGGTGCGCGCCGAGTGCGGCGGGCAGGTCGGTGACGGGCTGGGCCTTCACCGTGGGGACGGCCTCGTGGCAGCGGGCGGCGAACTCCTCGGCGCGCGTCGGGTCGGTGTCGTAGAGGGCGGCGTCGGTGAGTCCGGGGAGCGCTGCGGCGAGGAAGCGCAGCACCTCCAGGTTGATGACACCGCAGCCGATCAGCAGCACGGAGGCGGGTGGCCGTTCGGCGGTGAGCTCGACGGCGGCCAGCGCGGCGCTCGCCGCGGTCCGCTTGGCGGAGACGACGGCGCCCTCGACGAGGGCGACCGGGCGGCCGTGGTCGAGGGAGTTCAGGACGATGGCGGCGCTGGCCCGCTCGGTCCCCGCCGCCACATTGCCGGGGAAGGAGGCGATCCACTTCATCCCGGCGGCCGGCCGCTCGCCGCCCCGGTAGGCCGGCAGCCCGATGATCCGGTCGCGGGCGTGCCCTTCCTCGGGGAAGCGCAGGAACGTCGAGTGCGGCAGGGACGTGTGCCCGGCGTCGTGCAGCCGGTACGTGTCGGCGACGAGGTCGATGATCTCCGCCTCCCGGCCGGACAGCACGTCCGCCACATCGGTGCGTCGGAGGATCAGCATGGGGTTCCCTCTCTGCGGGGCCGGAGCTCTTCGGGAGGCCGGGGCCTCCGGGTGCTGACAAGAGCGTGGACCCGGGCGCTATATGCGCCCTATACGACCCGAACACCCGGAGCCCGCACGGGAATTCAGCCGCCCCGGACGGCCTCCACGTCGTAGAGGACGGTGTCCGCGAGCAGCGGGTCCTGGCTCACCCGGACGGTGAAGCCGTGCCGCGTCAGCAGGCCCCGTACGGCGTCGAGGCGGCCGTCCTCGTCGTGCACCTCGGCGACGACGGCACCGACGAGCGGCCAGTGCTCGTCGGCGACGCCGCGCAGCACCTCGAGCTCGGCGCGCTCCACGTCCACCTTCAGCAGGTCGACGCGGTCCACGGCGTGCCGGCGCAGCAGCTGTGAGGCGGTGACGGCGGGCACGGTGAACTCGACGCCCGTGTGCAGCCCGTCGACCAGTTCGGTGGCGTCCTCGGGGTCGACACCGCTGTTGCGCAGGAAGGCGAGCGTGATCGCGTCGTCGGCGGCCGGGTCGGCGTGCAGCCCGGAGTTGCCGGGCGCCTCGGGGTAGTAGGTGAAGGTCAGCCGGCCCGGCCGGTCGGCGACGGCGACGCACTCGGTGTGCCAGCCGGGGGCGGCGTGCTCGGCGAGGTTGCGTTCGAGGCAGGCGTGGAGCGCCGGGGCCGGTTCGGCGGCCAGCACCCGCACGCCGGGGCGGACCCGCGAGCAGTACACCGACATCAGGCCGATGTTGGCGCCGATGTCGACGACGGTGTCGCCGGGCCGCAGCCGCTGTGCCGCCCGGTGGTAGGCGCCCGGCGGCACCATCTCGCGCCACATCGCCACGGCCGCCGGGCCGTTGGTGCACCACACCGCGGGCCCGTCGGGCAGCTGCCTGCGCAGCGGGGCATCGGTGCTCACGCCGCCTCCGTTCCGAGGGCGAGCAGGAAGTCCAGGTCGTCCTGGGCGGCGAGAGCGACATCGGCGACCGGTGTGTGCGGGGCGTCGAGGGAGACGTCGAGCAGCCGCTGCCAGGTCGCGGCGAACCGGTCGAGGGTGGCGGCGTCGAAGAGAGCGGTGTCGTAGCGGAGCACCGCCTTGAAGCCTCGGGAGTCCTGCAGCACTTCGACGGTCAGGTCGAGCTGTCCCTCCTGCTGCGGTACGTCGCACAGCTCGGCCCGCAGTCCGCCGAGCCGCACCGGTCCCTCGTACAGGCCGGGGACGGGCAGCCGGTCGGCGGCGACCAGGGTGCAGGAGATGCGGAACAGCGGGCCCCTGGCCGCGGAGCCGCCGAGCAGTTCGACGGGGTAGCGGGCGTGGGCCAGGCCGCGGCGCAGCTGGTCCTGCGCGGCCTCGACCGTCGCGAGCAGCGGGGTGTGCGGGGTGAACCGGGCCGCCATCGGCAGGGCGTTGACGTAGTAGCCGACGGCCTGCCGGGTCTCGGGGGTGAAGCGGGTGGTGGCCGGGCAGCCGATGAGGAAGTCGTCGCCGCAGCCGGAGCGGTGCAGGGCGGCCTGGAAGGTGCCGAGCAGCCAGGCGAACGGGGTGAGCCCGCGCTCGGCGGCCGCCGAGCGCAGCCGCTGTCCGGTCTGCGGGTCCCAGACGAGTTCGTGGGTGGCGCCGTCCAGCAGGCGGTGCGGCGGGCGCGGCCGGTCGGTGGGCAGTTCGGCGGCGGGCAGGCCGTCGCAGATGCCGCGCCAGTGTGCCGCGGCCCGCGCGCCGCGGGCACCGGCCACGAAGTCCCGTTCCGCGCGCACCTGTCGGTCCCAGTCGGCCGGCTCGGCGGGCGGCGGCGCGTCCTGGCCGGTCCGGGCGCCGTACTCGGCGAACAGGTCGCGGACCAGCAGCCATTGTGAGGTGGCGTCGCTGACGATGTGGTGGGTGGCCGTGACGAGCACGGCGTCGGCGGGACCGCGGCGCAGCAGGACCGCGCGGAAGGCGCCCTGCGACGCAGGCCGGAACGGCTCCTCGCCGGCGCCGGTCGCGAGCCGGAACAGCTCGGCCTCGGCGACGCCGGGCACCTCGCGTACGTCGAGGCGGACCGAGGCGGGCGGCACGGTGGTGCGCACCGGTCCCTCGTCGGTCGCGGCGAACCGTGAGCGCAGCAGTTCATGACGGGCGGCGACGGCGGTCAGCGCGTCCTGCAGTACGTCCGTGTCGACGGGGTCGCGCAGCCGTACGGCGAGGACCACGTTGAAGGCGGAGCTGTCCGGGGCGAGCTGGTGGGCCAGCCAGAGCGCTTCCTGCCCGGCCGAGACGAGGCCGGCGCCCGGGTGGCTCCGGGTGGCCGGAGGTTCGGCCATGACGTATCAGTCCTTCCACAGGTGGGACACGTCACCGAAGTGTTCGCGCACCCAGCTGTCCGAGTAGATGGTGTCGAGATAGCGGTCGCCGCCGTCCGGGAACATGAGCACGCAGTTCGAGCCGTCGGGGACGTGGTGCCGGAACTTCCAGAGCGCGGCCACGGCCGCCCCCGAGGAACCGCCCGCGAGCACTGCCTCCCGCCCGATGAGCCGCCGGCAGGCGACGACGCACTCCAGGTCGGAGATGTGCACCACCTCGTCGGCGTAGGCGGGTACGGCCAGCGGCGGGACGATGGAGGCGCCGTGTCCGGGGATGAGCCGCTGGGTGGACTCCAGGCCGAAGATGGCGCTGCCCAGCGCGTCCACGGCGACGACCTTGGTGTCCAGGCCGCGCGCGGTGATGTGGTCGCGGCAGCCACGCAGCGTGCCGAAGGTGCTGACCGGGCAGAACAGGTAGTCGACCTTGCCGTCGAGGCTCTGCTCGATCTCCCGCATCGTCGTCTCGTGCGCCTTGGGGTTGAGCAGGCTGGCGTACTGGTTGGGCCAGTACGCGGCCGGGGTGCGGGCCAGGATCTCCCGTACCCGGCGCAGCCGAACCGGCAGGAACTCGCCGGTCAGTTCGTCGCGTTCGGTGACCACCTCGACCTCGGCACGGTAGGCCCGCAGGATGGCCAGGTTCTGCTCGGTGGTCTTGCCGTCCACCACGCAGACGAAGCGCAGCCCGAAGTAGCGGCAGATCTGGGCGAGGCCGACGGCGAGATTGCCGGAGCTGGACTCGACGATCACCGACCGGCCGGGCTGCACCTCGCCGCTGCGGATGGCGGCCATCAGCATGCCGAGGGCCGACCGGTCCTTGATGCTGCCGCCGGGGTTGAAGCGTTCGATCTTGCCGAAGACACGGGAGCCGAACTCGGGCAGCAGCCGGGTGAACTCGACGAGCGGGGTGTTGCCCACGGTCGACAGGATTCCGGGGAACGATTTCTCGGGCATGGTGGGGCCCTCCAGGGTGTACGGCCAGGGCGTGTTTCGAAAGTGGCGTCGTCTGCCCGCAGGGCAGGCCGAGCAGGCGGGACTTTCGAAACGCTCCCTAGAGCGCCAGCTCGGCCGCGAGATGTGCGGTGATCGCGTCGATGGTCGGGTGGTCCCAGGCCAGGGTGGGCTCCACCACCAGGCCGAAGCGGTCCTCGACGTCGCCGCACAGGGTCAGGGCGTACACCGAGTCGAGTCCCATCTCGGCGAGTGCGGCGCCCTCGTCGATGTCGGACGGGTTGCACTCGAGGTAGTAGGCGACCCGGTCGACCAGCCAGGCCCGGACGACCTGCGGTGAACGGACCAGGTCGGCTGCGGTTTCGGTCATGCGTCAACTCCCTTGAGCAGGCAGGCCGTTCGTGGCCAGCTGGATGCGGAAAAGATCGAAGGTGCGGGCGGTGTCGTGTCGGGCGGACAGCTCGTCGACGAGCGGTCCGACGACGGTCTCGGGCAGCGGGTCACGGTGCGGGCCGAGCCGTTCGGCGAGCCGGTGCAGTGCGGCGGTGGCCCAGAGCGGGTCGGCGAGGAACGCGTCGGCGGCCGGGTCCCGCCCGGCCTCCCGCCACACACCGAGGCAGGCCGCCGCCGCGAGCAGGTACACATACCGCTCGGCCAGCAGGAAGCCGCGGCGGCCCGCGACGGGGGTGCGGTCCCGCGGGGGCAGCGCCGCGGCGCGGTCCGCGAGATCGGCCAGGTGGGCGCGGAACTCGCCTGCCAGAGCCGCGAGTTCGGTGAGCTCGGGCCGGTCGACGGCGCGCCGGGCGAGGTCGGCGGCGAACGCGGGCAGCAGGGCGGCCAGCCCGTCGGTGCCGCGCGTGGTCAGTTCGAGACGGCCGAGGTCGAGATCGGGCAGCGGGTCGTGCAGCCGGAACAGGGCGTCCTGTACGGCGGGTTCACGCCCCTGGAGCGCCGGGTGCCAGGCGCGGTCGGCCAGCCGCGGCAGCTGCGGCACGATGTTCGACAGGCACACCGCGCCGCTCGCATGGGCCAGCGCGACGACCGGCAGGTCACGGGCGGCTTTCTGGAATCCGGCGTAAGGACCCTCGCGTACGTAGCTGCGGGCGCCGAGCAGCACTCCGAGGCGGTAGGAGCTGTCCTGGAGCAGCTTGGGCACCAGGTACTTCACCGCCGCCGAGCGGACACCGGCCTCCTCGGGGGCGAGGTGCAGGGTGCGTGCGGCGACCACGCCGAGTGCGTCACAGACCAGCAGATCCGTGAAGGCGCCGGCCAGGGTGGCGCGGGCGAGCGGGAGCCGGCTGACGGTGCCGCCGTACAGCCGGCGCCGCCGGGCGAAGGAGAGCGCCGTACGCAGCTGGCTGTCGCCGACGCCGACCACCATCCCGGGCAGGACGCACCGGGTGATCTGGAAGACCTTCAGGACGGTCTCCATCGCCGCGCCCTCGTCGCCGAGCAGTGCGTCGGCCGGGACGGGGCAGTCGGTGAAGTCGGCGCCGCCGAGCAGACAGCCGCGCACGCCCGAGGTCGGGTACCGGGCGGACCGGTCGACCCGGTCGGCGGGCAGTGCGGTCAGGTCGACGAGGAGATGGGAGTGGCCGCGGCTGCCGGGGCGCTCGTCGGTGCGGGCGAACAGGACGGCGGCCTCGGCGCGGCCGATGTTGTTGACGAGCTGCTTGCCGCCGTCGACGACATAGCCGTCCGGTGTCCGGCGCGCGGTGAGCGAGACGCGGGCGAAGTCGCTGCCGTGGTCGAGCTCGGTGTACGCGGCGGCGATCCGGCCGCCGGAGCACAGCAGGTCGGCCGCGGCCCGGCGCTGCTCGGCACTGCCGTCCGCCCACACGGGCAGGGAGGCGATGAAGCTGGTGACACCGTGTCCGATGCCCAGCGCGCAGTCCCGCCGGAACAGGCTGCGCATCAGCAGCGCGAAGCGGTCGGCCCGCGCGAAGCGTCCGCCGAGGGCCACGGGCACGAACTCGGCCCCCAGCCCGAAGGCGGCCAGCGCCTCCTCGCCGGCCGCGAGGAGTTCGCCGCGTTCGTCGGCGTCGAGGACGGCCGCGAGTCCGAGCGGGTTGGCGGGGTCGTCGGGGTCGCCGAGGAGGGTCTCCAGGCGGGCGATGCGGTCCAGGACCGGGTCGGGGCCGGGGTCCGGGCGCAGAGCCCGGTCCTGCCGCAGGGCGAGCAGTTCCGTCATGCCGCTTCCTCCGTCGTGCGGTCGGGGTGGGCCGGCTCGCCCAGGGGGCAGGGGAAGAGGGAGAACAGCAGGTTCCCCTCGGCCTGGGCCCGCAGCACGGGCAGCAGGGCGTCGAGCGCGGCGCCGTCGGTGTCGTCCAGGTCCGGGGCGCCGGTCAGCCGGCGCAGGAGGCGGGCGAGGACGGCGTCGAGCCAGGCGGCGCCGTCCCACAGCGGGCCCTGGGCGCGCGGGGTGCCGGCGTTCTCCAGCCACAGGTGGACGGCGGCGGCGCCCGCGTACACGAGCGCGTACCGCTGGGCCGCGCGGAAGGCGGACTCCGGGACCGCGCGGGCGGTGTGCCGCGCCGCGCCCATGTCGGAGTGCAGCTGCTCGGCGTGGGCGACCAGCTCACGGGCCCGCCCGGCCACCGCGGCCGGGGCCCGCTCCGCGAGGCGGGTCACCGCCTGTGGCAGCGCCTGCACGACGCTGGATCCGGTACGCGCGTACAGGCTCAGCCGGGTGGGGTCGAGGGGCGGCGCGGGGGCGTCGAGGCGAGCGGCCGCCGCGACTGCGTCGTGGTCGGCGAAGCGGCCCCGCCAGCCCCGGCACAGCACCGGGAACTGGTTGATCAGGGAGTTCAGGTTGACGGCCGTACTGCCGTCGAAGATCCCGACGATCCGGTGGTCGCGCTCGAGCTTCTGGAACGCGCCGTCGGCGTAGTCCGCCGTCAGCATGGCGCGGGCGCCCAGCAGGGCGCGCAGGGCCCCGATCACCTCGTCGCCCACCGTCGGCACCAGGTACTTGGTCACCGCCGACACCGCGCTCTGCTCCCCGGTCAGGGTGTGCGCGGAGCGGGTGGCCACCGTGCTCGCCGCCTCCATGGCCAGCAGGTCGACGTAGGCCTCGGCCAGGGTCCGTGCGGCGTGCGGGAGTTCGGCGAGGGGGCGGCGGTACAGCTGGTGACCGCGGGCGAAGCCGACTGCGGTGCGCAGCGCGTGATCGGTCATGCCGAGGGACATCGCCGAGCAGAGGGTGCGGGTGACCTGGAAGCCCTTGAGGATGATCTCCAGCCCCTCCCCCTCGGCACCGACCAGCGCGTCGGCCGGGACCTCGGCGCCGTCCAGGACGAGGCCGCTGATGTCGGCGCCGCGCACGCCGTGCGTGGGCACGTGCGGCAGCGGACGCCAACCGCCGCTCAGCAGCGCCGACTTGTCCACCAGGAAGAGGCTGAAGCCGCGGGTGCCGCCGTCCGGTCGGGTGCGGGCCAGTACGCAGACCAGGTCGGCGCGGGTGGCGTTGTTGATGAGCCACTTGCTGCCGTCGAGCCGCCATCCGCGCTCGGTGCGCTCGGCGCGCAGCTCCCCGGCGAGCAGGTCGCTGCCGTGGGCGTGCTCGGTGAGCGCGAGGCTGACCACGGCGCCGGCGTTCACCCGCTCGGCGAGGGCCCGCGCCTGCTCGGGGCGGCCGGCCACCCACACGGACACGCAGCCCAGGTAGGTCTTGGCGTGCGCCAGCGCCGAGGTGAAGTCGCGCCGCGCCAGCGTACGGATCAGCTGGAGGAGTTGTTCGCTGGTGCGCAGGTCGCCGCCGTGCTCGGCCGGTACGAAGTGGCGGGGCACGCCGAGCGCGTCCAGCTCCCGGCACACGTCCGCGGGGAACTCCTCGGCGCGGTCCTCCGCGGCGGCCCGTGCGTAGGAGAACACCTGTCGTTCGTCGTGCGGGTCCCCGAGCCGCTCCTCCAGCTCCCGGCTCAGTGCGTGCGGGTCCCAGGGGCGCCGGGCGGCGCGCAGTTCGGGCGTCGTCTCCTCGTGCAGGATGTCGAGCTCGCCGCTCTCGAAGAGCTGCCGCATCCGGGTCCGCTGGATCTTCCCGCTGGTGGTGCGCAGGATCCGGCCCGGCTTGACCAGCACCACCGCGCCGACCTTCGCGCCGAGGCGCTGGGCGAGCCGGGCCCGGGCTCCGCGGGCGAGTGCGGCCAGCTCCGCCTCGGTCCGGCCGCGCCCGCGCACTTCCTGCACGGCGACGATCTCCTCGGCGCCGCCGGCGCGCGCCCTGGAGGCGAAGACGGCCGTGGGGTGGTCGCTGAACGCGGAGTCCAGGGAGCGCAGTTCGCGCTCGATGTCGTGCGGGTACAGGTTCCGGCCGTGCACGATGATCATTTCCTTGATGCGGCCGGTGACGTACAGCTCCCCCTGACGCAGCGTGCCGAGGTCGCCGGTGCGCAGAAACGGGCCGGTTCCGTCGGCGGTGCGCGCGCCGAAGGTCCGCTCGGTCTCCTCGGGCCGGTTCCAGTAGCCGAGGGCGACGCTCGCGCCGCGGATCCAGATCTCGCCGATCCTCCCCTCCGGCAGCTCGGTGCGGGTCCGCGGGTCCACGATCCGTACGTCGAGTCCGCGGACCACCCCGCTGCCCGCCAGCTGCTGGACGGGGGCGCCGTGTTCACCGGGTACCAGTTCGCCGCGGGCCAGCGCCGCGGCGTCGGCGGCGAGCACGGTCGGCGGTGCGTCGACGGGGGTGCCGGAGACGTACAGGGTGGATTCGGCGAGCCCGTAGCCGGGCAGGAGGGCGCGGGCCGCGAAGCCCGCCCCCGCGAACCGCCGCGCGAACCGGTCCAGGGTCGCGGCGTCGACCGGCTCGGCGCCGTTGCAGGCGTAGCGCCAGCGGGACAGGTCGAGGCCCGCGGTCTGCTCCTCGGTGAGCCGGCGCGCGCACAGGTCGTAGGCGAAGTCGGGGGCGCAGCTGATCTCGGCGCCGTACCGGTCGATCAGACGCAGCCAGGTCACCGGTCGCTTGAGGAACTCGGTGGCGGACATGAGGACCGCGGTGCCGCCCAGGAACAGCGGGGCGAGCATCATCGCGATCAGCCCCATGTCGTGGTACGGGGGCAGCCAGCTGCACCAGGTCATGCCGGAGTGCCAGCCGTGGCTGTCGCGCATCAGGCCGAGGTTGTGCACGAGCGCCCCGTGCGCGACCATCACGCCCTTCGGGTCGCTGGTGGAGCCCGAGGTGTACTGCAGGAAGCACAACGTGCCCGCGTCCACGGCCGGTTCGCGCCAGGCCGCCGCGTCACCGGACCGCTCGGCCTCCGCCACGTCGACCACATCGGGCCGGGGCCGCGTGCCGGGGTCGGCGTCCAGCCACCGGGTCACCGCGGGAAGGCCGGTGTGGTCGGTGAGCACCAGGCGGGCCCCGGTGTCGGCGGCGATCGCGGTGGTCCGGGTCTCCTGCCGCCCGAACCCGCCGGGCAGCGGCACCGGGACCGGCACCGCACCGGCGTACAGACAGGCGAGGAAGGCGCGCAGGAAGCCGGTGCCGGGGCCGCAGGACACCAGCACGCGGTCGCCGGCCGCCACGCGGCCGGTGAGCCAGTGGGCGGCGGCCCGGGCCCTGCGGTCCAGCTCCCCGTACGTCAGCTCCTCCTCGTCCGCTCCGGTGCAGAAGCGGACGGCGCTGTGGCCGGGCCGCTGCCCGGCCCTGCGGCGCAGCGCGCCGACGAAGCTCTCGAAGTCGGTCACCCCAACTACTCACCCTCTGCGGCTCGTTGGGCCGCGCTCGCACAGCAGTGGTCTGGCCTCCAGCGAACCGGCGTGCCCTATGCGGCACCTATACGCCGCTCCGACCGGTCTGGGTCCGTGTCCGGGTCTGGGTCCGTGTCCGGATCCGGACCCGGCAGGCGCTAACCGCAGCCGCCCGCGTGCCCGTCGTCGACGGAGCGTGCGGGCACGGGGACCGGCGGGTCCGGGACCGCGTCCACGGGCTCCCGGGCGGCGAGCGCGGCGACGAAGGCGGGGAGCCGGTCGACGCCCCAGTACTTGTCGTAGTGGTCCACGAAGAACGGCACCCCGAAGACGCCGTCCCGCTGGATCTCGAGCAGCACCCGCACACCCTCGGCACGCAGCTGCGGATCGTCCGCAGCGCCCGCCAACTCATCGCCGTCCAGGCAGAGTTCGGGCCCGAATCCGGCGATCACCTCCGGGTCGCAGATGTCCTGCCCGAGCTCCCAGCGGGCGCGGGCGGCCAGCGCGATGTACGCGGCGCCGCGCCCATGCCGCTCCGCCGCCAGATAGCCCAGGTGCGGCACCTCCCACACCGGGTCGCGGTCCACCGGCCAGCTGAAGACGAGCCCGCGCGCGGCGGCCAGGCGCCGGACGTCCTGGAGGATGTAGCGGTGCTTCTCCGGCGACATCGGCGTGTACGGGAAGGCACCGCCGGCCTCGGCCAGCAGGGTGCGGCTCAGCTCGTCCGGCTCGAAGAACGGCACCCACTCCAGGGTCGCCGCCGTCTGCGGATGGTGCTTCAGCAGGTCGTGATGGGCGAGCCAGGAGTAGGGGCTGCGCAGCGAGAAGTAGAACCGTGGGGGCCGCCGGGTGCGGCGGCCCCCACGGGCGGCGGCGCTCACAGGGAGATACCGCCGTCCACCTGGAACACCTGGCCCGTGATGTACGAGGCCTGCGGCGACACCAGGAACGAGACCAGCGAGGCCACGTCCTCGGGGCTGCCGAACCGCTTCAGCGGGATCCGGCTCTGCATCTCCTTGGCCTTCTTCGGCGGCAGCACGGAGGTCATGTCGGTCTCGATGAACCCGGGCGCCACCGCGTTCGCACGGATCCCGTGCCGGCCCGCCTCCTTGGCGAAGGAACGGGTGAAGCCGATGATGCCCGCCTTCGACGCCGAGTAGTTGGTCTGGCCCGCGTTGCCGGCCACGCCCGCCACCGAGGACAGCGTGACGACGGCGCCGCCGCCCCGCTTGACCATCGGGAAGGCCACGGACCGGCACAGGTGGTAGGTGCCGTCGAGGTTGGTGCGCACGACCGCGTCCCAGTCCTCGTCCGGCATCAGCACCAGCGGGCTGTCCCGGGTGATGCCCGCCGAGGTCACCGCGGCCGTCGCCGGCCCGAGCGTGTCCTCGGCGACCTGCACGAACTCCCTTACCTGCGCACCGTCGGACACGTCCACGCGCCGCGCGTACACCTGCCGGCCCAGCTCCCGCACCTCCTTCTCCACCAGGCCCGCGGCCTGCTCGTCGGAGCGGTAGCAGAACGCGATGTCGTACCCGTCCCGGGCCAGCCGCTCCACCACCGCCCTGCCGATCCCCCGCGATCCGCCGGTGACCAGCGCGACCCTGCCGCTCTCCGTCTCCGCTGACATGCCTGTCGTCTCCTCGATGTGTGTGGCTGCGTGTGGGCAGGGGTGGTTCACGCGGGGACGAGGGCCCGCCCGGGGGCCGGGGCCAGTTCCGCGACATCGCGCAGCGTCACCACGAACGCCCCGAAGCGCAGCACCTCCCGGCCGCCCGCGTAGGTCTCGCCGGCGAGAACCGCCGTCTCGTCGACGGCCTTCACCAGGCGGACCCGGTGCTCCAGGACGTCCCCGGGATAGGCCCGGCCGCCGACGGTCACCTCGTTGATGGAGCCCGCCAGTTCGACCTTTCCGACCAGCACGTCGGGGTTGGGTGTCTCCCACACCGACAGGAGCACCGCGGACTGCGCCCACGACTCGATGGCCAGGGAGACCGGGTAGGCGTAGTCGGCGGCGGCCGCGTCCGCGCCGAGCCGCGCGTAGCAGGGCTCGTTGCCGGAGACGGCCTTGACGGCGGTCAGGCGCTCGCCCGGCACCACCTCGGTGACCCGGTCGACCAGGAGGATCTCCCCCCGGTGCGGGATGGTGCTCTTGATCCGGTCGATGCCGTACCCGCTCACGAGGCTTCCTCGGCTTCCTGCGCGGCCGGCTCGTGGCCGTCGCGCACGCGGTAGCGCAGCCGGATGTCGGCGACCTTGCCGCGGTTGGTGGAGACGGCGGCCTTGAACAGCAGTCCGACCGCGTTCTCGGCCACCTCCAGGTCGGCGAGGACCCGGTCGCCGGGGAACACCGGCCGGTGGAAACGGCAGCGGTCCATGGCCACGAGGTCGACCTCGCCGCCCTCGGCGCCGTCACGGGCGGGCACGTTCTCCTGCGCCCACTGGTGGACCGTGCGGTCGGCCGCCTCGATGAGGAAGACGCCCGGCAGCACGGGGAAGCCCGGGTAGTGGCCCTCGATCACGGAGTCGTCGACCGGGACGTCGAACGCGGTGACAGCACCCTGACTGCCGGTGCGGATCAGCTCCAGGTCGCCCATCGGCGTCGCGGCACTCACCGCTGCTCCCGCAGCTTGCCGTCGAGCAGTTCGTACGTGCCCTGCAGCGAGGTGATCGCGGTCAGCTCCGTCTCCTGGAGCTTCACCCCGTACTCCTTCTCCAGGCGCACGGTGATCTCCAGCGCCATCAGCGAGTCGACGTCGAGGTCGTCGACGAAGTGGGCGGTGTCGGTGACCTCGGCGACGTCCAGGTCCAGGACTTCGGCGACCAGGTCGCGCAGCTGCTCCTTGTCGAGCGCCGGGGCGGTGGTGGTTTCGGGCATGACGTGGGGTCCTTCCAGGTGGTGGTTTCGGTAGGCGAAGCGGATGATCACGCGGCGCAACCGGTAGGCGGCGCACCGCAGTTGGCGCCGGGGCGGCGCGGCCGGATCGGGGCGCCGCACGGCGGTGGTCAGGAGGGTGCTCACCGGCCCCCCGCGTGCAGCACCACCGCACCGGTCTGGCCGTCCGGGTCCACGGAGGTGACCAGGACAGGACCGTCCGGGGCGGCGGCCAGCACCGCGGCCAGCTGCATCGAGGCGGAGGCCGCGCCCAGGTCGCCGATCAGACGGCGCAGCCGCAGCCGGGGCGGGTGGTGCTCGTCGAAGACCGCGGCGAGCGCGGCGTCCTCGCGGGCGCCGAGCGGGCCGCCCGCGTCGGACGGCACGAGCAGGGCGACGTCGGCGGGGCGCACATCGGCCTCCTTCAGCGCCTCGGTGACGGCCCGGGTGACGGCCTCGTCGGCCCGGTCGGGGTCCCCGAAGGCGAAGAACCGGGAGCCGGCCAGCGCGGCGAGCGGGGTGCGGCCGTGGGCGCGGGCCCGGCCGGCCGACTCCAGCAGGAACAGCGCGCAGCCCTCGCCGAGCGGGCCGACCGGCTGCCGGTGCGGGCTGCCGGTACGGGCCCGGTACTCCAGCCAGGCGCGCTCGGTGGAGAACTCCTCGACGGCGCCGCACAGCACGGCCTCGCAGTGCCGCCTGCGCAGCAGCCGCGCCGCGTAGTTGAGGGCGAGCAGCCCGGTGAGCGCACCGCCGGACACCGTGGTGTTGGGGCCGCGCAGGGTGTGCCAGATGGCGCTCTGCCCGGCGGCCCGGTTCATCACCGTGTTCGGGAACAGTGCCGGGTCCACATGGAAGGGCTTCTCACCGGTCAGCGAGTCCCGGGTGAAGTCCATGATGCTCTGGACGCTGCCGTGGCCGGTGCCGAGCACCATGCCGACGGCCTCCGGGGCGTCCTGGGCGAGCCCCGGCCCGGCCTGGTCGAGGAGCATCCCGGCGGTGTGCACGGCGAGCGCGGTGGCCCGGTCCATGGCACGGGTTCCCTTGCGGCCGAGCACCGCGCGGATGTCGAACCCGGCGATGCGTCCGGCTCGTTCGTAGGGTCCGAGGTCGCTGCCCGTGCCGGGCACGCTGTCCGGACCGGCTCCGTCGGCGGTGCGCACCGCGTCGCGCATCCCCCGCACGCCCTCGGCGAAGGCCTCGGCGCCGAGACCGTACGGCGACGCCGCGGACCAGCCGGAGACGACCAGGGTGTCCGGGTCCGCCCCGGTGGCAAGACTGGCACTCATCGATGTCAGCTCCTGAAAGTCGTAAGGGAGAGGGGGAGTTACGGGAGTTGCGGTGGGCCGGGACTCCGGAGTCGCGCGGATCAGCCCCAGGCGCCGGCGGCGGCGTTCAGCTCCGCACCGTCGACGCCGATGGTGTTGCCGGTCAGCCACGAGGACTCGGAGCGCGACAGCAGCGCGACGGCGTCCGCGACGTCCTCGGGCCGGGTCAGCCGCCGGTGCGGGTTGTTCTCGGCGGCGCGGGCGACGTAGGCGGCGTGCTCGGGGATGCGTTGCAGCGCCGGGGTGACGGTGGTTCCGGCGCGCAGCGCGTTCACGGCGATGCCGCTCGTGGCCAACTCGCAGGCGAGCTGGCGGACATGGGACTCCAGAGCGCTCTTGGCGGCGCTCACCGCTCCGTAGCTGGGCAGATGCTGGGAGGTGCCGGCGCTGGTGAGGGCGTACACCTTGGAGCCGGGGCGCAGCAGGTCGGCGGCGACCAGGTCCTGCGTCCAGTAGACGAGGCTGTGCGCCATGACGTCGAGGGTCATCTCCATCTGGCGCGTGGCGAGTTGTTTGTCCCAGCCCTCACGCGGCAGGAACGGCACAAGGGTGCCGAAGGCCAGCGAGTGCACGAGGATCCGGACGCCGCCGCCGTGCCCGGTCAGCTCGGCGAGCTCGGGGAGCAGGCGGGCGCGGGTCGCCCTGGCGGCGGCGTTGGCGTTGAAGAACCGGGCCTGGACACCCTTGGCGCGGATGTCGTCGACCAGCTGCGCGACCTCGTCCTCGCGCGCCGCGGTGTCGAAGTGCACCCCGGCCACATGGACGCCCTCTTCGGCGAGGCCGAGCGCGACCGCCCGTCCGATGCCGCTGGACGCGCCCAGGACCAGGCACCAGCTCCCCTCAAGCGATTTCAGCATGCTGCAACTCCTCTGCGTGACGGTTGACTTGGGGGGCGACGCTGACGAGCGCGACCTGCCCCGCCTCGGTGGCGCTGACGACGAGCCGCGTTCCGCCGCCCGCCTCGGTCACGGCGCGCGCGAGCGCGAGCGCCGGGCCCAGGCATCCGGCGCCGGACGGCGTCGGCGGCTCCGGGGCGTCCGGACGGGGCCGCCGGGGCAGCCCGGCGAGAGCCACCGCGACGGTCTCCGCCACCGCGGAGGAGTCCAGGTCCGGGAGGAGGACCCCCGGCTCGCCGCCCGACTCGGCCAGCGCGCCCAGCGCCCCGGCCAGTGCCCGCTGGGCGGCGGCCCGTCCGCCGGCGTCGGCCAGGGCCGCGGGTGGCAGGAACAGCGAGCGGGACCTGAGCACGGCCCGCACCCGCGCACCGCGCGCCTCGGCCGCCGCGAGCGGCTCCAGCGCGAGCGCCACGGCACCCTGTTCCCCGCCGCCGCCCCGGGTGGCGGGCAGCGGTTCCTCCGCCGCGGCGAGCAGCAGCGCGTCGCAGCGGCCCGCGGCGAGCGCGAGCGCACCCGTGGACAGTGCGTCCAGCGCGGCGGTCCGGGCGGTGGCGACGGTCAACGCGAAGCCCTTCAGGCCGAATTCGACGGCGAGCCGGTTGCCGAGCACATTGACGGCGAAGTACGGCGCGGACGCCGGGGAGATGGTCTGCGCGCCCTGCTCCACCACCGCCGCGTCCATCGCGTCGAACACCCCGGCGAGACCCGCGTTGGTGGCGAGCAGCAGGCCGCGCCGATCCTCGGGCACCGGGCCGGGCCGGCCGCCGTCCGCGGCCGCCGCGCGGGCCGCGGCCAGCGCGTACCGGGCGGCCGGCGGCAGGTACTTGTAGCCGCGCGGACCGAGCCGGCGCCGATGGTCGAACCAGGGCTCGTCGCCCGCCGGGCGCCCGCCGCCGGCCGCGGCCCGGGCGGGCTCGTCGCCCCACGGCGTCACGACGCCCACTCCGGTGACGGCGAGCGGGACCGCCGCCGCGTTGCCGCTGCTCATCCGAACTCCCCTCTCCTCACGCTCTCGTCCAGGCCGGCCAGCACCAGCGAGGCGTTGTTCCCGCCGAACCCGTACGCGTTGACCAGCACCCGCCGCCCGGCCAGCGGCACCGCCGCGCCCTGCGGCAGCAGGACCTCGCACGCCGGGTCCTGTTCCTTGAGCGGCACGTTCGGCGGGACGGCCCCGTGCCGCAGGATCAGCGCCGCCGCGACCGCTCCGAGCGCGGCCGAGGCCCCGCCCGCGTGGCCGAGGAGCGCCTTGAGGCTGTAGAGCGGCACCCGGGCCGCGTCCGCGCCGAGCACCCGGTGCAGGGCCCGGCTCTCCAGTACGTCGTTGAGCCGGGTGCCGGTGCCGTGCGGCACCACGCATCCCACTGCGCCGGGCTCGTCGCCGAGGGCCTCGCGCATCGCCCGTACGATCTGCTCGCCGTCCTCGCGCGGCGCGGTGGGATGGTCCGCGTCGCAGCTCCAGGCGGCACCTTGAAGGCGCAGCGTCCGGCCGCCGGCGTCGAGGGCGCCCCGGGCCCGGGCGTGCGCGGCCGACTCGACGACCAGGACGCCCGCGCCCTCGGCGAAGACCGTGCCGGCCCGGTCGCTCTCGAAGGGCCGGCAGCGCTCGGGGTCGACGGCCCCGAGCCGGTTGAAGCAGCCGAGCGCCACCCGCGAGTAGGCGTCGGCGCCGCCCGCGAGCACCACGTCCGCCTCCCCGGCGCGCACCAGGTCGGCGGCGATCCCGAGGGCGTACGCGCCGGCGGCGCAGGCGTTGGCGACGTCCATGGCGCTGCCGAACAGACCGAGTTCGGCGGCGAGTTGGGTGGCCAGCCGGAACGGTGGCCGCCAGCCGTCGCCGCCGCGCCCGCGCTCGTTGTCGCCGGGCTCGCCCATGCAGCTGCCGAGCACGACGGCGGTGCGCGCACCGGCGAGTGCGACCGCGTCGAGCCCCGCGTCGGCCAGTGCCTCGGCGGCGGCCAGCGACGCGAACCGCGCCGCCCGCCCCTCCGCCGATTCGGGGCCGGGGTCGGGGTCGGGGTCGGGGTCGGGCACCAGGCTGATCAGCGGCAGCTCCATGTGGGCGAGCGGATCCGCCGGGCGGTCCGGCGTCCGGACCCCGGCCGCCGTCATTGCCCGCCACAGCCCGTCCGTGCCGGCGCCGTGACAGGTGACGGCGCCGACCCCGGTGACCACGACCCCGGCCTCGCGGTTCATGCCGCTCGGCCCTCCAGGGCCGCGTTCATGCGGTCGTCGAAGGAGACCAGCGACCAGTCGCGGCGGTTCTCGATGACCGCGTAGCCATGGGTGATGCGGCCGGTCGCGGTCTGCACGAGCTGCCCGTCCCGCACGACGTAGGTGTCCATGCGGGAGTCGTAGGTGAAGCCCTTGAAGACGTTCTCGACGGTGAGGACGATGTACAGGTCCTCCTCCATGCGCGCCTCGTCGAGGACCGTGATCCGCGAGTGCGGCACCACCGGGATCCAGTTCTGCTCGTCGAGCAGCGTCTTGATGGAGACCCCGCGGTCGGCGACGAGCCGGTCCTTGGCCTCCTCCATCAGCCGCAGATAGCCGGACATCTGCTGGCGCTCGGTGAAGTGGCAGTACCAGTACGGAATACGGAACTTCCAGGCGTACGCGTTCCTGCCGGCGGTCAGCTCCTTGAGCAGGTCCTCGGCCGCGAGGTCCGCCTCGACCGGCTCGGGCGTCCAGCCGGGCTCCGTGCCGAGGCGGTCCACCGCGAACGGGGCGAGCGCGGCAGGCACCGGCTGCTCGCCGCCGCCGCGCGGGTCGAGCCGCAACTGGACCCGCACCGTCGAGGTGACCGCCTTGAGGAGCGTCTCGCGCTGTACGTGCAGGGTGACCGCGAGCAGCAGCTCGTCGTCCTTGGCCTTGCGGTGCGGCCCGACCTCGGCGATCGCGGTGTCGTCGATGTGGAAGGCGTGCAGGATGCGGGTGTCGATGTCGACGATGTCGGTGCACAGGCCGTAGACCTCGTAGACCGTGCCGGGCGCGACGCCGGCCTGGCGCAGATGGTTCAGTACGGCTTCCTCGACCAGGTAGTTGACGTGCTTGAACCCGATCCAGGTGCAGATGTTGGAACCCTCGTAGCGGGGCCTGATCTCCAGGGAGCTGGGCTCCTTCAGGGCGCGGACGGCGGCCGCGAGGTCAGCGGTAGAGGTGGTCGTCACGTCGACTCCGGTGCGTAGGAAGTGGGCAGGACAGCAGGCGGGCAGGCGTCGGCCTGCACCGGTCTGCTCGGGATTGCTCGAAGCTGCTCGGTACTGCTGCTCGGTACTGCTTTGGCGCTGCTGCTCGGTGCAGCCGCTCGGTCGGAGGAGGTCAGAGGCGGGCCGGGCCGGGTGCACAGACGGCCGGGCCAGGTGCACGGGCGGCCGGCCCGAGCCGCTCGGCGAACACCTCGCCGAGCAGGCCCGCCACGGCGTCGGCGAACTCCCGTGGCCGCTCGGCCATCGCGAAGTGCCCGCAGCCGTCGTACATCGCGAGCCGCCCGTCCGGCAGTGCGGCGGCCAGCGCCCTGGCGTCATCGGGCGGCGCGGCGAAGTCCTCCGTGCCGGCCACGACGAGCACCGGCATGCGCAACGCCTGCACGTCCAGGCGCGGGCTGCGCAGATAGGCGCCGAAGAACTGCTGCCAGCCGTACGGGCCGATCCGCTCCCGCACCCTGAGCGCCATCGCGGACCGCAGCCCGGGCGAGATGCGGTCGCCCGCGCCGATCCGCAGCCCCTCCTCCAGGATCCGGTGGAACCCGCTCAGGTAGTACAGGGCGTCGTCCCAGGTGAAGTCGTCGGGGCTGCGCCGGTGGAACGGCGCGACGGCGACGACGGCCCGCGGGCGGGCGCCGTCCGGGCGCCGGGCCACCGCCTCCAGGGCGGGCCCCGCGGTGAAGGAGTGCACGACGATCGCGTCGGCGCCGCCGGGCACGGCGTCCAGGGCCCGCGCGACATGGTCGGCCGGGTCGTCCCGCAGGCTCCACCGGGGGTCTCCCTCGGCGCCCCAGGGCAGCACGGCTTCCCACACCTCGACGGCGTCCGGTGCCAGGTCGGTGTACTCCTGCCACACCGAGGTGCTCCCGGCGAGCCCGTGCAGCAGCAGCAACCGCACCGGCCGGGTGGCCGCGCGGGCGGGTCGCCGGATCCGTACCCCGGCCGCCCGCCGACCGCCGGACCCGAACAGTCCGCGGCCGGGCGCGGTCCGCTCCGGGGGCGTCACCACACACCCCCGCCCACCGGCGCGGGCACGGCCGCAGGACGGGTGAGCAGCAGCGCGGCGCTCGCGTCGTCGCCGCCCGCGTCGCCGGTGCCCGCACTGGCCAGCACCGCCTCGTCGGCGTCGCCCGCCCGCCCGTCGAGCCAGACGGCGGCGGACGCGCACTGCAGGACGCCGAGGGCGCCGGACGCAGGACCCTGGTGTTCGGTCAGATCGTGGACGGGGACTCCGCAGGCGCCGGCGCCGAGCGACGGTGCCGGGGAGCGGATGCCCTCGGGGTGCTCGGGCACGCACCACAGTCCGATGGATCCGGGGCGCCTCGCGCGCACCGCCGAGACCGCGTCGGCGTGCCGGGGGCGCCGGGCGTAGGGCCCCACCGCGGCCAGCGGCCGCACGCCTCGCGCGGCCGCGGACGCGGCCGACTCGACGACGAGCGCGACCGCCCCGTCGAACAGCGCGGGCACGTCCCCGGCCCGCTCCTCCGCGCTGCCCGTGACATGGCGGACAGCAGGGTTGTCCGGTTCCACGCCCAGGACGAGCATCCGTTCCACCCGGCCGGAGGTGATGAGCAGCCGGGCCCAGTCCACGGCGTCCAGACCTGAGGTCGGCCCGTTGCACAGGGTCAGATTGGCGCCGCGCAGCCCGTGCGTGATGGCCACCCAGGACGCCACGACGTTGCTGGAGGTGGCGGGCAGCATCATCGGGCTGGTGCCCAGATAGGTGTGCTCGGCGATCGTCTGTACGGTCTCGCAGACGGTGTCGGCGTTGCCGTAGTTGGTGCTGGCGCTCACCCCGACGCTCTCGCCCGGCACCGTCAGGTCGCCCGCCGAGTCGGTCAACCCGGCCTGCGCCAGGGCACCTTGGGCCGCCACCATGGCGAGCTTGGTGGCCCGGTCCTTGTAGCGCAGTCCGCGCCCGGTCAGCCGGGAGACGGGATCGGCGGCGTCCCGGTGTCCGGCGGGCAGCGGCCCCAGCAGGCCGGCCGGCCCGTCCAGGCCGCGCACCGCGGTGCCCAGCCCCGTGATCACGACCTCGCTCGTGCTCCGGCTCATCGGTCCGTCCCCTCTTCTCGGCCCTCGTCGACCCGCTCCACCACGGCGACGGCGTTGAGCCCGCCGAACCCGAAGGAGTCGATCTGCGCGAGCCGCAGCGGCTCGTCCGGCCGCACGGCCGTCCCGCGCACCAGCCGGAATCCGGCCACGGCGGCCACCGGGTCGTCGAGGTACACGGTCGGCGGCACGGTCCCGGTACGCAGCACGTCGACGGCCGCGACCAGGCTGTGCAGCCCGGACGCCCCGGCGGTGTGCCCCGTCATGGACTTGATGGCCGTCATGTACGGCGAGGGGTCGAGTCCGGCGAACACCGAACCGAGCGCGGCCGACTCGGCCTCGTCGTTCAGGGGCGTGCCCGTGCCGTGCAGCATCACCAGATCGATGTCGGCGGGCCGTACGGCCGCCCGATGGTGCGCCTCGTGCACGGCCGCGGTGATGCTCTTGGCGTCGGGCGCCGAGGGGTGGTGGGCGTCGCAGTTGACGGCGACACCGCGCACCCGGGCGTGCACCCGCGGGGCGGGTCCGGGCCCGTCGTCCTCCCGGCGCAACACCACGGCGACCGCCCCTTCGCCCTGCAGCATGCCGCGCCGCGCCTTGTCGAACGGCCGTACGCGGTCGGGGGCTTCGGGGTAGCAGCGGTCGAGCAGCCCGTAGGTGCTCTCGGTGATGGTGTCGACGCCGGCCACCACCACGGTGTCCGCCCGGCCCAGCTCCAGCAGGTCGGCACCCATGGCAAGGGCGTACAGCGAGGCGGAGCAGGCGTTGGCCACCGTATGGGTGTCCGCGGCGCCGAACCGCCGCCGCAGCATGGTGCCGAAGTGCAGATCGGCGGCGTCGAAGGGGACGCCGTCGCGCCAGGACAGCTCGACCGAGCGCAGCTCGCGCAGGGTCGTGCCGACCAGCACCGGCACCTGTGACAGGTCGTCGCCGAGTCCGGCATCGGCAGCGGCCTGCGCGACCGCCCGCTCCAGCCACCGGGTCGCCCTGAGGGGTTCGTCCACGCCGGGCGCCGGCCGGTCGTCGATCTCGTACGCCACCTGCGCCCGGAACTTCTCCCGGTCGTACCCCCGCAGGGGCCCCAGTCCGCTGCGCCCGGCCACCAGCGAGCCGAAGATCTCCTCGACGTCGGCGCCGACGCTGGCGACGGCGCCCATCCCGGTCACGATCAAGCTCATGCCGCGCTCCGGTAGGCGCCGAGGATGAGGACGGCGTTGTTGCCTCCGAACGCGAGCGCGTTGTTCTGCACCACGTTCAGCTCCGCCTCGACCGCCTCGTTGGGTACGCAGTCCAGCGCGCACTCGGGGTCGGTCTCGCGATGGTTGATCGTCGGGGGCACGAACCCCTCGGTGATCGCCAGCGCGCAGGCCGCCGCCGACACGGCACTGGCCGCGCCCATGCTGTGGCCGATCATCGACTTGATGGAGACGGTACGCGGCATGGCCTGCTCGCCGAACACCTGACGGATGGCGCCCGCCTCGGTGATGTCGTTGGCCTTCGTCCCGGTGCCGTGCGCGGAGACGAAGTCGATCTGATCAGGCGTCACCCCGGCGTTGCGATGGGCGATCCGGATGGTCCGGGCAATGCTGTCGCGGTCCGGTGCGACGGGGTGCAGGGCGTCACAGGCGAGCCCGTAGCCCAGCACCTCGGCATAGATCCGCGCACCACGGGCGAGCGCCGAGTCCAGGCTCTCCATGAGCAGGATCCCGGCCCCCTCCCCGGTGAGGATGCCCTCGCGGTCCTTGTCGAAGGGGCGGCACACCTCGGGGGCGACGGTGCCGAGCCGGTAGAACCCGGTGAACGTCTTGCGGCAGGCCGCGTCGGCGCCACCGCACAGGGCGATGTCGACGTCGCCGCTGCGCAGGGCGTCGTATCCGTAGCCGACCGCGTAGTTGCCCGCTGCGCATGCGGTCGGGATCGTCACGGCCTCCACGTCGGTCAGACCCAGCTCGCGCACGATGCCGGCCGACAACCGGCCCGCGGGAACGCGCCGGGCCACCGTCGGGTCGTACTCCGGGGCCGCGCCGGTGGGGTGCGCCGTGCTGCCGGCGACGAGCTGGTCCAGGTCGCGGGACTCGCCGTCCGTGGTGCCCACGGACACCAGGGAGCGGCGCGCCCTCACGTCTTCCTCGGTCAGTCCGGCGTCCTCGACCGCCATCCGCGCGGCCGCCACCGAGAACTGGCTCGCCCGGCCGAGCTCCTCGGGGTCCTGCCGGGTGATCCAGCGCCCGGGCTCGAAGTCGGTGACCTCGCAGCCGTTGGCGTGGGCGAATCCGGTCGTGTCGAACGCGGTGATCGGCTTGACGCCGCTGCGTCCTTCACGAAGCCCGGCGGTGAAGGCCTCGACGCCGATCCCGATGCTGGTGACCACACCGAGTCCGGTGATGACCACCCGGCGACCGGGGGCCTCGGGGCGCGGAGCCTGCGGCCCGCCGTGACCTCGCGTTTCTGTGCTGATCGAAGCATTCATCGAAGCTCACCCGTCTGGCGGTCGGAAACGGCGATCAGCGCTGGGCGGCTTCGGACACCACCACGTACACGCCCTCCAGGTTGACCATGCGGCTGAGCTCGGCCTGGTCGATGGTCACGTTCTGGGTCCGCTCCAGAGCGGCGAGGATCTCGATGGCGCGGAGCGAGTCCGCGTCGTGCTCCTCCTTGAAGAGGCTGGTCTCGGTGACCTCGTCCTCGTCGATCTCGAGAATGTCGCAGACGATCTCCTTGATCTCCTGCTTGCGGGCAGCGTCCAGGCCGTTCGTCAGGCTCACGTTGGTCATCTCGACTCCAATGGGATCGGTACCGGGGTCGGGCGACCCCGGCATCCAGGTGACGAGTCGAGAATGAGATCGGCGGCTATACGCGGCCTATACGGTGTCTGCGCCCGCCAGCCACCCCAGTTGAGCCGCCCGCAGCCCGGCCTGGAAGCGGCTGCGCGCACCGAGCCTGGTCATGAGTTCGGCCGTGATACGGCGCCCGGTGCGCACGGAGATCCCCAGCTTGCGGGCGACGACCTCGTCGGTGAGCCCCTCACCGAGCAGCCGCAGGATCGCCTGCTCCTGCGAGGACAACCCGCCCTCGGAGCGGTCGCGCTGGTGCAGCCGGCCGCGAGTGAAGGGCACGGCGCTCTCCCAGACACGCTCGAAGAGCTCACACAGGGCGTTGATGACGCCCGGCCCGTGCAGCACGAGCGCGCCGACGGCGGAGTCCTCCGGGTCCAGGGGCAGCACCGCATGGGCCCGGTCGAAGATCAGCATGCGGGAGGGCAGGGCGGCCGTGGTGCGCACCTCGTCCCCGTTGGCCTGGAGCCACCTCAGGTGTTCCACGGTCGCCGGGTCGTTGTGCGCGCTCTCCAGATAGACGGAGCGCATCGCCACACCACGCCGGGCCAGTTCCCGGCAGAGCGGCTGGCTGGCCTGCCGGCTGGCCTCGGTCTGCGGGCCGCCCGCGGCGAAGGTCAGCAGCTCGGACTGGCACTTCTCCGTCAGCTCCTCGATGCGGAAACGGATATCCGTGAGCCCTTCGAACCGTTCGATGACGGAACTGCGCAGATCACGCTGCGCCGCATTGTGGTCCTCGACCAGCCGGGCCACCTCCACGCGCGCCGCGTCCAACTGCTGCCGCCGCTGCAGAAGATCGTTCTCGTGATGCGTCATCAATGCTTCGAGCGCGACTGCGGGGCTGACTGCCCGGAACCTGTCGGGCGAACCCCAGTCCGGCTTCACCAGCGAAAGCCGAATGCACTCGTCGAGAACCGAACACGTCACTTCGGAATTCCACCCGAGGAATTCCCCAAGTTCATTCAGGTCGAAATTTGGATTCTTCAACAAAGATCGATACATCTCGGACACCCGCGGCGAAACACCCAATATACTCAGCACGCCAGCCCCCTCCTGGACTCCGAGTCATTGTGACCCAGCCCGTTCACGCAGGGGAAGTTGAAATGAAACCGCGGAGATCTCGCGCAACAACACGAAAGCCCGGCCCACGAACAGAACGTGGACCGGGCCCTTTTCAGCCAATGAGTCTCAAACTCATCCCCAGATCGGGTCCTGCGGGACGTCGACCTCCCCCTCCGAAGCGGGCTCCGCCCCCCAGATCGGGTCGTCCTCCGCCGCCACCGTCGCGACAGAACCACCCGTCTGCACCTGGGCCGTCGCGGCCGACGCACCCGCCACCCCCAGGGCCACGGCAAAAGGAACCAGGGCGACAGCAACGGCACGCAGCAGATTCCGCTTCACGGAAAATTCCCCCTCGACTGAGCTTAAAATTCACTCGGAATTCCGACCGACTTCCGCGCCGGCCGACACGTGAATCTTGCCGAAGTGGAGCACCGAAAAGCCATGACCGTTCAATTCAGGGAACTGCACTGACAGCATACTGACACCGGAATTGACGCCACCGTTTTTACCCTGTCGAATCCCTGTGCGCCGCAGACGGCGCCCCACCAGCAGATTCCCGCCCGGGCGGCGGCTCACGAACCCACACCGCCCGGCGCCGCTGCCTGCCATGTCGCTCCCGACGCCGACGCGACGCCCGACCGGTGCAGCAAGTTGCCAACCCCACCGGGGCCGTCGCCCTGGGCCGGCCCCTGCCCGCACGCTCCCCCGAGCCGATCAAGCGCATCGAGCGCCAACAAGAACTCTCGCCCCGCACCAAGAGGCTGCTACCGGAACTCCGCTCCGCGGGGCCACGGTCTCCCCGACAGTCCGATGCGCGCAGGGGCAGCAAACACCCCCGCCGGTCTGCAGGCAGCCCATGTGCAGTGGTCGGCGGAGGGAACGTGGGACGAACGCCACCCCTCGCCCGGACCCGCCTCGCCTGCTCCACACACACCCTGGCACCCCGAGCCGGCCCGACGCAGGAGCCAGTGATCACACACCGGCACCGATCCCACCCGACCCGCTACACTGTCCGCGGTGGCCCAGGCCTCATCGGCCTGCCCACCACCACCTTGTCGGCAGCGCGCCTGAAGCCACCGCCATTCGCGCGGGGTTTTGGACACGTTTTCCGACAGATCCCCGCCTTCGTAGCTCAGGGGATAGAGCACCGCTCTCCTAAAGCGGGTGTCGCAGGTTCGAATCCTGCCGGGGGCACCAGTTCAGAAGGGGGTCACCTCCGGATTTTCGGAGGTGACCCCCTTCTGACATCCAGATCTGACATCAACGGCGGCGATCACTGACGACCGGGACGCCTCCTCAGCAGCCGGTCCATGTGGCTCATGGCCTCCCGCTGCGTGTCCTGGACGACGTGCGTGTACACGTCCATGGTGATGCTGATCTGCGAGTGCCTAAGGATCTCCATCACGACGCGGGGCGCGACCCCGGCCGCCGTGAGGAGAGTGGCGGTGCCGTGTCGGACGTCGTGCAGCCGGATCACACGGAGGCCGGCGGATTCGGAGACCCGGGTGAAGGAGCGGTAGACGTTCCGCGGCTCGTGCCCCTGCGCTCCGTCTCCGTAGCCGGGGCGGTGGTTCGCGATGAACGGGCGCCTCCTGGCGATTTGCCGAGCCGACAACGGCACGTGGGAGCTCCCCGGCGGCGTGCTCGAACTCAACGAAACCCCGGAGGCCGGCGTAGCCCGCGAAGTCCGGGAAGAGACGGGCATCCCCGTCGACGTGGACGAACTCACCGGCGTCTACAAGAACACGACCCGAGGCATCGGCGCCCTGGTCTTCCGCTGCAAGCCCTCCGGCGGCGCCGAGCGCACATCAAGCGAGTCAACAGCCGTCTCCCGGCTCACGCCCGACGAGGTCAGCGAGCGCATGTCCAAGGTCTACACGATCAGACTCCTGGACGCTTTGGATGGCAACGGCCCCCACGCACGAAGCCACGACGGCAAGCACCTCATCCCAGCGGGATAAGACTTTCCCTACTTCATCAAGGCCCGCGCACGGCGCGGGCGCGCGCCGCCCCAGCGGCGCGGCCTGCCTCTGTCTTCGCCCCGGCTGGCCGCGCCAGGCGGCGCGCTCGGCGGCTGCGGGCATGAAGTGGGGGACACCCTCTATGGCTGGGGCGGTCGGCTCCACGGCTTTAGGCAGCCACTTTGGGGCGAGCCTCTAAGATCAAGGCCCCAACGTCGTGCTTTACCGGGCAGGTCCACAGACTGCCCGACTCGCCATCAGCTTACGGGGCCATGATCACTCGCCCCAAAGCAGCTCCAGCCCAAAGCCGCTCCGCCGACCTACAACTGTCACCCATTGACCGGTGAATCCGAAGCCGAATGGATAGTGTCGACTACGCGCTCAGAATGGATTTTTGTCCTGGGTTGGCGATTCGCTCGATTCAATAAGTCGAACTACCAGAACGGGGTTCACTGAGGAGATAGTCGCAATTACTGTGCTAATCCGAACCGGCCGCGATTTCGCGCAAACAATCAAGGTGTTGTCGTACGACACAGCTTTCAGGGTGATGCAAACCAAAGGCCTCTTCTGTGTGAACTGAAAGTACCTTGAACGTGCTGATCGCTCGGTCCATGTCTCCAACGAGCATGTAATGGGAGCCGAGTTGGTAACGCGCGGTCAGAGTTTTGTGATGGTGGCATCCCAAAATCCTCTCCGTGTCAGTTACGAGCGCATCGAGTATGGTGATGGCCGAGTCAACATCATCCGCATCTGCATAGGCTGATGCAAGCGTATAGCGAACATTGAGCGTGTTCGGGTGTCTTGACCCCATCACCTCTTCGTGATCAGCCAGTGTCGCTTCGAGCAATATCAGAGCCTGCTCCGCCTGACCTGAAACTTGGTAAGCGCGCGCGAGATTGTGCCGAGCATTTAGGGTTCTGGGATGCCGCGGTCCCATCACTTCTTCGTGGTCGGCCACGACCGACTCCAACAGCGTTGAGGCCTGCTCCGCGTCACCCGCGTCCAGATGGCTGTACGCCAAAGAGTGCCGAGCATCCAGGGTGCTGGGGTGCCTCGGCCCCATCAACTCTTCCCTATCGGACAGCACCGACTCGGACAACGTCAAAGCCTCTGCTGTTTCACCCGCAATCTGGCAGGCGTCTGCCAGGCTGCTCCGGGTGGCTACGGTATGCGGGTGCCTTGGCCCCATCACCTCTTCCTGCTCGGCCAGCACCGACTTGAACAACGTCAAAGCCTGCCCGAAGTCACCTTCGAGCTCGTACGCATCTGCGAGGTCACTTTTCGCCATTAGGGTGTTTGGGTGGCGTGACCCATGCACCTGCTCGGTATCAGATAGCAAATCCTTGAACATGGGAACGGCGCGGCCAGCGTCCCCTATTTCTCTGTACACAGCCGCCAAATTTCTGCGCACAGTGAGAGCCACAGGAGCTATCTCGCCATGCATCCTTACCAAGGCATCCGTGGCTCGCTGGGCGAGCCTCAAAGCACGATTTCCCTGACCCTCCACTTTTAGAAACTGACTGGCACTGAAACAGATCAGGCCTGTGATTTCAGTATCGTCATTCGGGTCGGCGTGCTCGACGAGAGACTCAATGTGAGGAACTATCTTCCTCCACTGCTCCCATGTGGTGACGTCGGTCTGCGGGTTGCGATCTGGGAGGGCGGCAGCCAGGACGTCCGTGGCGATACAGAGCGCGCGATGAATGGCGCCAACACTGCGGTGCGGGTCGTGTTCAGAGGGAGTGCGGGCGAGGGCTTGGACGACTCGATGAACTGAGACGGTGTCTGCGGTGGTAGTCACCATGCTGAAATCAGCCAGCAAAGCGAGCTGTTCGTCAGCTCGGAAGGGTGGATCCGTCAGCAAGGCGAGAAGGTCACGAGAAACCCCTTCCGAAGCAAACCAAGCAAGCACCTGAAGAGTCTGCACCACCTCGGGATCTCTATCCGCGAGGACGTCCAGGGTGACGCGCCAAGTCCGAGCGATGGTGATTCCGTGCGGATCGCCGTGGCCAGAAGATTCCAAGAAGTGGTTTGTGTAGGAGCGATAATGCTCCAAGTACTTAGCATGAGGCCATCGCAGCCGGCGGATGTAGGTGCCAGCGTGCTCCAGCGCCAATGGCAGGTGTCCCAGTTCCTCCGCAAGTCTTGAGGCATCGGGATCATCCTGGCTAAGAGTGCGCAGCAAGGCGACAGAGGATGGCGGATCAAGAACATCAAGGTGGATCGGGTTGCGGCAGGTGAGTGAATTCCACCCATTAGTGCGGCGCGTGGTAATCACGCAATCGCTTCGATCGAGGCGGGCGAGATATGGAGCGAGAACGTCAGGTTGGCTAGCGTTGTCGAAGATTAACAGGCTGGAGCTTTGGGTTTGGAGCCAGGCTAGAGCCCATTCAGCGGAGAATTCCTCTGGGAGGTGACCGATATTTAGGCCAGGATTGAGGCGCAGCGTAAGCTGTGTGAAGGATTGCGTAAGCGCCTCTGGAGTTTCGGCATTCAGCCACCAAACAATCGGATAGGCATCTCGCGCGACCGCCTCGTGCGCGCAATGCAAAACCAAGGCAGTTTTGCCGATCCCACCCAACCCCGAGACCATCTGGGTCACTACATCGCCAACGCGACGACCCTCCGGACATAGAGCGGACTTCAGTTGCTCTAGCTCAGCAACGCGACCCACAAACGTATTCAGCCGAGGCCGTGGAAGATTATGAATTCGCTCGCGGGGAATTACCTCTTCGACGGGCGGCAGTGTGACCGGCATCACCGCGTCCCCCGCTAGGACGGAGCCATAGTTCACTCCGATTGCCGGAGAGCGGTCACCAGAAGTCTGGGCTGTAAGTCGTGTGCCATGGACTTCGGGCTGATCTGCGGTCACTGCTGCCTCCAATCTGAGTACCGCCCATCGCCAGTCTGGATGGTTCCGTAATTGGTGTGCACGGCAGGCGACCGCTCTCCTGAAGTGCTCACCGCTACAGTTGACGGGGCAGGTGGGCGCGCCCACCCAGCAACCTCAGCGGCCAATTCTGGTTCGGCCTCCAACAAGCGCTGCAAATGCAACCGCATCCACGCTACGCGACCCTCACCTGGTGGGATCTGGTTCGCCTCGATCACCGCACGCTCCAACTCCACCTGTGCTGTGCTCGGGCTCTCTTCAACCTCACCTTGCCCCGTCAGCCGGCGAAGCACTCGTTGTCCAAACGACACTGTGGCATCTGCTGCGTCTGTCTGAACTCGTGCCAGCACTGAACTTCCATATGCAGCGATCGCAGCTGTTACATACGGCGTCAGAGCTTGTGCGTTGTCTGCCGCACTCTCCCACATCGTGTCCCCCTCAAAGCCACAAGATGCCGCCCTTCCCTGGGCGACACCCTCCACACGCTACCGCTGAGCCCACGGCTCATGCGGGCTTGGTGCTCAACGGATCGCTCAGCTTGGCTCGTGACGGGTCGCCAACAGCCTAAATTACAAGGCGCGTTGATCCGTAGCCTCGTGGACTACCAGCGAAGACGCCCCACTTGACGAGCGGCTGGGGGCTATATATCTAGTGTCTTTGGCTGGGCCGCAAGGCTCCTCCGGGACTGTGCGTGCGTCGTGGTACTGCTGAGTGCAGTGGTGGCCCGCCTGACATCCGCGACTGACATCAATGGCGATGGATGTGAGTGGGCTTCAAGGCCCGTTCGTGGAGTAGAGACGCCCGCCCAGGCATGGCGGCCCACTCTCTTAGTCGAACTTGTAAAGCGGTTGTCCCACTCGGCCCAGCTCGAACGGGCTGGCCCCCTCCACGGCGGGCCGACGCTGGGGGGAAGCAGCAGCTGGCCGACGCGAGCCGTGGTGATCGTACGGCGGGCACATGCTTGAGTACACCGCAGTTATGCAAGACAGGCGCACCAGAAGCGCACCAGTCGGGGCAGGCAACAGCGGTCAACGACGGTGTCTGGGCAGCGGACGCTGGCGGGGCATCAGCCGCTCTTTCTGCTGGTCAGCGACCACATCAACCATAAATGGTCAGTGATTCCCAAGCTCAGAGCGCGCACGTCGGCTATCCGAATCGGCAGACACGGGCATAAAGGTATCGAATCACGTGACCGAACTGTTCAGATGCGGGCGTACGGCCGCCGCAAACTCCTCGCGCGCCCGCCGCACTGTAGATAGCTCTGTGTTCCAGTCGAACTGAGGAAGACCGGGATCCCTAAGGCATCCTTCAGCACACATGGTCAGGTTTACGCATGCTCTTTCCACTCTGTGCGCGGCGCTGGCAACCTCGTCCGTACCGTACAGTTCGATCACGGCGAGAGTGGCTCGCATCTGCCTGAGAGTCTCATCGATGGCAGTTCCAATCTGCGCTTCGGCCCGCCAAGAGCGGATCCTGCGCAAAAAGCCTCGTCCACCCAGCGGCTCTCTCAAACAGTGCAGATTAAACGCCTGATTCTTCACCTCCAAAGTCAAGGCCAGGAATTCAAAGCATGCAGAACTTCTACCACCGCGTACCCACTCCATGTGAGCGGTATCCGCCTGGTGCCTAGCTGCTGCGCGGGAGGCGTCAGCCTGTGCTCGGGCACTGCGGGCTTGCGCAAGCGCTCCCGCAAACGCGAATCCCCCACCAATCGCGGCTCCTGCTAACGCCGCTATGACCTCGTTCATGTTGAACGATATTGCCGCATCCTGTGCCACAAGGAGCACGATTCGGCGAGAGTCATCCTGACGCTGTCATCTTCGGTGAGGAACGACATGAACGTCCAGGAGCCATCAGCGCGGTGGAGCAGTGTCTCTCGTAGCCGACGCCGTCGTGCTCAGCTTCCCAAGCTGATGGTTGGGTACCAGCCTTGACCCGATCGGTCGGTGCTGATCGGCTGAGCCCATGGCCACGGACCCCAGCGAGTACGACGAGGCAATGCCGATCGTGGCAGCCCTTCTTGCGAAGATCGAGCGAGCGGTTGACCGGACCCGTGCCTCACATGCGGGGCAGCCGTTCGCGGCGGTCCATCAGGCACTTGCCGAAGCGCTGCAAGACGAGGGCGCTCAACGTGTCGTGCCCCAGGTCGTCGACGAGTTGGTGCGCCAGATCTCTGGTGCAGCGACCGAGCCAAGAGGAGCGGCGGGGTGAGTGTCTGACTGCGTGACAACGCCCATGAACAACGGCGGACAAGCGCGGACGTCAACGAACCGCCAGTGCAGGTGAGAGTCACACCAGCCCAAGGCCGTACCCACATCCAAGTTGCTTCGGGACGAAGCGGTCCTCGGGCTGTCCAAGGTCAGCCACAGTCGGCAGACAACGCCAGAAGCCCACGGCGTCTGAGCTGGTCAGAGCCGTGGGCTTCTCTTGCTGTGCAGGTCAGCGGGAGCGTAGATCAGTGGGCGGGCTCAAGCGGTTCGCTCACCGCCAGAAGGTGGCCGCGGCTGGTTGCGACGCGGAGGACGTCCCGCAGAGCCCCGGTCAGCTCCTTGGCCAGGCGCCGCATTTCCTCAAGGGCCGCGTCCTGGTCGTCGAGGGCTTCGGAGGCCTGCTCCAGCAGTTCAGCCGCCGAGCCGAGTTGGGCTGCTTCGACGTTGTCCGCCAGGCGGGACACGTAACCGCCGCGGTCGTCGGTGCTCAGGTAGCAGGGCTTGTCTTCCGGACCCGACCACGGGAGGAGCCGCAGTTCGTTCGGCGCTGTCATCTATGGGTCTGCCTCTCATCGATCACGTGGTGGGTTGTGAAGACGGCATCGACGCGATCTCCCGGGAAGGCCAAGAGCGTGGCTTCGACGATGCGGCCGGTGGAGTCGGTGGCGATGCGGGTGATGGAGAGGACGAACGATGCCTGGCCGATGCGAAGGGCCGATGCTTCGTCCGGCGTCGGGGGGCGAGCGCGCAGCGTCTCTCGGAGAGCGGCCGGCGGCGGGCCGAGGACTGCGAATCTTGTGACTGCATCTCGGCACGTGGAGTCGTCATCGAGCAATCCGGCCGGGACCAGGTCGCGCGGCATGTAGATGCGAGCCAGGCCGTGCGGCGACTCACCCTCGTGGCTGAGGCAGGTGGTCTCCACGATGGGACTGCCCGTGGGCACCTTCAGCAGGGTCGTGAGGTGCGCTTGAGCCTGAACGGTGGTGCTGCGGACGGTGACGCGTAATGCCGGCTCGGCGGCGGTCCACGGGTCCAGGGCGCCCCAGCCGCCGACGTACAAGATCTTGCGGTGAGGGCGACGGGCGAAGTTTCCTTTGCCGTGGATCTTCTCTACGAGGCCTTCACCTTGGAGTACGGCGAGGGCTCTTCGCAGGGTCGCCGTGCTGACCTTGTACCGGTTGGCAAGGTCGGCTTCGGACGGAAGGCGTTCGCTGGGCTGAAGACGGCCTGCGGTGATCTGCTGCCGGAGGTCGTCGGCGATGTCGTGGTGGCGTGAGCGCATCGAGCCGGTCACCGCCTTCTCGGCATGCGCACGGCGACGAGCCGGGTACGCGCGTGCACGGTCAGCAGGTCCCCCGACTCGAATACCAATTGCTTCGCTCCCCGGGGAAGCTGGAAGAGGTCTTCCACCCGGCGGGCAGCGCCGCCGAGTTGGATGACGTCGCCGCGTCGGACGGTGGCCGCGGTGATCTCGATGCTGGAGACCAGCGCACCGCCGGAGGTCCAGGCGCTCACCGCGTCGCTTCCTTGGGCGCGGACGGGCCGGCAGGCGAGTGGCACGGGCAGTCACACGCTTCGCAGATCACCGGGAGGTCAACTGGTATCGGGACTGGGGAGGATTCCGTGCAGGAAGAGTGTGTGCCGATCCTGCAAGCAGTCGAGCGGTAGGGGACGGCCGAATTATCCGAGACGTGTAGCTGTCGACGAGGCGGCATCAGCAGCCCTCCGCGAGCAACGACCAGGAGCCCGGCGGCAGATGAGAAGCGGTGACCATCGAGCGTGCGCGAACACGTCTTTCTGACACCAGCACGTACGGGCGGACGAGTGCGACGTCCTCCCCCCTGAGTAAGTTTCGGTGGGGCGCCATGTCGATGGTTGCCCGTCCCAGGACAAGGGTCGACTCACCAACGGGCACGTGGGAGACGAGCTGGGACGCCGGAGGGCAGGAGGGCGTTAACGAGCGGCGGTGCCTGCTTCTTGAGAAGTACCGCGCCCTGGTGAGGGCGAAGGCGCGGCGGATACGGTTGAGCATGCTGTTCAGCTCCTATCGCTGATAGCTCGGTCCCCCGACATCGCCCGTCGTGGGGACCGCTTTGCGTACGACCGCCCATAAGGTGCGGCCGTTCAAGCTGCTGGCGAGGAGCCCGAATCGATCGGCCTCAGCCACCACATCCAGGACCTCCCGCCATGACTCGGCGGAGAGCGCATCGGGCACCTCCGCTTCCACCGCCGTGTGCCGGGGGTGTTCCTGCACCCGCGCGGGAAGCCCGAGGGCGGACAGCCGGGCGGCGAGGGCCGCCGCGCTAATTCCCAAAGCGGGCACAGGGCAGCCTCCGTCACCAGTGATCACTTTCAGTGAAGCTAGTTAACTAGATTAGATCTAGTGGACTAGATTTTCCATATGCCTGAGCAGCCGCCCTATCTCCGCATCGCCGACGAACTCCGGCGGCGGATCGCGGAGCACGTATGGGAGCCGGGAGACCGCCTCCCCTCCCGCGCCCAGATCGGCCAGGAGTGCGGCGTGGGCGAGAACGTGGTCCGCCGGGCGCAGGAGTTGCTGATCTCCCAAGGTGTGCTGGAGGGTCGTGCCGGGTCGGGCACCTACGTCGCCGAGCCCCGACATCGGGTGCGGGTGGTGCGGTCGTCGGCGCGTGAGCAACCGACCGGTTCACCCTTCCGGGCCGACATGAAGGCCGTGGGCAGGCAAGGGGATTGGGAGAGCCGGACGGACGCCAAGGTGCCGGCGCCTGCCGACATCGCGGCGCGACTCGGAATCTCTGAAAGCGAGCTGTGTGTCCGGACGAGGTATGAGTTCCTGGCGGACGGCAAGCCGGTGCAGTTGTCGATGAGTTGGGAGCCCTACGACCTCACCGCGGGCTCTCTCGTCGTTCTCCCCGAGGGCGGACCGTACGCGGGCGCAGGGGTCGTGAACCGCATGGCCGCGATCGGGATCACGGTGAGCCATGCCGTCGAGCAGCCAGAGCCGAGGCAGGCGACCGCCGAGGAGGCTTCACTACTCGGCATCCAGAAAGCCGCGCTCGTGACGCACATCCGGCGGACGTACTACAGCGACGACGGCCGGCCCGTTGAGACGGCGGATATCGTCGTGCCCGCCGCTCACTGCGAGATCGTCTACGAGATCCCGATCAACCGGTGATCGCGCCGTTTACAGCGAGACCCCCGACGGAATCCACTACAAGGGCCACAGCCCTGCTTCGCCCGTGCATCTTTCGAGTCTCCTGACTGCCAGTGTTCACAGTGCCTTCCACGGAGGAACGTGTCAGCCTGGCAGGTCAGGTCTTTGTGATCTTGCGGGATGGATGAGAGGAGAGACGGATGCGTCGCCACAGAGGGCCCCGGAAGGTCCCCGTGACTGCGACTGTGCGTGAGTGGAGGGACGAGGAGGGGTGGGGCGTGCTCGACTCACCCGAGACTCCCGGAGGGTGCTTCGGCCACTACGCCGACATTCAGGCGCCCGGCTTTCGCACGCTGTCACCAGGGCAAGAGGTCGATCTCATCTGGGAAGCGCCCGGCTTCAAGCAGGACGGTTACGACTACCGCGCGTTGAGCATCGTCCCCAGGACTGTCTGACATCCACACCTGACATCAACGGCGGCGAACGCCGCCATACCGAAGCAGCCACAGCCGGACCAACGACGAGCCGTTCAAGGCCGTTTCAGCACCCTGCACCACGCAGTGATCGAACTCCTAAAGCGGGTGTCGCAGGTTCGAATCCTGCCGTGGGCACACAGCGTCAAGCCGCTGACCTGGGATTTTTCCCCCAGGAAGGCGTCTTATTCGGCCTCGGACTCCTCGTCCGCCGCTCCCCCACTCCTCGCGGTCCTTGTCCTGCTGGGCGCGGTGCCGTGTGGACAGAGGAACGCATCCTCCATGGGAAGCGCACCGGCGAGAAGCCTTCACCGTTAACCCTGGGTCACGACTCCGAGAACGCCTTCACTTGCACACCGGTGTCACAGATACGCACCGTCGCCTTCTCGCCGCCGCTCGTCGTGAACGCGGGGCTCAGCGGCCGGGACTCACCTGGCGGGACGACATCGACGCCGGTGACGACGTCGCACTCGTCCAGGGTCGTGAAGGTGAGCGCGGCGGAAGCGGAATCCCCCGGAGCGAGCTTGACCTTCGCGGCGTCGGCGGTCGACCCGGCCCAGTCGACCGGAAGTTCCATCCGGCCGGCCGTACCGACGAACATGAGGGACGGGAAGCCGCGCACCGTGCAGGAGTCGCCCCCCTTGTTGGTGATCACCACCGAGGACTGGCCTCGACCTGTGCTGACGGCCGTGGCTTTCAGATCCTTTGTACGGCAGTGATCGGCGGCGGGGCTCGGCAGGGAGTCCGCCCCGTAGAGCACCCCGGCCGACGGGGGCGAGGAACCACCGTTCTGCGACTGGCCCTTGGACCCAGTACTCGACGAGCTGGAAGCGGAACCGATTTCGGGGCGGGTTCCGGCGTCGGACGACGAGGAGGACGCGGACGACGAGCACCCGGTCGCGCCGACGAGGAGCAGGACCATGACTGCGATCGGTGGTCGGCGCATGACTCCTGCCTGCTCTTCGAACGGATCGACCGTACTTCTATGTCGCACACGTGAGCGTATTGCATAGAATCCTCGCCGATCGCGTTCACTGGCGCTGCGGAGCGCGCGCCACCTTTGGGGGAAAGGCACGCGTGTGCGGCAGAGCAGCGACGACACGGGCACCAACGTGATACGCAGAAGGCGCTTTCTCGGCGTGGGAGCCGTCACGCTGGGCGCCGCCGGCGCGGTGACCACCGGTCAGCTGCTGACCGGGAACGCCTCGGCCTCCGTCGGCGGGTCGACCGCCACGGCCGGTGCCGGTACGTCGGTGAGCGGCTCGGTCTTCAAGCTGGGCGTCGCCTCCGGCGACCCGCTGCCGGGCGCGATCGTACTGTGGACCCGTGTGGTGCCCGCGAATCCGGGCAGCTCCGGCATTCTCCCCCCGACCGTCGCGGTGAGCTGGGAACTCGCCTCGGACAGCGCCTTCACCAAGATCCTCAAGAGCGGGACGGTGAACGCGACCAGCAGCCTCGGCTACAGCGTCCACGTCGATGTCACGGGCCTGTCCCCGGCCACCGACTACTGGTACCGGTTCAAGGCGCTGGGCCGCACCTCCCGCACCGGCCGGACCCGTACCGCGCCCGCCGCCGGCAGCAGTCCCGAGAACCTGCGCATCGCGCTGGCCTCCTGCCAGAACTGGGCGCACGGCTACTTCACCGTCTATCAGGACATGCGCGCGCAGAAGCCGGACCTCGTGCTGTTCGTCGGCGACTACATCTACGAGAGTTCCGCGTACTCGTATCGCGTACGCCGCCACGAGGGCTCGAGCGCGCCCGTGACGCTCGCCCAGTACCGGGCCCGCCATGAGCAGTACAACACCGACCCGGACCTGCAGGCGATGCGCGCCTCCGCCCCCTTCGTGGTCGTGTTCGACGACCACGAAGTGGAGCAGGACTGGGCCGGCGACATTGCCAACGACCCGGTGGCCTGGCCCACCGCCACGTTCTTGGCTCGCCGGGCGGCCGCCTTCCAGGCGTACTACGAGCACATGCCGATCCGTGTCGCACAGAAGCCCAGCGGCCCGGACGTCCAGCTGTACCGCAAGCTCGACTTCGGCACCCTGGCCCGGCTGCACGTCCTGGACACCCGGCAGTACCGCGACGACCAGGCGACCACGCAGGAGGGTGCTATGGCGGCCGGCCGGGTCATCATGGGCGACGCCCAGCGCGACTGGCTGGTCGGCAGCATGCGCAACTCGGGCAGGCAATGGAACCTGGTCGCCTCCCAGGTGATGATGGCCGAGACCGACTACCTGGCCGGTGTGGGCAAGGAGTGGTTTTACGACGCCTGGGACGGTTACCAGGTCGAACGCAACGCCCTGCTCGGCGACTTCCAAGACATCCGCAACCCCGTGGTGCTCTCCGGCGACCGGCACCGCACCATCGTCAGCGACCTCAAGCTGGACTACTCCGACCCGAACTCGACCGTTGTCGGCGCGGAGTTCGTCGGGACCTCCATCTCCAGCAACGGCGACGAGGATCTGGAAGCCTTTGCCGCCGAATGGGCACCCAAGCTGGCGGACAACCCGCACTGGAAGATGATCGACGCCCGGCGCGGCTATCTGCTCCTCGACATCTCGGCGGACGGTATCGAGGTCCAACTGCGGGCCATCTCGACGGTCGTTACCAGGGACGGCACGACCAGCACCGCGGCGACCTTCCGGGTGGAGGACGGGGTGCCGGGTGTGTACATGGTCGGTGCACAGACGGGTTCCTCGCAGAGTGCGAGCCCGGACGAGTCGGCGAGCTCGACGGACTCGCCCACACCGACAGAGACGGACTCGCCCACGCCGACGGAGACGGAGTCGCCCACGCCGACGGAGACGGAGTCGCCCACGCCGAGCGAGTCGGCCTCGCCCTCCGCCACCGAGTCGGCGAGCGACGCCGCGACGGACGTGTCGTCCACCGCTTCCACCGCCGACGTGACCACCACCCCCTGACCTTCCGGGAGAGAACGTGTTCACCACCCGATCCCGGCGTATCGACGGGAACCACAGACACCGGCGCCCCCTCGCCATGAAAGCGTCCGTGCTGGCGGGCATGGCGGCGGCGCTCGTGGCAGGCGTCCTCACCGTGCTGCCCGGCGACGCGGACGCGACAACCCCGGCGCGCGGCGACTTCGACGGGGACGGCACGTCCGACCTGGTCTACCGCAACGTGGCGGGCCAGTTGTACGTCAACACAGGCTCGGCCGAGACCATGGCGCTCGCCGCGGACGTGTCCAAGGTGAAGGACGTCCTGACCCCCGGCGACCTCGACTCGGACGGCGTCCAGGACGTCCTGACCCTCAGCTCCAGCGGCGTCCTGTCCTTCCACCCCGGCATCTACGCCCGCGTCCCCGGCGGCCTGGGCTCACGCCGCACGGTTGCGACCGGCTGGCAGATCTACAACAAGGTTGCCGCGCCGGGGGACATGAACGGCGACGGCAAGGCCGACCTGCTCGCCCGCACGCCCTCCGGAACGCTCTACTACTACCCGGGCCGGGGCACCGGCGCCTTCGGCAGTCGCGTGAAGATCGGCACCGGCTGGCAGCAGTACGACGAGCTGATCGGTGCCGGCGATCTGAACGGCGACGGCATCGGCGACCTGTTGGCCCGCACCCCGGCCGGCGTCCTCTACCGCTACCTGGGCAAGAAGGGCGGCACCTTCAACGCCAAGGTCAAGGACTCCAGGACGGAGTGGGCGTCGTACAACCAGATCATCGGCGGCGGCGACTGGGACGGCAACGGCAAGACCGACCTGCTGGCCCGGGACTTCTCCGGCAACCTGTGGTTCTACGCCGGCAACGGCAAGGGCACCTTCGCCGCCCGAGCCGCCCGCAGCAAGGGCTGGGGCAAGGCCACCCAGTTCGCAGGCGCGGGCAACAACCCGCACTTCGGCAAGTACGGGATCATGGCCCGTACGTCGGCGGGGTCCGTCTACAGCTACGAGGTCACCGGCACCGGTGCGCTGACCAACAAGCTCCTGGTCGGTTCGTCGTCCTGGCCGACGTCCGCCACTCGTCTCGCCTACGCCTCCTCCCTCCGGGACAACGGCCTGGCCGACCTGGTCGTCCAGTCCGTCTCCAGCGGCCGGCTCAGCAACCCGGCCTTCTACGCCCTCTCCGACCCCAAACTCGCCACGGGTTCCACCTCCTACAGCCGGATCGTCGGTCCCGGCGACCTGACCGGTAACGGCAAGGGCGACATCCTGGCCGTGACGAGCGGCGGAACGCTCTACCTCTACGCGGGCGACGGCACTGGCACGAACGTCGCCGGCCGGGTGAAGATCGGCACCGGCTGGCAGAAGTACAACACCCTGATCGGCGGCGGCGACTTCACCGGCGACGGCCGCCCCGACCTCCTGGCCCGCGACGCCTCGGGCGCCCTGTGGCGCTACGCGGGCACGGGCAACGCCTCAGCCCCCTTCTCGGCCCGGGTCAAGATCGGCACCGGCTGGCAGCAGTACAAGAAACTCTTCTCCCCGGGCGACGCCAACGGCGATGGCAAGGCTGACCTCATGGCCACCAACTCCTCCGGCGCTCTGTACTTCTACGCCGGCACCGGCACCGGCACCTTCAAGTCACGGGTGTCGAAGGCGACGAGCGGGTGGAGCAGTTGGTCGGACCTGCTGTGACGCTGGTGTGAACGACGGGCCTTGTGAGACGGGCCTCAGGCCGTGTGCGCAACCACTGTGCCCAACCCGTCGGCCCGCCCCTCCGTGACCGCGCCGACCGCGGAGAGATGAATCGGTCGGTGCGCCACAGCCACTACCCACCGGCGGAGACCGCACCGAGAACGAACACACCGACGAGACAGGGCCAGATCACGCTCCAGAAGGCCACCAGGAGGACGGCGCTCACGCCCCCGGTGACAGCGCCAGTCTTGAGCCGCCGCTGGCGGCGCTTACGCGCAGCCGAACCCGCCGCTTCCGTGCCACCGCCATGGCCCTCCCTTTGGGCCAGCACAGCAGGATCAAGAAGGCCGCTTCGAACCGTAAGGGCGCCGATCAGCCAATGTCTGACAAGCAGCGCGTCGCGTGCCCATCTCTATGGGTACGGCTCGTTCACTGGCGACAGCGCCGGTGACGCGGCCGGGCACGCCGCTTCCTGCCCGTCCCGGCCGCATCACTACAGGTGGGCAGCTGGGCGACATGGAGGTGTTGGCCGGACGGGGCAACGATCGGGCCGGTTCAGCAGTCGTAGGGAGTGACACAGGTCGGTCTCCTGCGCTCGCCACCAACTGCTCGTGCGCGCGGTGTGGTTGGTGGGACTGACATCCCTGGGAGGATTTATGAGCCGCTTCGCCGCACCACCTGGCAACAGACAAAGAGGCGGGCGCGACATCGCCCCGCCCATCGCCGCCGCACGCGCCATACGGCGCAAGCCCGTCGGTCGCGCCACAAGCCGCGGGGTCGTGGTGGGGGCCGTCGCCGTTTTGCTGGCGGGGGTCGGCACCTCGGTCGAGGCCGCGTCCGTTACCGCGCCCAGCGAACCGGTGGTCAGCGGTGCCACCATCAACTCCGGACATGACGTCATCGTGGGTATCACGCACAACGTGCGGTTCTCGGTCACAGTCACCGGATCGGATGACTCCGGTCTGTCCTTCGCCGATGTGGATCTGAAGGGGCCGCACGGCGGTTTCTACACCACCGATGCGTACTGCAAGACCGCGACGGCATGCACGACGGTGTTCACCGTCAATGCTCACCCGGCTCCGGGCAGCGACGACCCAGTGGACCTGGCCAACACCAACGCGGGAACATGGTCGGTCGACGCCTTGGTCGACGCCAACGACGGCGATTCCGTATTTGCCCCCGGCGTGGGGTCTTTCGGCCTCAAACGTGCCGCGCGGCTCACGGTCAACGCCTCACCGGAACCGGTGACCAAAGGCGCTCGTATCACCGTCACCGGCAAGCTCGTGCGGGCCAACTGGGACACCTACCGGTATGCGGGATACGCGGGCCAAGCCGTGAAACTGCAGTTCCGCCCGAAGAACAGCAGCACCTACACCACGGTGGCCACGGTGAAGACCAGCGGCACCGGCAACCTTCGCACCACGGTCAAGGCAGTCAAGGACGGCTACTGGCGGTGGAACTTCACCGGCACCAAAACCACCGGCCCGGCCAAGGCCACCGGCGACTACGTCGATGTGCGTCCCTGATCCGGCAGGCACCACCATGAGCGGCCGATGTGGCCCGGCCTTGGAGGGATTCGGGTCGTCCTGACACCACTTGGACTCCCCAGTCCAGCCACAGAGGGGCCCCGCCTACGGCGGGTCCCCTCTCTTTGAAGGAGTCTCATCTTGATCGTTCCTTGGTCAGGAAAAGACGTCCGATGCTGGCGCATCGGCGCTCGAAGTCCGTCGGCCAACAGCCACCCTCGACCAAGAAGACGGGGGACTGGGAATGCCTCACAGCGGCGACGGCCGAGACAGGGCCGCAGGTCAGGACGGGTACGGTCCGCGCCGGACCCCCATACGGACATGTGGAGCGCGTCTTGGGGGGTTTGGTGTCGAGGTGTCCGCGCCATTGCCTCCTGTGCGGGATGACTGGCTGCCAGCCGCGCCGTTGTTCCAGTCCGCGGGTTCCGTGCGCGCGCGATGCGTACGCGGACGGTGCGGCAGGTGTCATGAGCGAGACGGGGTGCGAGGCCGTAGGCCTGATCAGGCCGAACAGCACCCTGCAGCAGCCTCTGGCATTGTTCACGTTCTGGCGCACATTCCGTGAGGGGCTGACTGGCCATAATGTCGACCTCCTATGACCAGCGGTGAGAGGCTGATGTGAGCCAGTATTACAAGTTGGGCGACCGAACCCTGTGGAATCCGTCCAACGGGGCGTCGCGGCTGTTCATGAGCCATGTCACCCTCTATCAAGTTGAGGTGGGGCTGCCATCCGGCATCGGCTGCATGGAAGCCGATGAGTGTCAGATCGACCCCATCGCATTCGCAGCGTTCGTCGACGCCCTGCTCGCCTGGCATAGCAAAACCAGGCACGCCGTCATGGCCACCCTGTCCGAAGGGTTCGTTGCCACGGTGCTGGCCTTGGCTGAAGGAGCGAACATCGAGGTGAGCTGGCAGGCGGCAAAGCGCGCCGAGAACCACTATCTCAAGACGGCTTCGGATCCCCGTGCAAAGGAGTGGACAGCCGCACTGCAGCAGAAGTCACTGGAGCTCGTTCGACACGTGGCGCCCTGAGTCTCATCTGCCAGCACCTCTGGCGGCTCGGGAACGTGGCCCTACGTGTAGAGCAGGACACGCTTGCGGAGGAGATCGAAGCCGGCGTGTCCGAACATCTGGCGCTTGAGCGTCTTGATTCGGTTGACGTGTCCTCCAACAACGCCAGAACTCCAAGGCCGAATGCAGCCGGCGATGACGGGGTTGCGGTCTCGGTCGATGCCTGTGGCGAGGCTGTGGAGACTGGGCAGGTCGTCCTGGCGGACGGCGTCGAGCCACTGCGAGAGCCGCTCGCCCTGGCACTCGGTGAGCATCCGGGCGAAGGACCACACGTGACCGGCGAGTGCTTCGAGCTCGGGACACTCGGCCAATACGGTCTTGAGCCGCAGCTTTTCGAGCTCTGTGAGGGTCTCCGAACAGCCGAGAATCCATCGTGCCGGCCCAGGGCGTCAGGGGCGCTGTACAAGCGACGCGCTCCACCTCGACGCCCTGAACCACGCCCGCTCCACGGTGTGTGGGTCGAAGGCGGGCGGGATGGGAGCTGGGGTGAGTGGCCGGTCGAGCAGGAGTCGGCTTGCTTCCTCCCGGGCCTCGTTCGCCGCACAAGGGGCAGGTGACAGCAGCCGTGATGGTCATCTTGGGTCCCCTGATGATGTCGCTCGCGGGCATCGTCCTGGCTACCGACTACCGGGGGTGGCGTGATGCCGCGGCCAAGGCGCACGGTGGCGTCTGGAACATTGGTTATTTCAAGACCTACGCAACCTTCCGGTACGTAGGGCTGACGGCGGCGTGGATGGGAGCCATTTTCACTGTGGGAGCTACGGTCGCGGTGATCTTCACCTGTGCGAGGTAGGAGCAAACCTGTCTCGGCGCCGTCGATCAGTTGACATCAGCGGCTGACACCAACAGATGCGAACAGCGGCGACCGATGCCGGATGACAACAGGTGGCCGTCTGAGGATTCCGGGCGATTGGTCGACGTTATCCAGGTCAACCACGATGCGGCCCAACCTCGCTCCTCGAGCGGGTGTCGCAGGCTCGAATCCTGCCGGGGGCACAGCACAAAGGGCCGGTTCGAGGGACTTGATCCTCCGAACCGGCCCTCTTGCATGATCGCTTGCGCGCCGCGTTGGCGCCTCGAAGTCCGTTGAGCCACCACCCGCATGACCGCCTGGCATCAGCCTACGTGGAGCGCCGTAGGACGGGTGACAAGTACGACGGTGACGAGGTCGTCCAGTCCTTTGAAGTCGTCGGAGTAGGCGGTGAAATGGGGAAGTTCCTCAGTCACGGCGAAGGCAGCAATCATCAGGTCGGCTCGGCGGCGCGGCTTGTGGCCCGCGTTGCCAAACCACCGACCCCGGCCGTCACGGGCAGCTCTCCATGCGCGTCACCGTCGCAAGCCACGGTCGCACCGATGCTCCGGTGCGAGAGATCAGTGGCTCCGCTTCCACTGGTCCCAGTGCAGGACCTGCTCACGAGGGATCCGCCGGGCCGGCTTGAAGTCGGTGCCGATAGTGAAGGCCAGCGGGATGAACGCGGCCAGCATGACGTCGTCGTACGGCACGTCGAGCACCTGGGCGAGCTCCCGTTCGAGCGGTCCCTGCGCTGTTGTCCACACCGTGCCCAGGCCCCGGGCCCGAGCCGCCAGCATGAAACTCCACACGGCAGGCAGGATCGATCCCCAGGCCCCCGCCTGCACGGCGACCGGCGCGGCGTCGGTACGCCCTTCGACACCGGGGATGACGAACGCCGGCACCCGGTGGATGTTCGCGGCCAGGTGGCGCAGGCCGTCGAAGACCCGCTCGGTGGAGCCGGGGTGGTGGTTCATACGCCGCACGTCGCGCTCTGTCAGGGGCTGCCCGTCGGCCAGCGAGAGGGCACGCAGGAAGATGTCGGCCACGGCCTGCCGCCGGGCGGGGTCGGTGACGACAATGAAGTGCCAGCGCTGCCGGTTGCGGCCGGTCGGAGCCTGCACAGCCAGATCCACGCACTCCTCGATCAAGGAGCGCGGCACCGGGCGGTCCAGGTCCAGACGCTTACGCACCGCGCGGGTGGTCGACAGCAGCTCATCAGGGGTGAGGTCGAGCGTCACGACTGCCTCCTCGGGCATCGGATGACGGTGTAGAGAGTGGTTGGCCAGGCATGGGCCAGGGCCTCGCCGCCTGTGGCGCGGTTCCGCAGGTCGCAGTGGCCAGGACGGCGCCGAGGACGGAGAAGCCACCAGCGACGAGGAAGGCGAGCCGGTAACCGTCGATGCCGGGCCCGCCCGTCGCCGTGATCGAGACGGGCACCACCACGCCGATTCCGGCGCCGATCTGGACGGCCTCGGTGATCAGCCCGGAGGCCAGGTGCTGCTGGCTCCCGGACAGAGCGCAGAAGCAGCGATGTTGAGGCTCGGGAAGGAGAGGTCGTTGCCCACGCCGTGCGCAAGGGAAGCAAGCAGCAGCACGTCGGCATACCGCAGTGGGCCTTGTCCATGCCGAGCCTCCATCTGAGCACCAATAATCTGTCTACAGACAGTTGGCGAGCATACAATGCAATGACTGGCACGCAAATAATCTGTTGGCAGACGATTCTTGGTAGGCTTCCCGGAGAGGCGCACCGCAGCAGAGCGCAGGAGCACCGAGCAGAGGAGGTGGGCCCTATGCCGCCCAAGACCGCAGACCGGACACACGCGGCGTACTTCCCGAAGCTCGCCGCGGAACGTCTGGACATCGCCCTGTGCCGGGCCTCGACCGCGGTCGCGCGAGCCGCGGACGCCCACGCGAGCGAGTCCGGGCTCGGGGTCGGGCAGCATCTGGTGCTGAAAATGCTGGCATCGGTCGGCCCCTGCTCACAGCGTGTCCTGAGCGACGAACTGCGCATCGACCGCAGCGTCATGGTCGGCATCTGCGACAGCCTGGAGCAGGCGGGCCACGTGCGCCGCGAGCGGGACACCGGTGACCGACGCGCCTACGCCGTCACTCTCACCGACTCGGGCCGACAGCTACTCGCCCACGCTGAAGGCGTCATCCCCGAATTCCTCGATGCCACGTTCCAGCCCCTCACTCCTGCCGAGCGCGAACAGCTCTCCGCTCTTCTCGGCAAACTGCTGCAGCTTCACTCCTGACTCGGTTTCCTCCATCACGGCCAACGGCCAACGTCCGTCCGTGTCTTCCAGCATGTGTGCCGTTCACGACGTGTTCGGAGTTCGAGGTTCGGGGTTCGAGGTTCGGGCTTGCTCCGTCCGTTCCTGCACGAAAGCCACCCGGATCCCCGGCGGCGCGTAAGGTCCGTGGAGTGCCGAGGAACAAGGTCAGTGTGATCGGCCCCCTCCACAACACCGGGAAGCACATCGATGAGTGCGCACCGTCCCTGCTCGGGCAGAGCCTTCCGGCCGACGAGTACGAGGTCATCTACGTCGACGACGGGTCGACGGACGACACGCTGACGCGGCTGGAGAAACTGGCGTCCGGGCATCCGAACGTTCAGGTACATACCCAGCCCAACTCCGGCTGGCCGGGCGCGCCGCGCAACCTCGGCCTGAAGTACGCCAAGGGCGAGTACGTGCAGTTCGTCGACCATGACGACACACTCGGGTCCAAGGCCCTCGAGCGGCCGTACGAACACGCGACGCGCAACCGGGCCGTCCCGGGTCCGGCGTACGAAGCCGGCACCGGGCGCCGCATCCTCGACGTGGTCGCCGCCAGCCCCCGGGTCCGGCGCGCACGCCGACGGCTGGGACGGCTGGGACGGCTGGGACGGCTGGGACGGTCAAGCTGACCCCGCAGCCATCACGTTCACATAGCCTCGCGGCTTGTGAAGTTCATACGAACGGTGTGGGGCCGAGAGCGGGGCAGGTGGGCAAGGGACCAGCTGACCCCTTCGCAGGCGAAGGCATACGACCGGGTGGCCAATCTGTTCGACAGGGGCGAGTACGAGAAGGCAGAGGCCGGGGCGAGAGCCCTCGCGGCCGCGCCCAGGCGCTTCTGGGACCGGGGCCCGGTGCTGGAGTGGCTGACAGGGGGTTTGGCCACGGCGGCGGCCATTGCTCAGGGGCGGGGAGCCGAGGTGCAGGCTGAGCTGGATACCCTGATCGCGGATCTGGAGCGGACGACCGGCGCCGGGCGGGCATTGCTGCTGGAGGTTCGGGTGAACCGCGTGGCAGCCCTCCTCGACCAGGGGCGGTATACGGAGGCAGAGGCCGAAGCAGACGGCATACTGCGTGCCGCGCTACGGATCGCGCATCTCACCCAGGTACACGATATCGAGCTGTCCGCTTTGGCCAACCTGGCAACTGCGTTGAACAGGCAGGGCCGTTACGAAGAGGCGGAGGCCATCGCCCGCGGGAATCTTCCACGCGCGCAGGCGGGCTTGGTCACCACCCTGCACTGTTCCCTGGTAAGCAGCTTGAACGGGCAGGGACGGTACGAGGAGGCTCTGGCCGAGGCCCGTCACCTCACGCCGACGTGGGACTGCACCGAGAGCGGGACGCTGGACATCGGCGTGGCCACAGCCCTGCACGGCCTGGGCCGCCGTAGCGAGGCGGAAGCCACAGCCCGCCGGGCGTTGAGCGCCTGCGAGGAGTTCCTGCATCCGGCTCATCCCCGGATCGAGGAGGCCCGCACGCTGCTGCACCGCATCACCGCAGAGGGTCCGCCCGCCTGACGAGCACGCACCACCCATCCTCCGGTCCTCCGGTCCTCCGGTGACAGACGGGCCGAGCCTCGTCCCGCCCCCTACCGGGGCCCGCAGGGGCCCGAGCACCGCGCACCGGGACCGGCCGGCGCCTGCGGCAGGTCGGGCGGCGGGGCGGCGGGCTCGTAGGGCAGGAGCAGGCGGAACAGGCAGCCCAGGCCGGGGCCGGTGTCGAGTTCCAGGCGGCCGTCGTGGCCGGACTGGGCGCGCCTGTGCCGGGGCGGTTCCCTGGTTCGGGAGCCGCCCCGGCACGGGTGCGGGATCAGCCGGTGACCTCCTTGTTCTTCGCCAGTGCCTCGGTGCGTTCCTTCACTGTCTTGCGCAGGTTCTCCACCACGGTGTCCAGGCCCTTGCCGACCGCCTCCGCCTGGTCGGCGACGCGGTCGAGTGCCTTCAGTGCGGTGCCCGATCCGTAGAACTTCTGGTACTGCTCGCTGTACGCCTTCTTGTAAATCTTGTCGAAGGCGGACGAGTCCTGGAACCGTTCCTTGAGCGGGTGACCTGTGGAGATCCCCATGCCTTCCGGCATGTCTCCGCCCCCGGGACCCTGGGCGCCGCCCTGCTGCCCCTGGGAGTCCTGGCCCGCACCTGCGCCCGCACCCGGCATGCCGCTCGGCATGCCCTGCGGCATGTCCGTGGGCATCCCCTGCGGCATCCCCGTAGGCATCCCCTGCGGCATGTCCGTCGGCATCCCCGTAGGCATCCCGGAAGGCAGGTCCTGATCGTTCTGATCGTTCTGACCCTGCTGCGCGTCCTGGCCGGTCGTGGTTCCGCCCTGGCCGCCCGGCATGGGGCCGCCGCCCATGCTCATGTCGTCGTCCGGTCCCGCGGTCGCGTCACCGGAGAACGTGAGGTTGTAGTCCCAGCCCAGAACCGTGAACTTCTTGGTGTCGAGGTCGTACCAGAGCAGGTAGTTCTTGCCCGGTCCGGCCATGTCGTCGAAGTTCATCAGCAGGTTCTGCGTCGCCACGTAGGTGGCCAGGGACTCGACGTCCACGTACTGGTCGAGTTCCTCGGCGAACTCCTTGTCCGACGCCTGGTCGAGCCACTTGATGAGCTTCATGACCGGTTTCAGGTCCTGGCTGCCCACCTTGTTGAGCTGCTTGAAGGAGTCCTCGTAGTCGGTCGGGTCGTCGCCCTGGTACGCGAAGCTACTACCGGCCCGTGCCTTGTACAGGACCCCGTTCCCGTCACCGACGGACTCGGCGTACTCGGTGTCGGGGTTCTCGACCATCAGCCGGGTGGCGACCGGCCGTTGGTTGACCTTCACGGAGGTGAAGGCGTACCGCTCGTTCTTCAGACCGGTCTCGTCCATCAGGTTCAGCGACAACGCCTCGTTCACCGGAACCTGGTCGTTGCTGCCCGGACGCAGTGAGATCTCGCGCTCGCCCTGGTAGGCCCGGCCCTCGATGAACTCGTCGACCTTGATCAGCCAGGGCAGCTCCTCCGGCTTCTTCTCGGACAGGTCGTACTGCATCATCCCGCCGGCGCCGCCTCCTGCGGGGTTCATGCCGTCCTGGCCGGTGGTGCCTGAACTGCCGCCGTCCGCCTTGTCGCCGGTCCCTGAACTGCCGGCGTCGGACTGGGCGTTGGCGCCAGGGACACCGGTGTTGGCCTGACCCCCGGTCCCCCCCGACTGCTGCGGGGCCGGGGCGCCCTGTCCGTCACCGACACCTGCGGGCGGCGCCTGGCCGCCACCAGGCATGCCCTGGCCGGTGCCGCGCAGGGACATCAGGGTGGAGTTGCCCTTCAGGCGGATGCCGACGTCCTTCAGGAAGACGCCGTCGATGGTGAGGTCGGCCTCGATGTACTCCTTGCTGCCGTCTTCCCGGAACTCCTTCATCATCTTGTCGAAGTCGGTCTGGTTGTACTCCAGTTGGATGGAGTGGGCGACCGAGGAGTCGTACAGGCCGACCGTGCCCTTGACGTTCTCGGTGATGGTGTCGGCCTCCACCCGTGAGGCGGAGGTGACGTACGGCGAGATCCGGACGTCACCGAAGGCGTAGACCATGACCGCCAGCCCCGCGCACAACGCTCCGGCCGGCTTCCAGTGGTGCCGCAGCCGAACCGGCACCCGGTCCTTCAGCCGACGGCGCGGAGACGCCGTCGTACCGTCGCCCGGCATCACAGGTCGGTCTGGTCGTAACCGGTCAGGACCGTCACCCGCTGTCCGGACGTCCGCTGCTGGAGCGCGGCCACCACGTCACCGGGCTCGGTGCCCTTCTTCATACGCACCGTGTAGAACACCTCGGTCAGTGCACCGCCACGTATCGTCTCCGTGCTCACCAGTTCGAACTCGGTGGTGTACTTGATCAGGACGTCGCGGATGGCGGCGGTGTAGTCCTCACCGGCCGGGACCTGGACCTTGACGACCTGGCGCTGCACGTCCAGGGCGAACCAGTCGAACTTGAACATCACGAAGACGATCGCACTGATCACCACGGCGCCCACCGCGGCGAGGGTGTAGAACCGGGCACCGCAGGCCATGCCGATGGCCATCACCAGGAAGACGAAGCCGACGTCCCGGGTCTCCTTGACCGCGTTCCGGAACCGGACCACGGACAACGCGCCGACCAGGGAGAACGCGCGGGCGAGGTTGGACCCGACGACCAGCATGATCAGGGCCACGACCATGCCCACGATGACGAGGGTCTGCACGTAGGACTGGCTGTAGGAGACGTTCCGGTGCGTGTACCGGTACACGTAGCCGATCAGCGTACTCAGGACGAAGGACAGCGCCATGGCCGCGACGACATCGGCGACACTGAACGTGCCACTGAGTTCCTGAAGATCGAAATTCACTGTGCTCCTGCTTTCCGAGGCGCGTCATGCGCCGGCCGCTGCGGGGGCAGCGGCTCGTTGGTGGGGGTGGGCGGCGGACAGTCCGCCTCGCCGAGGTGGAAGACGGACCGGGGGGCCAGGCCGAACGTCTCGATGGACTGCACGTACTTGGAGACCCGGATGAGGTTCAGGTTCCGGCGGGCGGCCAGATCCGTGATCCAGTGCGGCGTGCGCTCGTTCACCTTGATCTCCATCACCGACATGTGCGGCGGGACGGTGAACCGGTTCTCCGGGTTGTTCGTGCCGAAGTGGAAGTCGCGGTCCCGGCCGCGGATGCGCCGGTCGAAGGTGACCCGCAGCCCGGTGTCCGCGTCCCGGCCGACCAGGGCCTCACGCTGGTAGCCGGTGATCGCGGTGGGCTGGAGGTTCAGCCGGATGACCAGTTCCAGGACCTCCTGGACGAAGGCGCTCTCCTTGGCCGAGTGCTCGATCATCTGCCGGCCGTCGCACAGCTGCTGGGCGACGCCGTAGGGGAGCGTGATCCGGCGCTTCTGCGTGACCCGGTTCACCCGCTGCTTGATCTCCACGCAGACCGGAGATTCGTCAGTCACCCCGTCCAGGTCGCCGTAGTGGCGGATGCGCAGCTTGCGCCGGAACTTCAGGCCCTCGATCTTCTCCCAGTAGAAACGCAGCTGCGGAGTGTCGTAGTACAGGCTCCACACGCCGTAGCCGCCGACCGGGCTGTTCAGGTCGCGGTCCATGCGTTCGGCGAGCTCGTCCCTGATGTCGGCGGCCTGTTCCACCGGCACCAGGTACTTCAGCTCGAACCGGTTGAAGGCGTGCAGCCTGCTGGCGACGTGCAGCGATTCGCCCTCCGCCGTTCCGGACCCGGTCGCGGGTTCCGCGGGTGCATCAGGGGTCTTCGCCTTCCGCCACGTGGTCACCGGCAGTGCCACCATGCGCCTCCTTCGTTCGTGCGGTCGGACGGACCGCACGACCACGGAACAGACGCTGCGTGAGAGAAAGCTGAGAATTCAGAGATAAATCAAAGAGAATTTCAGGTGTCCGTACGGTGAACAGCAGGTTCCGCGAGGGGCGGGGCTGCGCGAGGCACAGAGCTGTACGAGGTGCCGACGACGGGACGAGGGGGCGCGCCCGGCCCGAGAGGTCGGTGCGCCCCGTCGTTCACGACCCGGAAGGCGACCGCAGTTCTTCCGGGCAGGGCGTGCCGGGCGACAGCTGATAGGGCGCGGCCAGCCGGTAGACGCCGGGGCGCGGTGCGAGCAGTTCCGTCCACTCGTCGCCGTCCTCGTCCTTCTCGACCCTGTTCAGACAGCCGTAGGTGTTGACGAAGGTCCGTGGGGTGTCCGCGTCCTCGCGCTTCTTGGACTCCTCGGTCTCCTGCGGCCGCTCGACGCTCCTGCCCTCGCTGTCGACCAGGGCGAGCCAGCGCGAGTACGGGATGCGGATCAGGACCCGGCCGGGCGTCTTCACATGGATGGTCAGCTCGCCCGCACCGGCCCGGTCCACCGTGGCCGGCGGATCCGCCAGCGGCACCGGGTTGTCGACCTCGTAGAGCCGCCAGTTGGTGTCCGACCAGATCAGCTTCAGATACGGCAGCCCCTGAGCGACCAGTTCCGCCTCCCGCACCGCCCCGCTGGAGTCCGGTTTCCCCTTGGGCAGCACCACGTAGTGCACGGCCCAGCGGTCGAGCCACTGGCGGTAGTTGGCGCTGTTCAGGGTGTCGTCGTAGAAGAGCGGGTTGCGCTCCATGTCCGCCTGCCGGTTCCAGCCACGGGCCAGATTGACGTACGGGGCGAGCGCGGACGCCTCCCGGTGGCTGCTCGCGGGCACGACCTCGACCCTGCCGCGCTCGGCCCCGACCACCTGCAGCTGGTTGACGAGCGGGGCCAGCTCACGCGTCCAGGAGGCGGCAGGGGCGGTCTTCACGATGTCGTCGACGGCCTTGACGCCGATCCAGAGGTTCAGCCCGGCGAACGCGACCACCAGTGCGTACCAGCGCCGGGAGCGCGGCTTGGCGTACGGCAGCGCGGCGAGCAGCACCACACCGGCGAACAGCATCGCCAGGCGGGTGATGTTCGAGCCGATCTGCGAGTCGATCACATAGGTGAGCAGCGTCCCGACGCCGTACACCGCGGCCGCGGTACGGACCGTCTTCCAGTCGCGCGGGACGAGGACGAAGACGAGGACCGAGAAGAGGAACGGCAGCGACAGGGTCGCGACCGACATCGGCTGGGTTCCGGAGAACGGGAACAGCCACGCGGACAGCACCACGACGGCGACCGGTGCCAGGCCCAGCGCATACGCTCCGGGGCGCCGCTTGTTCAGGAAGAGCGCGGCGGCGACCACGCCCAGGAACAGTCCGGCCACCGGGCTGCTCGCCGTCGCGAGCCCGGCGAGCGGGGCGGCGACGGCCGCCTTCGCCCACCGCTTGTACCGCCAGCGGTGGGGCCAGCAGAACACCGCCGCCACCGCGCCCAGCGCGAACATCATGCCGAGCCCGAACGTCACGCGCCCGGACATCGCGTTGCACAGGTACGCGAACACCCCGGCGAACGAGCACGCGAGCGGATTGCGGACGGCCCGGACCCGGACCAGGATCAGCGCCGTCAGCGCCGCCGAGACGGTCCCGGCGACCATCATCGTCGTCCGCACGCCGAGCACCGACATCAGATACGGCGACACGACGCTGTACGAGACGGGGTGCATGCCCCCGTACCAGGCGAGGTTGTACGCGGTACCGGGATGCCGGCCGACGAACTCGGCCCAGGCGTCCTGGGCCGCGAGGTCACCGCCGCTGTTGGCGAAGAAGAAGAACCAGAGCAGGTGGGTGATCGCGGCGACCACGGTCGTCAGCAGGACCGGATGGCGGTGGCACCACTGCCTGAATCCGGCCACCAGGCCGCCACTGTCCGGCGCGGACGGCCGCGCGGAGCCCTGTTCGGGATCCACGAGGTCCGTGCTGTGCTTCGCCCGTCGCGGCTCAGCAGTGGTCACTGCGACTCTCCCCGTCCTCGCCCGGACACGTGGTCGCAACCGACGGTGTACCGCGCGGGCCCCATGCGCCGGAAGACGCGTCCCGGGATCCACGCGTTGTCTCCGGGACGCTAGCACGCACCGCATCACTGCCCGAAAGGGGTCGTACGGAACGGGTCATTCCAAAGCGGGCCGCCATGGACGACCAAGATCTTTTGCGCACGGGCCGTGGACGAGCGGGTGGAGCCACTGCGGCTGATCGGTATGCCGCCAGAACGGACCGGGCCACGCAGCGCCTGCCGCGCCGCGTGGCCCGGTCACGTTCCGGACGTCTCTCCGCCCGATCAGCTGATCCGCTTCATCTTCTGCGCGAAGCCGGGAGCCTTCAGATCCTGCTGGAGCGCCACCGGGGCGCTGACCTTGCCGGGGCCCGTGCCCACGGTCACCACGCCCACCTCGGTGCCCGCCGAGGCGTCGTGCGGAATCGTCTTGCCGTTGTCCGACACGGACAGTTCGACCTTGAGGCCGGACCAGCCCTTCGCCTTCAGGTTGCGGGTCGCGACCACCGGTGTCCGGCCGCCGAGTCCGTCGTCGACGTACCCGACCACGTCGCCCTTCTTCACGACCGTGGTCGAGGTGACGGCCTTCTGCACACCCTTGATCAGCTTGAGGCTGTTGTCCAACGACATCTTGAGGCTGTCGTAGGGCTGGCCGGTTCCCGCCTGCTGGCCCATGACGGCGCCGTAGATCCAGAGCCGCTTCCCGTCGACGACGGTGTTCGCGGACCAGAGCAGGTTGCCGCCGGCCGGGGTGGACGAGCCGGTCTTGATGCCGCTCACACCCGGCTCCAGCAGGATGGTGTTGTTGTTGTAGATCGTCTGGTCGATCCCCGGAATCTGGATCTGCGGGGTGTCGACGATCTCCCGGAACACGTCGTTCTGCATGACCGCCCTGGCCAGCTTCAGCTGGTCCTCGGCGGTGGAGACCGTCGTCTTCTCCAGGCCGCTCGGGTCCGTGTACGTGGTGTTCGTCATCCCGAGTTCCTCGGCGGCGGCGTTCATCTTGACGACGAACTCCTTCTCGGACGACGCGTCCCACCGCGCGAACAGCCGCGCCGCGTTGTTCCCGGAGGGGATCATCAGCAGCTGGAGCAGCTGCTTCTCGGTGAACTGCTGCCCCTTCGTGATCGGTGCCGTCGACTCGTCCTCACGCTTGGACTCGTCCTCCGCCTGCTGGTCGACCGTGATCTTCTCGCCCTGCTCCTTGCCGGTGAGGGGGTGGCCCTTGAGGACCACGTACGCGGTCATGACCTTGGCGACGCTGGCGATGGGCGCGGGCTTCTGTGCGCCCGCGCTGCCCATCGAACCGACGCCGTCCACGGTCACCGCCGACTGCCCCTGCGACGGCCAGGAGAGGTTCAGGCCCTCCCCCTTGAAGGTGAAGGACGGATCCACCGACAGCCCCAGCTCGGGGTCCGGGAGCGGGCGCACCATCTGCACGATCGCAAAGATGATCAGCAGAAGCAGAACCAGCGGGGTCCAGATCTTGACCCGGCGCACGGCGGTGCGGACCGGCGTGTCGGGCGGCGGAGGCGTGTTCGTCAGCTCGGCCAGCAGGTCGAGCGGCGGCTTGGGCGGCATCGGCTGCTGCGTGGTCCGCTCGGCGCGGGAGATCGAGGGGGCCACGGGCGGCGTACCGGCCGTGCCGGGCTTCGCGGACGATCCGGGCGACGCCTCGGGCCTGACGGAAGCGGGCTCCGGCCGCTCGTCGTCCCCGCGCAGCGGTACGAACGTGCTGGTCCGCTCGGCGGCGGCCTCGGGCTTCGTCTCCGCATCCGGCTTCGGGGCGGGCCGGGCGACCTTCAGTGCGGTCGTCGGCTGGTCGAACGCGTCCGCGGCGGGCGCCCGGAAAACAGCGGTCGGCTGGTCGACTACGCGCTTGTCCTCGGCGGGACCGGGCTCGGCGGCGTCGGCCGCGGTGTCGGTGCCGGGCTCGGCGTCGGCCTTGGGCTCGGCGTCGGGCTTGGGCTCGGCGTCGGGCTTGGGCTCGGCGTCGGGCTTGGGCTCGGCGTCGGGCTTGGGCTTGTCAGCGGTGTCCTGCTTGGTTTCGGCGCCGGGCTCGGTGTCGACGTCCGGCTCATCGGCGCCCGACTCATCGGCGTCGGGCCCACCGGCGTCGGGCCCACCGGCGGTATCGGCGGTGTCCTCGGCGTCGGCTTCCGGAGCTTCGGCGTCCTTGGCATCCGCTTCCGGGGCTTCGGCGTCCTTGGCGTCCTCGTCATCATCAGAGGCGTCGGCGGACGGTTCCTCCGAGGCATCGGTACCGGCACCGGCACCGCCCGACGTGGTGGCCTCGTCCATGGCTGCGGAATTCGGGGCGACCTGCTCCGGTGCGTCACCCTTCGCCGCGGTGTCGTCGTCCGCGCCGGCAACAGCCCCGTCCTCGGCCGCAGCGTCCTTCGCGTCGCCGTTCGAGACCCAGGCGGCGACCGCCGCACGCAGCCGCGCGTCGCCCTCTTCGGGCGCGGCGGACTCGGCGGACTCGGTGCGGTCCACCTCCTGTGAGGGCTCAGCGGCGTCCTCGCCGACCGCGCCCTCTGCATCCTCCGCGTTGTCCGAGGGCTTGGAGGGCTTGGAGGGCTCGGAGGGCTCGGAGGGCTCGGAGGGCTCGGAGGGCTCGTCCGAGGCTGCCGAGGCCCCAGAGGCCCCCTCCACACCCTCGGCGGGCCCCTGCGCGTCCTCAGCACCCTCGGCGCTCACCGCGCCCTTGTCCCCGTCCTCGTCCTCGTCCTGCACGGACGGTCGCGTCCGGAAGACGGCTGTCGCCGTGTCCACCGGGCCGCTCTCGGCGCCCTTGTCCCTCTCGGTGTCCTGGCCGGGCAGTCCCGCCCTCGGCCCGGTACGGAAGACGGCCGTCGCCGTGTCCTTCCCACTGCCGGAATCGGCATCGGCATGGGTCTCGGCAGGCGGTTCGCGGAAGACGGCAAGCCGCGGATCGCTCTCGCTCCGAGCCGTGCCCGACGACTTCTGCTGCTCCGACTTGTCGGGGGACTCGCCCGCCACCGATGCCTCCTCCATGCGGCGCGGGGACATCCCCGCGCTGTCCGAACCATCTACCAGTGTCCCGTGTGATTCCACCGGCCCGGTTGCAAGACGAGAACGACATACCTACCGGTTCCCGAACAAAGCACCCAGGCGCTCTCGACAGACCAATGTGAGAGGGGTCACCCTGTCATTCATCCACGCGGGGAGGCATGGATGGGCAGGAGCCGCAGAACAATTCCGGAGGAGCTTCTGCTGCTCGCTCTGGACCCGACCACGGGTACCACAGCGCAGCCGCAGTCGCTCGACCTCGGCCTCGCCGGAGCACAGCTAGTGGAGCTGGCTCTGGCAGGACGGATAGCCCCTGACGGGGATCGTATCGCCGTGGTGATGCCACGGCCGACAGGAGATCCGACCCTGGACTCCGCACTGGAACTGCTGCGCCGACGCGGCAGCCCGGTCCGGGCCGTCCACTGGATCGGCGGACCCCGGCTCGGGCTTCGCCAGATCTATCTCGCTCACCTGGAACGGTGCGGCATGGTGCATGCCGCGGCGGGCCAGATGTGCGGGGTGCTGCCGACGACTCGCTACCAGGCGACGGACACGGCAGTCAGCCGGGACATCAGAGCCAGGCTGGACAGCGCGATCCGCACCGGTGTACCGCCGGACGCGCGGACCGCGGCGCTCGCCGCGCTGGCCCATGCGGTCGGGCTCGGCAAGCACCTGTACCCGGGGAACGAGGGGCGCTCGTCGCGTTCCAGGCTCCGGGACCTGATCAGGCACGACCCGATGGGCGGACTCGTGGCGCATGCCGTGATGGACGTCCAGAACGGAGCGGTCGCACAGCCGCGTCGCAACCAGGCGGCCGGTGTGCCGTTGCCACCACAGGTCCGGGCACAGTCACGCCGCGGCGGCATGGCGCACACCGCGGTCCACTAGGACCGCACCCGTCCGCCGGCCCACCGCACCACCGCACCACCGCGTAACACCGCAGCACTACCGCCACACCAACCGCATACCGCCGCACCTCGTCCCACGACCCGGTTCGGGAGCCGCAGATGAGCGGGGCAGCCATGGACACGGCTGCCCCGCTCGTCCTCGTGTGCCCGTTTCCCAGCGCGACCGGGGTCAGTGGTGGCAATCTGCTCAGAAGTAGATACGCACAGCTACACAGCGGAGGTGCCGTTTCCGTGCCGTCCAACGTCAATCCCACCGTCAGGCGACGCCGGTTGGGCCAGGAATTGCGCCGCCTGCGCGAACTCAAGGGCATGACGGCCGAGGAGGTGGCGGAGCGACTGCTGGTCTCGCAGTCGAAGATCAGCCGCCTGGAGAACGGCCGCCGCTCCATCAGCCAGCGCGATGTGCGCGACCTCTGCGGGGTGTACGAGGTCGCGGACCACCGGGTCGTCGAATCACTCATGCAGATGGCCAAGGACTCGCGCCAACAAGGATGGTGGCACGCCTTCGGCGACATCCCGTACAGCGTCTACATCGGCCTGGAGACCGATGCCGATTCCCTCAGGGTCTACGAACCCCAGGTGATCCCGGGCCTGTTGCAGACCAGGAGCTACGCCGAGTCGGTCATCCAGGGCGCACTGCCGGAGGCCCCGCCGAGCGACATCGACAAGCGCGTCGGCGTCCGGCTCCGCCGCCAGGACCGGATCACCGCCCCGGACCATCCGCTGCGCCTGTGGGCGGTGATCGACGAGTCCGCGCTGCGCCGGATGGTCGGCGGCAAGCAGGTGATGATCGAGCAGTTGGAGCGGCTGATCGAGCTGTCGAACCAGCCGCATGTCACCGTGCAGGTACTGCCGTTCCACATGGGCGCGCACCCCGGCATCAACGGGCAGTACGCCATCCTGGAATTCCCCGACGCCCTGGACTCCAGCGTCGTCTACATCGAAGGAGTCACCAGCGATCTCTATCTGGAGAAAGCCATCGATGTGCAGCGGTACAGCGTCATGTACGAGCATCTGCGGGCACAGGCGCTGAATGCGGAACAGACCCGGCATTTCATCGGCGACATCGTGAAGCAATACGCCGAACTCTCCGGCGCGTAAAACCGGACAGCCCATAAAGTCCGGCATACGACGAAAAGGCGATATGCGAGAGTGGGCGGCGGGACTTTACACCGCCGCCCACTAAAGCCGGAAGACCTGGCTGGTATATACCACCCGGTCGAGTGAACACCCGCGTCACTCAGGGAACTTGACGGGTAGCGTCGATCACGCCAACCGGAACGCTTTTCCGGCGAGCTCGTCATTCACCCACCTCTCTGAACCGGAGTGAGCATGGCCATTCGTCAAGGTGCTACGGACCAGTGGACGAAGTCCTCGTATTCCGGGGGAAACGGCGCCTGCGTCGAAGTCAGGTCCCCTGTCGTGCAGGCGGTTTCCGTGCGTGACTCGAAGGCGCCCGAGGGGCCTTCGATCACTTTCGTCCCCACCGCATGGAACGCCTTCGTGCGGGACATCGGCAAGGGTGCCGTCGACGCCTGACCGATGCTCCCGGCGTTCTCACCGCAGCACTGTCGTCCGATGCCGCCGGAAGCCCTCTCGACTGGTCCGCCGTCCTGGCCGAGGGGGCTCCGGCGGTCATCCGCGGACGTCCGGGTTCCTTACTTCTCAGCGCAGTTGATCGACATACCGGTCGGTGCCGGGCACGGTCGGAATGAACGGCGCGACCAACTCCACCCGCCCCGCACCGGATTCCGCGACGAGTGCGTCGAGTCCGGTGAAGTGGTCCTCCCAACAGGTCCGCGGATCCTCCTGGAGAAACCACAGCAGGGTCAGCCGGGTATCGACACCCTCGACCTGCTTCACATAGGTCATCCGGTCGCCGGGCAGTGGCGTGGGACGGAAGACCGTCACCATCGCCGCCGGGGAACCGCTCAGCCGCTTCGGCAGATGGCGCACGCGCAGCCATTCCAGCAACTCGGCCCGCTGCTCGGCCCCTTCGGACTCGACCACCTGAAGGACGAGCCCCTGGTAGGGGTGGTCGAGCGCATGGTAGTCCCGGGGCCCCGCGGCGCCGTCCCGGTACACCGTCGCCACATGGTCCTGGAACGACGTGAACACATGGGTGCGCCCCTGATAGACCCGGCCGTCCCGGTTGAGTCTCTTGTTGATCCCGACGGTCCACTTCATGTGGTCGTCGTAACGCCCCCGGGTCACCCAGTACGTCGACAGATAGCAGCCGGCACCGACGGGTTCGGCGACCGCGGACTTCTCCGGGTAGCGCAGCTCCCGCAGCTCCTTCGTGGCGACCCAGCGACGGCCCGCGAACATCCACGGCATCGCCATCGCGCCCGCGTAGTAGTGGTCGTCCTCATACCAGCGGTTGTACGCGTACTCGTGCCCCGGGTGCGGTTCGACCATGGTGATCAGCGCATGGCCGGGATGCACTCCGTACGGTCCCAGCGCGGCCAGCTCGGCATAGGTGTCGCTCCGCGTCTCGTCGCTCATACCGTTCCCCTTCCGTGCTCCGCAGCAGCGCCCTACTCTGACGCACCGTCAGACAAACTGCCAGAGCCGGGAGGCCACCGATGCTGCTCGCGGGGAAGACCGTCATCGTGTCCGGGGTGGGCGCAGGGCTCGGGCATCAGGTCGCGGCGGCGGTCGTCCGGGACGGCGGCAACGCGGTGCTCGGCGCGCGCACCGCCGCGAAGCTCGCCGCGTCGGCCGCCGCGATCGACCCGGAGGGCCGGCGCACCGCCCACCGGGCCACCGACATCACGGACGAGGCGCAGTGCGAGGTGCTCGCCGCGCTGGCGCTGGAGCGGTTCGGCCGCATCGACGCGGTGGTTCATGTCGCCGCCTGGGACAGCTACTTCGGCGGGATCGAGGATGCCGACTTCGCCGCCTGGCAGTCGGTCATCGATGTCAATCTGCTCGGCACGCTGCGGATGACCCGGGCCTGCCTGCCCGCCCTCAAGAAGCGGGGCGGCTCGGTGGTCGTCATCGGGACGCAGTCCGCGGTGGCCGCACCGTCCCAGGTGCAGCAGGCGGCGTACGCGGCGTCGAAGGGGGCACTCACCTCCGCGATGTACTCCATGGCGCGGGAGTTCGGACCCCACCGGATCCGGGTGAACACGGTGCTGCCCGGCTGGATGTGGGGCCCGCCGGTGCAGGCGTACGTACGGTTCACCGCGCGCACCGAGGGCGTGTCCGAGGACGAGGTGCTGGGGAGGCTCACCGCGCGCATGGCGCTGCCGGACCTGGCCACGGACGGCGATGTGGCCGAGGCCGCCGCGTTTCTGGCCTCGGACCGGGCGCGGGCGATCACCGGGCAGTCGCTGCTGGTCAACGCGGGCGAGCTGATGCGCTGACGCCGCCACTCCCCTGGGTTCGGTGCCTCAGCCGCGCGGATAGCGGATCAGCCAGCCCGGCACGGCCGCCGACGGGCTGTGCAGGGCCTGCCCCTGGGTCGTCTCCATCGCGAAGTCGTCGGCGATCTCCAACAGCGTTCCCCTCCCCTCCAGTTCGGCGATCCAGGCCGGGGGCAGCGCCGTCTCGCCGTGCAGCGCACCGAGCAGGGCCCCGCACAGGGCCCCGGTGGCCGCGGAGGGCCCGCCGTGGTTGACCGCCAGGCGCAGCCCCTGCGGGACGTCCTCACCGACCAGTGCGCAGTAGACGGCGACGGCGAGGACTTCCTCGGCGGCACCCGTGACACCCAGCGACTCGATCAGGGCCGGCCCCGGGATGCCCTGGCGTACGGCTCCGAGGGCCTGTTTCAGCGCTTCGGTGAGCGGTTCGTGCCCCGGACGCTCGGCGATCAGGGCGAGGGTGTGCTGGACGGAACCGTCCAGGGTCTCACCGCGGGCCAGCCCGTGCACCAGGACGGCGAGAGCGCCCGAGGCGAGGAGCGTGGTGGGGTGGCCGTGGGTCTGCGCGGCGCATTCGACGGCGAGTTGGAACACGAGCTGGGGTTCCCAGCCGATGAGCAGCCCGAACGGGGCGGACCGGGTGAGCGCCGCCGAGTCCCGTGCGGTGGGGTTCTTCGGCTGGTCGAGGGTGCCCATCGTGTCGTCCCCGAGCCCGGTCAGGCACTCCCGGGTGGGCCCGCGGCGGGCGTAGAGCCATTCCTGCTGGGCGAGCCAGCCGTTGTCCTTGCGGCGTTCGTCGGGCCCCCAGTCGTGCTGGGTGGCCACCCACCGCAGATGGGCCCGGTACACGTCGGTGGGCGGGTGCCAGGCGCCGGTGTCCCGGCGGACCTGGGCGCGGATCAGCCCGTCGACGGTGAACAGGGTGAGCTGGGTGATCGCGGTGACGGTGCCGCGTCCGCCGTGCACGGGCAGGAAGTCGGTGACGCCGTCGGCTCCGTGGGCCTGCCGGATCTCTTCGAGGGTCAGCCCGTCGACCCCCGCACCGAGGGCGTCCCCGATGGCACCGCCCAGCAGCACGCCGCGCGCCCGGCTGCGGAAGTCCTGCCGCTCCGCGCGGCCCCAGACAGCTGTGGTCCCTCTGGTCACCGCGTCCCTCCCGGTCGGCCCACCCGCGTGCGACTGCAAGGCACTGTAATCGAACAGGAGGGGGCCGCTGAGAGGGCGAAAACGGGTACGCGTGGGTATGTGAACGGACGTCCCGCAGGTCGTTTTTGAGCCGAAGCGGGCCTGCCCGGACGGCCCCCGACGGGCCAGGTCAGGGGCGGGTCAGCAGACGGGTCGGGTGCGGATCGGCCGGCAGGTCGGCGGGCGGATCAGGGGCGCGGCCACGGGCGCCCGCTCAGGCGCTCGATGTCGACGTTGAAACGCCTGAGGTACCCGGCGAAGGCCGAGATGTCCTCCTCGGACCAGTCGGACATGATCCGGTCCAACGACTCGGTGTTGTTCTCCCGTTCGTCGTCGAGCATCCGCTCACCCTCTTCGGTGATGCGGAACTTGCGGGCCATGCCGCCATCGGGATCGGGGATGCGTTCGACCAGGCCGGCGCGCTTCGCCGCCGCGGTCTGCCGGTTCAGGGTCGAGGCGTCGAGCCCGAAGGCGTCACTCAGTTCGCCGATCGACATGGGGCCCTGCACACGGATACGGCTGAGCAGGATGTAGGCGCTCCGCTCCAGCCGGCTGTGCTCACGACGGCTGTACTTCTGATGCAGGAGGCCATGGCGACTGAGCAGCATCTGCTCGTACTCGACTTCGTGCGTAGCCCTGACCATGCGACCGTTGCCTCCCACTCCCTGCGGGGCCGCCGAGCATCCTTCGGGGCGGCTCATTTTCATCCTCTCACACAGGTATGCATCACACACATAATATGGGCGATACATAAGTCGTGTACGATGCATGCCTTCGTCCGAAACAGTCTTACCCGAGGAGTCCCGGCATGGGAGCCCCCCAAGCACCGCCCCGTACGACCGGCGTGATCGCCACGCTGGCCTTCGCCGGCACCGTGGCCGCGATCATGCAGACCCTGGTCACGCCGCTCATCGCGGATCTGCCGCAGATCCTGCACTCCGACGCGTCGAACACCGCCTGGGTCATCACGGTGACCCTGTTGATGGGCGGGGTGTGCGTACCCATCACCGGACGCCTCGGCGACCTGCTGGGCAAGCGCCGGATGCTCCTCGCGTGCTCCGTGCCGCTCATCGTGGGATCGGTGGTCTGCGCCCTCTCGTCGTCCGTCGTCCCCATGATCATCGGTCGTGGTATGCAGGGCATGGGCATGGGCATGGTGCCGCTCGGCATCGCCCTGCTCCGTGACGTGGTCCCCGCCGAGAAGCTCAGCTCCTCCATCGCCCTGGTCAGCGCGTCCATGGGCATCGGCGGCGGTCTCGGCCTGCCGATCTCCTCGGCCGTCGCCCAGTACGCGAACTGGCGTGTGCTGTTCTGGGGCTCCGCCGCCCTGGCCGTGATCATCGCCGCCCTGATCTGGTTCCTCATTCCGGACGTCCCGCCCAGCGCCAAGGGCCAGCGTTTCGACACCCTCGGTGCGGTCGGCCTCGGCGCCGGCCTGGTCTGCCTGCTGCTCGCCATCTCCAAGGGCGCCGAGTGGGGCTGGGCCTCCGCGACGACGCTCGGCCTGTTCGCCGCGGCCGTCGTCATCCTGCTGGCCTGGGGTGCGTGGGAGCTGCGCACCACTGACCCGATGGTCGACCTGCGCACCACCGCCCGCCCCCGCGTGCTGATCACCAACGTCGCCTCGGTGTTCGTCGGCTTCGGCATGTACGCCAGCATGCTGATCGTTCCGCAGCTGCTTCAGTACCCCGAGGCCACCGGATACGGCCTCGGCCAGTCGATGCTGGCAGCGGGCCTCTGGATGGCCCCCGGCGGCATCATGATGATGTTCGTCTCCCCGCTCGGCGGAAAGCTCACCGACGCCCGCGGCCCGAAGTTCACCCTGGTCTGCGGCATCCTGGTGCTGGCCGCCGGTTACGGCGTCTCGCTGTTCCTCATGGGCTCCGCCTGGGGTCTGATGCTGTCCCTCATGGTCATGAACAGCGGTGTGGGTCTCGCCTACGGGGCCATGCCGGCCCTGATCATGGGCTCCGTGCCGCTCTCCGAGACGGCCGCGGCCAACGGCTTCAACACGCTGATGCGTTCCCTCGGTACCTCGATCGGTGCCGCCGTGATCGGCGCGGTCCTGGCCCAGATGACCACCACGGCAGGCCCCTACACCTTCACCTCGGAGAGCGGCTTCCGCACCGGTCTGGTCGTCGGCTGTGGTATCGCCCTGGTCGCCGCGGCGGTCGCCCTCGCCATCCCGGCGCTGCGCCGCAACGCGTCCGAGACCGCGAAGGACGAGGCGGTCCCCGCCCCGAGCCAGGCCGCTGTCGAAGCCTGACGCACCCCGGCGCCCGTCGCGGCGCCCCACCCGGGCCCCCTCGGGCCCGGGTCCGGACCTCGGTTCCGGACCTGACGTCCGGACCTGCGTTCCGGACAGCGAGCACGACCACAGTGCCCGGCGTCGCCTCTCGGCTGACGCCGGGCACTGTGCGTGTTCTCCCCGGTGGGCGTGAGAGAACGTACGGCTCAGCTGCCCGGGCCATACAACCCCTCGGTCGTACGGCTCAGCCGCTCAGGCGTGCGCCCCGACTGCGCGCGATAACCAGCACCTCCCGCAGCGACACGATGACCTGCGTGAGCGCGAACCGCAGGGCGACCTCCCCCGCCGCCCCATCCGCCAGCACCGCTGCCGCTCCCGCCACCACGTCTTCCCCGCAGTCGAGTTGCTCGGCCTCCATCGCGTCGGCCAGCCGGGAGATCCTGCTGCCGGGGTCGTCGGTGCTGAGGTAGCAGGGCTTGCCCTCGGGGGACGTCCAGGGCAGGAGGCGGAGGAGCGCGTCGGTCATGGCGGGTTCCTTGTGACGGAGGCCGGGAAGGGGAGAACAGCCCCGTGCCATGCCCGGAGAAGTACCCGGAGGAGTGGCGACGACCGTTCGTACCCTCATCGTCACTCCCTCCGCCCTACGCTCGGCAGAGCCACGCGATTGCCTGCGCACGGGACAACGGAGAGGGGCCGTCATGGCCGAACTCACGGATGCGGACGAGGAGTCGGGGCGCGCCGCGTTGGGGCGGGCGCTGCGGTTCCTGCGGGAGCGGGCGGGGAAGTCCCTGGGGCAGCTCGCCGAGGAGACGCGGTACGACAAGAGTTACCTGTCCCGGTTGGAGAACACGAAGAGGCTGTCCAAGCTCCCTGTGATGGAGGACCTGGACCGCTACTACGGAACCGATGGCTTGCTCGCCGATCTGTGGCGGTCAGCACGGAGAGAGGTGTTCAAGGACAAGTACAAGGAGTTCATGCGGCTGGAGAATCTGGCGCGCATCATGTGGATGTACCAACTGGCCGTCCCAGGACTGCTCCAGACCGAGGAATACGCACGCGAGGTGTTGTCGACCGCCCAGACCGCGAACCGCAACACCGAGTGGGTCGAGGAGCAGGTGGCCGCACGCATGAGTCGCCAGGAGTTGTTGCACCGCACTCCATCACCGCAAGTGCGAGTGATCCTTGACGAGGTGGCTCTTCGGCGTCAAACCACCGATCCGAAGGTCTGGACGGACCAACTGAGCCATCTGGTCGAGATTTCGGAGTTTCGCTCCGTCACGTTGCAGGTACTTCCGTTCAGCGCGGGACTACATGGGCTGATGGGCAGCCACCTCTGGCTGCTGTGGCAACCGGATGGCAGCTCGGTTGCCTACGTGGAAGGCAACGGGTTCGGCGAGTTGGTGGATGATCTGGACAAGGTTGCGGACTATCGGCTGTCCTACGATCGGGTCCGAGATCTGGCGCTGTCCCCGTCGGGCTCGCTGGCGTTTATCCGGGGCGTCTTGGAGGAGCACCGATCATGAACCGTGTCCCTGACCTCTCCACCGCGGTGTGGCGCAAGTCCAGCTACAGCGACGGCGGCGGCACGAACTGCGTCGAGGTGGCCGACGGGTACCCCGGCCTCGTCCCCGTACGCGACAGCAAGACCCCCACTGGCCCCACACTCCTCATCCCGGCCCCCGCCTGGACCACCTTCGTTGCGTTCGCCACCGGGCGCTGAGCCCTGCACCACGCGACGCCGGGCTTCGGCCCGGGGTCCGCAGGCGCTTCCAACCACTCACCGCGACCGAAGCCCGGCAGTTCCTCGACGCCGCACGCACGGACCGGCTCCACGCGCTGTACGAACTCGCCCTACGCACCGGACTCCGCAAGGGCGAACTCCTCGGCCTCCGGTGGGAGGACCTCGACCTCAACGCAGGCACCGCCACCATCCGCCACTCGCTCCAGCGCACCCGCACCGGCGGCCTCACGCATCTGCCCACCAAGACCCGGGCGTCCGAGCGCCGTATCGCGCTCCCGACCGGATGCATCCACTCCCTCAAGGAGCACAAACAGCAGCAGGACACGGAGCGCGAGACCGCAGGGTCAGCCTGGCAGCACAGCGGCCTTGTCTTCACCACGCCAGCCGGCCGACCTCTCGACCCCGCCAACCTCACCCGCCGCTTCCGCAGCTTCCTCAACAGGGCCGGACTCCGGCGCATCCGCTTCCACGACCTCCGACATTCGACCGCGACCCTGCTCCTGGAACAAGGCGTCAACCTCGTCGTCATCAAGGAACTCCTCGGCCACGCCCACATCGGCGTCACCGCCGCAACGCCAGGCCATCGACTCCCTCGGCGAGGCCCTTGGCCAGGGCGACGACGGCCCCGACGTCCCGCCCACCACAGCCGTCGTCCGCTGACGTTTCCGTCACCGTTGCCGTCAGACGCTCCAGAGGCCCCACCGGAAATAATCCGGTGGGGCCTCTGCTGGATTATCGGAGAGGGTTTCCGTCAGTCACCATCAAGCATCTCTTCGACTGCCGCCTTGATGGCTTCCAGCGCCTCATCATCCACTGCGAGTGGCGCTGCGAGCGTTTCGACCCAGTGACGCACTTCGACCGCGGTTAGGTCTCGCCAACGCGGATGGAGGGCAGCCCTTCTAGCAATGAGCCGCCAGCGATGCTGGTGCTGCGAGAGTCGATACCATTCATCCTGTTTCTGCGCTCGCCCTGGCGTTGAGCTCGAACGCAATCCAGAGACCAGACCTTCGCGAAGGTGATTCAGCGCCGATGCATAGACCGGACTCCCGTTGAGCACGTCCGCATCATCGGAGAGCTCAAACTTGAGCTCCATACCGGCACGGAGCAGCATCTCCACCTGGGCAAAGTTGTCGAACTCGACCAGTTCTGACATCAGAAGGGGTTCCTTCCATGGAAGAGGACATTCCCCGCCGGGATCTTCAACGAGCCTCTCGTAATCAGCTCATTTGGCTGAGATCCCGGACCAAGCTCTACACCTTCAGGCATCCGGAAGGCGAACATGTAGTCAGCCTTTCCGGCATACATTGGGTTACCGATGAAGATGTTCTGCTCGATCTCTGCCGGGCTTCCAATTTCCTGGGTCACATGGACCTTGCCAGCGGAGTTGGCGCCAATCCTGAGACTGCCATCATCGGCCAAAATCCCACTGTGCCCTCCCTCGCTCGTGTAATGGAAGTAGACGTTGTCATCGAGATTATCGACAACGTTCCCGACGTCATGAGTCGCCGCGTTGCCACAGTTATGAACGAGGACCGGAGTGGCGCCCGCCAGCACATAGTACGTATGCAGGTCATCGACGGTGAGGTTGTAGACCGTCTCGTCCAGGGCTGTCCAGCGCTTGACTGTTTGGATGTCTACCTGGACGCCCGTGGTCGTGCGGAGCTGCTCACCGGGCTTCAGGTCGGTGGCGTCGACCCAGGTGTTCAGTTCGGCTACCCAGAACGGGTGGCCGTCGGTCGCGGTGACGGAGGCGGTTTTGTCGCCCCTGGCACCGTCGATGTCGATGGTGACCTGGACGAGATGCTTCAGGCCGTGGCCCTTGATCTCGGCTGTGACCTTGCGGGGTTTGGTCTCGCCTGTTTCGGGGTCCGTGGCGAGTACTTCGTCACCGATTTTGACTTTGGAGATCGGTTTTGTGGTCCCATCGGCCATCAGTACCCGGGTTCCCGGGGTGAAACTGTTGGAGATGGGACATGTAGTAGCCAGTTTCCGGGCCAGTTTCGACTTGCTGTACCAGTCCTTGACGCCTCTGGCAAGCTTGGCGCCCAGTTTCCCCAGGCGCATGACCAGCGCAGCGCCCTTTTTCCACTTGAAGAGGTATTTTGCGGTTATTTTCCCGAGGAAGCCGCCGACCGCGCTGGAGGCGACGTTGAGGGCGGTGGCACCGCAGGCGCCCAGAGCCCCTGTGGTGAAGCAGTCCAGGGCGTCGGTGATGCCGAGTTCCTCAGCGGCTATCGCGGCGATTTCTTTCGCCACGGCAATCGCGCGCTGTTTGGCCCGGTCGGCGTCGTTCTGGGCGGTGCGGGCCTTGTGCTGCGACGGGGTCTCCGTGGGGGCCTTGACGCCGTAGTACGTGTAGTACGTCGAGGTGGCCTGAACGTTCCATCCCTTGCTGGTCAGGTTGCAGCTGACCCCCGTCATGACGCAGTCGTCGGGCTTCAGGCCGTCCGGGTCGGAGAAGGTGACCGGGTTGTTCAGGCTGTATGAGTAGCCGTTGATCTGTTGTGGGTCGGTGTAGTCGATGATCGGGTCGGCGGAGATGAACCGTCCCGTCTCAGGGTCGTACTCGCGTGCCCCGAGGGTGGTGAGTCCGGTGGATGCCTGTACGGTGCCGCCGACGAAACCCTTGTCGTCCACCCAGTCCGTTGAGGACGACTCCCGTTCGGTGCCGAACGGGTCCATGCGGCGGCGCTGGGTTGCGCCGGTGGTCGCATCGATGGCGAGCTGGGCCGTGCCGTGGTGGTCGGAGGCGAGGAAGGTCACGCCGTCGTTGTCGCGGACCGCGACGGTCTGGCCCGCCAGGCTGTAGTAGCGCGAGCCTGTGACGGTGCCGGTGGACTTGTTGAGGTGCAGTTCCATGCCGGGCAGGTAGAACGTCGTCTCCGACGCCGTCTTGCTCAGCAGGCGGCTGCCGGCCGCGTCGTAGACGTAGTCCGTGGTGGTGCCGTCGGCATTGGTGACCTTGGTCAGTTCACCTTGCTTGTCCCATTCGAGGTCTTGCGTGTCACCGTTGAGTACCCGGTGGTCGGTGTTGCCCGTGTCGTCATAGGTGAAGGTGTTGGTGAGTTTGACGGCGGGCGTCGACGAGGTGGCGGTGGTGTCCACCACCTGGGTGGTCAGCTGGTGCGGGCCCTCGCCGTTCTCCCCGTAGGCATAGGACTTGGTGGAGGTGGCGGAGCCGTCGATGCCGTAGTCGGTCTGCGATTGCCTGTTGCCGAGGGTGTCGTACCCGTAGCTGGACCAGTACGGAGCTGTCCCGCCGACCGTCGTGGCGGACGGGGCGGAGGCGCAGGCGGCATCCGTCGATCCGGTGCCGACCGCACGGTCGGGGGTCACCTTCGAGGTCCACGCGTCGGTCATCTGCCGCAGACCGTCGTACCGGAAGCACTGGACGTCGGCCGTGCCACCGGTCGGGGTGTCGGCGATGGACTGGACGTTGCCGCCCGCGTCGTACGTGTAACGGGCGTCGTAGGCAACCGAAGTGGCGTCCTCCACGTCCACCCGCGCGTTGGTGAGGCGGGAGGTGCCCTGCTCGTAGGCGTAGGACAGCCAGGTCTTCTTGGCGCCCGTGTCCCCGGTGGTCAGCTCCAGCTGCTCCACCTGGTTCGTGGGCGAGTAGGACACCTTGGAGACATAGCTCATCCCGCCGAGCGAGGTGTCCAGGGCGACCGGCCGCTGGAGGTCGTCGTACTGGTAGGAGAGAGTCTCCGCGGACAGGCCGCCGGCGGCCGGGAAGTTCTGTGCCCGGACGGTGCCGTCCTTGTTGTACTCCGTGTTGAACTCGTAGGTACCGCCCAGTTCGGGCTCGGCCGTCTTCGACAAGTAGTACTTGGTCGTGGTCGGTTCGAGATCGTCGTCCAGTGCCGAGTAGAGCACTGACGACAGCACCGCGCCGTCCTTGTAGGTGTACGTGATGTACAGCTCGCCCTTCGCCACCGTGTCGTATTTCGAGAGCGACAGCTTGGTTCCGGTGGTTGCTGCACCCTGCCAGGTCTCGGTGACGCGGCCGATCTTGTCGTAGACCGAGGTGACGGTGTTGGAGCGGGCGTCCGTGGTGGAGATCAGCCGGTCCAGGTCGTCGTACGCGTAATGGGTGGTGCCGGTGTCGGGGTCGGTCGAGGTGTCTTTACGGCCGCGCTGGTCGTAGGTGTACGTCCAGGCGTTGTTCTTGTTGTCGGTGACCTTTTCCAGCCGGCCGGCCGGTGTGTAGCTGTACCGGGTGGAGACGTAGTCGTCCGCAGTGCCCGCCGGGAGAGGCTTGTCGCCGGTGTACTGGCGCAGCTCGACCGTGCGGTCCTGGGCGTCGGTGATCGTCGTGGTCGGGGTCTGGCCGTTCGGCGGGTCCACATGGACCCGGTCGCCGCCGTAGGTGTACGTGGTGCGGTTCTTCTCCACACCCGCGACGTTCAGGATCGTCGCCGAGGTGCGGCCGGCGCCGTCGAACTCGGTCACGGTCTGTGCGTCGATGTCCGCGTTGCGCGGGAGGAACAGTGTGGCCGACGGAGCGCCGGTCGTGTAGTAGGTGTCGTTGGTCTTCACCAGGCGGCCGGAGCCGTCGTAGTAGGTGTCAGCGACGAGGCGGCCGCCGCCCTGGCCATCGGTCTGGACCTGACGGGGCCTCAGCAGCCCGTCGTAGAGTGTGTACTCGTCGCTGTAGGACGCGCCGTCCTTGCGGATCTTCTGTGTACGCAGGTAGTTCGCGGCGTTCTTGCGAATGCCGTACTCGTAGGTGATGGACGGGGTGAAGTCCGCCTTCGACCGGTCGGGCAACCAGACCGAGACCAGCCGGCCGAGCCCGTCGTAGGCCACGTCGGTGCGCTTGCCGTTGATGTCCGTCTGCGACGACACCGTGCCCCACTGGGGGGCGTACTCCGTGGCCCAGGACCAGCCCAGTGCGTTCGTCTGGGTCTTGGAGACGGCCAGCCCGTAGGCGTTCTCCTGGTAGGTGATGGTCGTCGGTGTCTGCGCCGCGTCCTTCACGACCAGTGGACGGCCGTAGGTGTCGAAGGTGGAGGTGGAGACCTCCTGGTAGGTGGCTGTGGTGCCGTCGTGCGAAGCCAGACGCTTGACCAGGGTGGGTTCACCCTTGGTCGGGGCGGCACCCAGTGTGGTGGTGCCGTCGTAGAAAGTCAGGTCATCGGAGACGACCTTCTTGGAGCGGTCGGGTGTTGTGCTGCAGCCCACCGCGACCGTCTCGACCCGCGAGACATAGCTGTAGAGATGCTTGGCAGGGTTGTCCGCGTACTCGGTGCGGGTGCACTGGTTGTCGGCGACGTTCACTTCGCCCACATCGGCTACCTGGACGACGCGGCCCTTGTCGTCGTACGACGTGGTAGACGCGGTCTGGCGCCAGCCTCCAGCTTCCCGTGCCTCGTAGGTGTCGGTCCGGGCGGCCCTGACGAATCGGGCGGTGGAGGTCCCCCAGTCCTTGACGCGGGTCGCGGTGACCTGGGTCCAGGGAGTGTTGATGGACTTGGAGACGATCTCGTCGCCGTTGTAGGTCGTCGTTTCCAGCTCGGAACCGGACTTCCAGTCGGAGTCCGCGTACGACGTCCCGTTCGAGTCGGCCAGGGCGACGGATCGGGTACCGCCGCTCGGGGTGGAGTCCCCGTCCAGGCCACGGAAGAAAACGTGCTCGGTCTTGGTGTTGGAGGGGCTGGCGCTGCCGTCCGAGGTCTCGACACGGACCTTGCCGTAGCCGCGCCAGTCGCTCCATGTCAGGTAGTCGGTCTTGGACAGGCCGTCCGGCTTGGCCTTGCGCCAGCCCGCGTCACCGAGGTACGTGTATGTGGTCACCTGGTCGGGGCTGCCGCCGACGAGATCACTTTCGATCACCGAGGTGACCACGTACTTGTTGAACCAGTCGGTGACCGGGTCCTTGACGCCGGGCGGGTTCCACTTGACCGGGTAGCAGCGCACCGTGGACTCACCCGGTGTGGGCAGGGTCGTGGACGTGCACTGAGGGGTCGAGTAGTTGGCGGTCAGGACGCTGCCCGACTCGCTCTTCACAGCACTGAGGCGGTAGCGGTAGAACGCCTGGATGTTGTCGTCCGGGACATCGATCCGGTTGGCGAGCTGGGTTCCGTACAGCTCGACCGACGGAACGGACTGGTCCGTGCCGACCAGGCCTGTGTGGTCGATGGTGTTGAGCCAGAGGGACTTGGACCCGTCGCCGTTGTCCGTGAAGACGTGACCGAGCTTCCAGCTGTCGACGTCCTCGTATGTGGTGTCACCGTTGCGGATCTGCGTGGTGATGCGGGTGAGCTTCTTCCGCGTCCAGAAGGTGGGTGAGTTCTGGCCCGGACACTTGGTGTCGGCCTTGCAGTTGCGGTCCCACGGGACGTCGGGCCAGTCGGCGGCCGTGTCGTCCTTCAGGGCGGAGGCGGAGCAGTCGGTGAGGTCGCCGACGCAGCGCTCGGCGGTGGTGAACACCACCCGCGCGGCGGCCTTGGTGGAGTACGTCTTGTCCTCGCGCTGACCGTAGTCGATGCGCTTGAGGTAGCCACCTCGGATGTACGGCTTGCCGTTCTCCTCGGTCTTCAGTCCCTGGGTGTAGTAATTGGTCTCCGTGCCGTAGAAGTACGACATGGTGTTGCCGTGCGGGTCCACGACATGGTCGAGGTTCCAGCGCCATGCCTGGTCGCAGTAGGCGTCCGCGAGAGTGGACTTGTAGCAGGGCTCACCGTCGTCGTCGCCGTAGACCGGTACGGTCCAGGCGGAGTTGGTGGTCTCGTTGCCGGAGGCGAAGCCGGGGAGCTGATTCAGACCGAAGAAGTACTGTGTGCCGTCGGTCGATGTGACCTTCCAGTACTCGCCGTCGTTGTCGCCGTTGGTGGCGCCGGTGACCTTCTCGATCTTGGAGAAGTCGTCGGAGCTGACGTGCCACTCACCGGTGGTGTCGTCCTTGATCAGCTCGCCGGAGGTGCCACCGGCCAGGGAGATCGTCGCGTTGTCGTAGCCCCAGCACTGGTCGCCGTTGGTGTCGTCGTGCCCGTCTTCGGCACACGGCTTGTAACGGCGCTCGATGTATCCGGGCTCGTAGCCGAAGCCCTCACCGATCCAGGACCCCTGGTTGTTCGTGACGGCCGTCTGGCCGTCCACGGACTGGGAGCTGTAGCCGAGAGAGACTCCCGGGGCCAGTCCGCCGGGCACCGGTGGTGCGCTGATCGGATACGACCAGTTGAAGACACCGGAGGAGTTGGAGACGCTCCACTGCGACGACGGCTTGAGCGAGGTGGCGCCGAAGTCGCCCTGGTCCCCGCTGGTCCCCGCGGTCGCCGCCAGCACGGTCACCGAGGACCGCACGGTGGCCTCTGCGGCTGTGCCGGCGGTTTCCGCCGCCGGCGCGGGCGCGGCGAGAACCTTTGCGGTCAGCGTGGTGCGGTTGGTGTCGTTGACGGTGGACAGCGGGGTGGCTTCGGTGCACTCTGGCCGTTCCGGCGTGGTGAGCACACACTCCGGATAGGTCACCAGGCGCAACCGCGATCCGTAGCCACCACCGTAGGCCTCGCTGAAGTCCCCGTAGTCGAGCGACACCTTGACCGGGCCGCTCTTGGCGCTCTGGTCGGTGCGGGACACGGTCATCAGCGGGCCGGCGACTCCTGCCGCCTCGGCCTTCGTGCGGTCCAGGACCGCGAGCCGGACGGTCTGGGGGCTGGAGGTGCCGGTCGCCGCCACCTTCAGGGGAAGGCCGTCGGCCTGAACCCCCTTGGACCCCTTGGCGCCGACGACGACCTCGTCCGATGCCGCCCGGGGCCAGTGGGTGGCGGCAGCCTTGGTGACCTTTGCCCGGGCGGCCTGGTTGACGCCGGTGTATTTCCGGGCGGTGCCGTTCTTACCGGCGACCGGATCATCAAGGTTGGTCTGGGTGGGGGGCCGGGTCACCCCGTCTCGCGCCGAAGCCTCCGGCGCGTACTGGGGCAACAGGCCCACGGACAGGGCAACCGCTACGGTCAGCACGCAGTTGCGTACTGCCCGTATCGATAGGCGGAAGTGCGATCTTCCGAAAGGTGATGAACGCATGGAAGCTCCGTCAGGAGATGCTGGACAGGGATGTGAAACAGAGGAAACGGCCGTGGGACCGGACAGATTCGTCCGGCCCCACGGCCGCGATGGTCGGATCAGGTAAGGGTGGCCTCGATGCTGGAGTCGTCCGCCAGCCCACTGACGGTGTTCACGAGGCTGGCATCCAACGCACCCTGGAACAGACGCAGTTCGTCGACCGCGCCGGACAGGAAGGAACCGGAAGCGGTCCCGGTGAGCGTGCGGCCCACCTGATATGCGGTCGTGGTGAAGTCCCAGGTGTTGCCCCAGGGCGTCCGGGCGCTTTCAACCCCGTTGACGTAGAGCACCAGGTCGCCGAAGACCGCCGAATAGACCAGCGCCAGATGATCGCCCTTGATCCCGGTACTGGGCAGGAAGCCCGTCGCCTTCACGGTGGTGGTCACCGGAGTGCCCGAGTCCGCGTCGGTGGCCGTGAGGATCCACCGGCTGTCGGCGGCGGAGTAGCCCACCGTGACCGCGCTGCCCTGGGTGCCGGAGAGCGCGAGGACCGTCTGGTCCTTCGTGGGAGAGACGGAGGACAGTCGCGCTCGTGCGGTCAGGGTGAAGCTGTCCCGCTTCGAGAGCAGACCGGCAGCCCGCGTCGCATAGGCGTCAGTGCCGTTGAGCAGCAGATGGCCGTCACCCCACATGGGGTCTTCAGGTGCGGTCTCGACACAGTCCGGATCGCTCTCCACGTCGCAGCCCGGCGCCGGTACGTAGATGGAGGCGCCACCGCCGAGAGTCAGACCCGTTCCGCCGTACGCCTCCGGCGCCACACCGTCGGGAGCTGTGTCGACATCCCAATAGGCGAGCTGCTGAGCCACGATTCCGCCCAGGTCGGCGCTTTCAGGGCCCGTGACCACTCGGTCGTAGACCTGGACATCGGCGATGCCGCCCTTGAAATGTCCGGTGTATCCGTCCAGCGCCAACCGGCGGCCGATCTGGAGGGAACCAGTCGCATTCCACGGCGTCGTCCGCTTCACGGTGGTGGTGACCGCCGTGCCGTCCACGTACAGCCTCATCTCGCCGGTGACGCCGTCATACGAACCGATGAGGTGCGTCCAGGAACCCGGCACCACCTTGCCTCCGGTGACCTGCCAATTCCCCAGGGACTCCAGGTCATTGAACGGAGAGCGGAAGACCCAGCTACGGCCGTCCGCGTCATAACCCAGGTCGAAGCCGGGCAGGCCGGTGCCGTCCTGACTGACCACGGTCTGGTCCCGGTTCGGTTCCTCGGGCAGGTTGACCCAGGCACTGACCGAGAACCCGGTGTCGGTGTTCACGATGTGCTGGCCCGCGTCCAGATAGGCGTTCTCCGTACCGTCCAGTGCCGCATAGGTGTCGGCCGCACCGAGCGGACCGGGCTTGGCGCCGAAGGTGACACCCGTACCGGGCGCGGCGCTGGGCGAGGAGCCCGTGCCGGCCGCGGATGCGGAACCCTTGACGTCCCCGAGGGTCCAGCCGCCGATGGGGGCCCGGCCGTCGGAGACGAGAAAGACGTACCCCATGGGCGCCGTCTTCTGCGCATTGCCGGCCGCGTCGACCGCCTTGGCCTCCACCGTCCAGTTGCCCTCAGAAGTCGGCATGAACTTGACGGTCGCCGGCCCGCCCACGGTGGCCGGGGTCACCGTCGACCAACCGGAGCTTCCGGTGAACCGGTAGAGGTACTGAGCCACATCGGTGGACGAGGAGGCGAAGGTGAAGCTTCCGTAGTCGCCGACCCCCGCGTGCCAGACGTCGTCGTTGGGATACTGCGCGGAGGTGATGACGGGCGCGCTGGGCGCGGACGCGTCGTAGATGAACTCGCAGCGAGTGGCGCTGCCGGCAGAGCTCCACGGGCCCCAGGCAGTCCCGTCCCAACCCTGCACCTCCCAGCCGATCGTGACGTTGGACGGCAGCGTGAACCCGGCGTCCGAGTCGGTGCTGAGATCGGAGCCGACCTTGTACTTGAATGATGCCGAACCGGTCTGGCCGGTACCGGTCGTCGACAGAGCGCCGGTCGTGGCGTAGTGATCTATCTGCGTGTTGTTCGCGGTCCAGAAGACATGGAAACGAGCCTTCAGACTCTCGGACTTTCCGGCAACGTCGTTGTGGTCGTAGTCCTTGATGACCGCGTTGAGGACCGGCACGGTCGAGACATAGTGCTCGTCCGCGTGCCCGTACTGGCACGAACCACCCGGCGACATGGTCAGATCACCCATGGCAGGCGCCAGCGGCGGCCGGTTGTACGTCACCTCGAGCTGGGCGTTCCCGCAGAACCTCTTCCAGTACGCATAGTCGTCCTCATCGCCCGCACGCAACCGAAAGGTCGTGGTGTCCCATCCACTGTCGGCGGCCTTCTGGACAGTGCTCTTCACATCGAAACGCACGTTCTGGTTGGTCGATGTGCACGACCCGGCCGGGTTGGTGGGAGATTGACTGGCGATGGTCTCCTTCAGAGACGGCTGGTTGCCCCAGTTGGTCGAGGAGCTGATCGCGCTCGCACCGGTGGAGTTCACCCGCCCCAACTGCACAGCCTTGGCCGCACTGCTGTAGGTGTGGACCATGGTCACGGCGAACTCCGCCTCGATGATGTCCTTGCCCTCGAAGGACGCCGTCGGAATCGCGAAGAACTGACGCTTCTTGTCGTTCGAACTCGCGCACTGGTACGACACATCGGCCGGACACTTCCCAACCCCCTCGTGATCGTCGAACTTCCAGAACTCGGCCGACGAGTAGTACGAGGAAACCATGGTCCAGGCGCTGCGGCTGGCGGTCTTGACCACGGGGTCGATGTAGACCGGGTAGACCGTGTCGTCACCCGTGAGCAGCGACTTGTCCGGAGTCAGAGTCAGGGTGTCCGGGCCGATGTCCACACCCACGTCGGCGACCTGCGTGCCGTCCGGGGGCGTCACCGCCAGACCGTCGGCAGAGGGCTCCGACGACGCGGACGGCGCAGTGCCCTCATCGGAGCCTTCCCCCTCCCGGCTGTCCCACATCAAAGGCGCCGGCGCCTCGAACACCGTGCCACCTGCCGCATCGAGGGCGGTCAATCCGCTGTCCTCGGACTTCTTCAGCTCCACGGATTCGGTATCGACCGGAAGTTCGAGCTCGGCCAGCTCCGGATTGTCGGCAGCCTTCGCATCGTTGACGACAATGAGATGCGAGAAGCCCTCAGCGCTTGCGGTCACCTTGAGGTCGACGCCTGGCAACACATCCGCATACGTCGCGGTCGCCCCGTCGACCGTGGGCGCCGGCAGCTTGTCGGGCCAGTCCAGAGACAGCGCATGGCCGTCCTTCTGGATCGTGGCGAACGTCGTGGTACCCCCACCGGAGAACGACATGGCCGACACAGCGGCCTTCGGCGCATACGACCCGTCCGCCCGGCGGACGAGTGTGGTGTCGATGTCCGTCCACTTGCCGTTCTTACGGGTACGCACCGGCTGGACAGCCGTGGTGGTGGTGAAGGTGCCGTCCGGATTGGCCACGGTAGTACTGCGCTCATCACGCAGACCCAGAACCTCCACCGGGGCGTTCGACTCCGCCGCGGCTTCCTGGGCCTCCTCCGTCCCCACCACCGTACTGCCCTCGGAGGACGCCGCGTTCGCCTGGGGAAGATCGCTGGACAGAGCCGGAAAACCCAGGCCGGCAGCCAGCAAGGTTGTCAACGTCACCACAACGAGGGGACCACGGCTCCTCCGCCGACGCCCACCGCCAGCACGCCTGTTCACGATCGCTGTCTTCCTTCTCTTGCTCTCACCGTCGGTCAGCTCCTCGCGCTCCATACCGGTCACCCCACGGCCGCGAAGGAAGCGCCGATGTCCGAGATCCCACCGGCGCCGGGCTGGAAGGTCTTGGTCCCGGATGTCGTGGTGCCGTCGATGTCGGACCAGGGCATCGTGTACAGAACACCCTTGGACGTGCCGGGGTCCTTGCTGTAAGGGATGCCGATGTAGAGCGTCGTAGCACCGGAACGCAGCGACATGCCGGTCAGGTCACGGGCGTTCGGAGTGCCGGGCAGGATGCTCGACCCGCGCTCGATGATCTTGTCGGCTGTGCCTATGTGGCTGTCCAGCGGATTGAACACATGGATCACCCCGGCGTCCTCCACCCCACCGACGTCGCGCCCGGGAATCCCCACGGCCAGCCGAACAGTGGCTGTGCTGGTGACGACACTGGTGTCGGTGTTCGTGATCGCCACGCGCTGCCCCATGAAGTCGCCTGCTTCGGGATCGCCTTCGACGTCCGCGGTCCCGGCGTCGAAGGCCTTCAGCTGGGTGAAACTGCCGGAGGGTTCGATCCGCATCACCGTGGCACCACCCGCGTCGGGCACGTCGCCTATGTCCTCACCCGGGATTCCGATGGCGAGGAGTGCGTCGGAGTTGTACGTCTCGGTGGACGGACGGTAGCCGGTCATCGACAGTGCGGCACCGAACCGGTCACCGGCCTCGGCGACGCCCGCCATCCCTGCACTGTCCTGACCCATGGAGGCGATCGCCGTGGGATACCCGTCGGTGAGTGTGTGGTTGAAGACGGTCACGGCTCCAGCGGCAACCGCGTCGGTTCCGATGGTCTCGCCCGGTACACCCACGGCGAAATAGCGGCTGGTGCCGGCGAGTGAGGCCCCGAACTGATCGCCGGCCTCGACCACACCGGGCACGCCCGGACTCTTCTGCGTCACAGTGATCCGGTCGCTGCCCTGCTGGTAGATGATGGCACCGGCATCGGCCAGGTCCACACCGTCCACCACCACGTCCTCACCCGGGACACCGACGACGAGATACGGCTTCCCCGTGTTGGCCGCGCTTGCCTGAAGCGCGTAGCCGAAATGGTCGCCCGCCTCGTTGTCGGCCCCTGGGGTGAAGGCCGACTGGGTGTACCCCTCGATGACCGATCCCTCACCGATCCCGGAGGGCGAGCCGTAAATGACGTGCAGGCACCCGGCGTCCTTGACGTCCGCCCCGCTCACGGTGACGTCCTCGTAGGGAGTTCCGATCACGAGGTCGGTACAGCCGTCCCCGTTGAAGTCTGCCCGGGCCACCGCCGTGCCGAACTGGTCCCCCGGCTCCGGAACGGCTTTCATCCCGGTGGTTGCCTGCGAAATCTCACTGACGCCCTTGTCGCCGCCGTAGAGCACCCGGACCAGCCCGGCCTGCGAGGCCCCGTTCACCGTCGCCTGCGGGTCCGTGACAACGGTGTCGACAATGCCGTCGCCGTTGTAGTCCGGGGTCACGCCCGCGCACGTGGCCGCGGCGGCGGGCTCGGTCCCCGCAACTGTCACGCCCAGGGTCCCGAACAACAACACCACCACAGCAAGGATTCCGGATATACCGGATTCCCTATTCACAACCCACCCCTTGAGAGCCACCCCACACCTATCCCCTGATTTGCAAATTTCCAACAACACAAGGCAAAGCGTATGCAATAACGGCATCACCGAAACCGTCAAGAACCTGCCCGATACATGTACTTACGTGAGCAGTTGATGGTGACAAGTCAACAAAAGATGGACATTGGTGCCCTACGGGAGATATGTTAAGCGGGCGTAACTAAACTCTTAAGTCATCGCTTAATCCGAACGGGGAGAACCTCGAAGAACCTGGTTCTGCGCGCAGAAAAGATGCGATATGCCCTAACAGGGACCGACTTGACCGGGTGTCACACTCGGAGGGTTTTCGATGAGGCCCTGACGCTGCGCACGGGAATGGCCGCACCAGAACGGCGAGTTCCTGACGAGAATCGATTGCTCCCCCAAGCCGTTCCGGGGAAACGGTTCGTACGCCGTGGAATGAAGGCCCCGGAATGCGCCGCGTCGCCATCCGGGTAAACGGCCGCGTCGCCGTCGGCGTGCCAACAGGCGATGTCACCATGCGGGGAATGCCCGCAGTCGAGCGCCGGCAGTTCAACCCGGCTCCTGGACGCGGCAGCTCCCGGCACCTCACCGGCCGACTGATCTCACTTCGGAGCGTCATCAACTCCCGTGCCAGGGGCGGCTACCGCACTGCGGACGGAGACGAGCTGACGATGTGTGAGATTCACCGCCGGCCTCCAACGACTACCGGACGGAGGCGAACGTCGTGGCGCCCGCCTCCCTGCTCGCCGGGCAGGGCGGTGCGTACAAGCGTCGGCTGCCCCGTCAACTGAGAGGCTCTACAACCCTCAAGAGAAGGACTCCCACACAGCAACCAGCTCGCGGGCGAGCGACGACGCACCCGCGACCAGCACCGGAGAGTCCGGCGTGAAGTCTCGCCCGCCGGCCCCCAGCACCACCCCGCCGCGCTCGCGGACCAGGGCGGCACCGGCCGCCACGTCCCATGGCTTGGGGCGGAGGCAGACGCAGGCATCCAGCCAGCCCTCGGACACTCCGACCAGGTCGAGGCTCATCGCACCCTGCACCCTGATGCGGTACGCCTCGTTGTAGAGGTGGCCGACGAGCCGGGCGACCCGCGGGTTTCCGCGCCCCGTCCCCGTCAGCCCGACGACCGCCCGGGAGAGGGTCTCCGCACCGGTCGGCCGCTGCACGGCCGGTCCGGGTGTCGCCCCGGTGCTCCACCGACGCCGGAGGGCCGGTGCGTGGACCAAGGCCAGCAGGGGCGAGCCCTCCTCCATGTACGCGAGCGAAACGGCGTACCCCGGTGCTCCGCGGGTGAAGTTCATGGTGCCGTCGATGGGGTCCAGCAGCCAGCATCGGGCCGGCAACACCCCCTCGGTGTACGACTCCTCCGCGATGACCGGGATGTCGGGCGTACGGTCCGCCAGAACCTCCGTGACCCGGCGTTCCACCTCGACGTCGGCGGGCGTGACCTCCTCACCGGACGATTTGAAGCGCACGCGGGTCCACGGGGTTGTCGTTCCTTCCCCGGTCAGCCACTCCACCCCCGCATCCACGGCCTCCTGAGCAACGCGGTGCAGGTCGGGCAACTCGTTCACGCGGAAGCCAGCGGCAACTCGGCGACCTTCTCCGCATGGGCGCCGTGTTCGCCCATCACGTAGAAGCTGAGCCGGTCGAAGGTCCACGCCTCGGGGACGTGGATGCGCTGGGGTGCGGTCCGCACCAGTTCCAGAGCCGTGGTCTCCTCCGTCCGGCCCAGTGTGATGTGGGGTGCGTAGGCATCGCCGGTGTAGCGGTACCCGTACTCCGCGAAACTCGCACGTTCGGTTTCCGTGAACCTCGATGTGTCCTTCGAGGTGTCGAATGCCGCACGGTCGAGATGCGGCGCCAGCCGGTCCACCACCACCTCCTGCAGCTTCTGCAGAAGCGGCGGCCTTTCGACGGACATGAACAGCCAACCGGTCGGCTGGTAGACGATGCCGACGGACGCAAGGGTCAGTTCGTCGGGCAGGCTCACCGCGGCGCTGATCCTCGCCAGTTCCTGCTCCGGTTCGAGGGTGTCGACGAAAGGCCCCTGGAATACCGTCAGATGGGGCAGATTGCCCTCCTCGCTCAGCGGAGGCCGCAGAGGGCTGTCGACGCCCAGGTTCTTCTGCAGCTGGATCGCCGCGCGTGTGTGGTCCGCGCACGGAAGCAGTGCGACGCCAAGCCACCGGGTCATGGATGTGCTCCTATCTTCGTGATCACGTGCAACGCCGCATCGAGGCCTCTGCGCAGGCATGCCTCCGGCGGCTCACCGAACAGCCGGCCTGCGATGACGCCCGCATTGAAGGCATCACCGCCTCCGGTCCGGTCCACCGGTTCCACGGCCGTGGTCGGTTCATGGACGACCGTGCCGGAAGCGGTGGCCCACAGCGCACCTTCGGCCCCGAGTGTCAGGATCACATCTCCGGCCAGCTGCTGCGCGTACCACCGCGCGGTGGCGGCGGCGTCGCCGGTGCGCGCACCGGGCAGATGACCCGCCTCGTCGGCATTCATCAGATTCAGCCCGGGGCCCTGCGCGAGCGGGCTCATGTCCCGGCCGTTCCATTCGACCGACACGGAACGGCCGAGTCGGCGCGCCAGACCCACCACGCGGCTCAGAGCCGGCGTGGGTTCCCCGACGACGTGCACATGGTCCACCGCGCTCACGTCGGCCTCCGTGACCGTGCGGAACGCCAGGTCACGGTCCGCCCCAGCAAAGGTCATCATCCGTTTACCCGTACCGGACGAGATCACTATCGCCAGACCGGTCCTCATGGCGGTGTCCACACGTATCAACCCGGTGTCCACACCACCGGCACGGAGATCGTCCAGACACAGCCTGCCGAGCGCGTCGTCCCCCACTGCCGAGACGAGCCGGACCGCACAGCCCTGCCGGGCGAGCCCCAGTGCGGTATTGGCTGCGGACCCTCCGGGAAGCGCCGCGCACTCGTTGCCGCGGACCTTCTCGTGCTCCTCCGGGAACTTCTCCGCCTGGACGATGAAGTCGAAGTTGGTTCCGCCCAGGACGAGAACGCGCTTCGGGTCGGTCACGGGTCCCCCAGGCGATAGCTCTCGAACAGGACATGACGTACCAGTCGTTCACGGCTGGCCGGGCTGCTCTGCAGGGGGAACGACGCGTGGGCGACCAGGTCGTCCACGATGGTCTCGAAGCGGCTCTGGTCGGCGCCCAGGTCGTGGAACCGGCGCATCAGCTCCCGGTACAGGTCGTTCGGGCGGGTGCCGATCGCGGAGAGCCAGGACCGGCTCGCGATGAGCACATTGGCCGCGGCGGAACGTAAGCGTGCCTGCGTCACGGGCGGCAGCACGTCGGAGTTGAGCAGTTCGAAGTAGTCGTCCTCGTCACGGGCGTGCATCCGCAGGTTCTGTCCGCCGACCGCCAGCACGTCCCGGTTCAGATGGAACAGTTCGAGCCCCAGATGGTGGGGGACGTCGAGAATCCGGATGCCCAGGTCGTGGAGGCCCTCCTCATCGGTGGAGAAGGCCGTGAGGACATTGGTGAACATGTCGCTGTGCTTCGGTACGGCGATCTCCGCACCGGCCGGATTCGTCAGGAACTCCTCGGCTGTCGCCCGGCCCCAGCGGCCACCGCGCGCCGCGAGAAGATAGAAGTTCCGCCCACCCATCGAGTGACCGACTCGACCGAGGGGAACCACGTGGTCCTTCAGGTCCTCCTCGTCCTCGATCATCCTGTGCAGCCGCTGTTCGTTGTAGATGGCGAGGTCCAGCCGTCCCTGCGCGACATCGCGGATCAGTTGATCCGACCAGGGCAGCTGTATGGGCACGACCCGGTGGTGGTGCCTCGCCAGGACCTCGTCGATGCCGCAGCCCAGCAGCACGGCCTTCACCACGATCAGGGTCGAGTCGGCCAGACGCGTCGTTCCCGCGGAGCGGTGCACGGCGGCCAGTGCCTCGCGCCCCTCGTTCTCCGCGAAGGACGACACGGTGCGCCCGTACCAAACGGCCAGTTGTGTCAGGGCGTTGAGGCAGGGCTGCACGTCCTCCGCGGAGATCTCCTCCCCCGACGTGTCGTGGGCGTGGCTGCCGTAGTTGCCGTAGTTCTGGATGGTGCGGACGGCCAGAACCATCTTCTGTGGCAGAACGCCCTTGCTGGTGAGCACGGTGAGCAGGGATTCCAGCGTCGGTTTCGAGCCGACTGCTTCCTGCAGGGCAATGTCCAAAAGAATCGACTCCGCCGCTCGTCGTGCCGTACTGAGAAACACTTCTGGATCTGATTCGGCGTACCTCAGAGCCTTTTTGTAGAGCCGGAGCGACTCGCCCTCGTTGACCGTCACGTCGACCGTGTCCTGTTCGACAGCTCGTACCTGATGCTAACAATGCAGTGTCTGGGCAGTTCAGTTGTCCGTCATTCTCCAGGATTCGGACCGCCACGCAGTGAGGCGAGAACCAGCCGCCCGTACCGAGTGGTCAGGGCCGCCGCCGTTGCGACGAGCGCGGCCCCCAGGGCGAGCAGGAGGTCGCCGGGATCGGCGTCGCCGAGCACCTGGAGAACACTCAGGGCGGTGCCGACCGGCAGTCCGAGAATGGCGAGGACTCCGAGGGCCCCGGCGATCTGCTGTCCGTCCTGGGTCTGCACGAGCCGGGAGTAGTCGGCGGCTTCCGCGAGGATCTCCTCGAACCTGGTGGGCAGTCGGTACTGCGCGTGGTAGGCGAGGAGCAGCTCATTGGCCGGGCCGTGCGCGGTGAGGTGCTGACGCCAGTAGGTGCTGCGGAAGCCCGCGATGTTCCGCTCCAGGACGGCGACCCGGCGGGCGAGCCCGGGGCCGTCGAAGACCCCGGAGAGTTCGTCGGTCAGTTCGTCGATGTGGTCCCGCTGGACGATGCCGAGGAGCAGGGCGTCCAGATAGACGGAGCGCACATGCAGGGCTGCGAAGTCATAGAAATCGCCGCTGCCTTGATCCGGGCGATGGCCGAGGAAGGCGGTCCCGTGCCGCAGGACGAGAGCGCTCCAGTCCGCCGAGATCCGGACAACGTCCTGGGTCTGGGCCGGCAGCTGCTCCGGGGCCGTGGGAAAGTCCGCCTCGTTGGATCGGGACGCCAGGGCCCAGAGCCATCGGTCCGCCGTGGGCGGCAGCACTCCGGCAGAGCGCAGTGCCGGTGTCTCGGTGGTTCCGGGTGTCAGGAACGCGACGGTGTAGGGGTGCGCTGCCGCGAAGGGCGACCCTGTCGTGGCGGGTGTGGCGATACCGGAGAGCAGGGTGTCGGGGGCAAGGGGCCCGGTGAGCGGATCAGGCCCGGCCCCGGTCCGGAGCCCGATCGCCCTCAGTACATCCAGCAGCACGGCTGTGTGCACGGTGAAGTGCAGGACGGCCAGGGCGTGCTGGGGGTTCAGGGCGGTCGGGGTACGCAGGATCTCCATGCCGTTCAGATGCAGGGCGCCGTGAGTGATATCGGCCAACCGGTGCCAGCGGCGCGGCCGTTCGGGTGTTCCGTACAGCGCACGTCCCGCAGCGTGCGCGAAGTACGTCTGCCGTGCGGCCACGTCCGTACGGTGCCCACCGACGTCGAAGGGAAGGGGGCCTTCGGGCCACGAGCCCGGGTCGGCCGGGAGGCGCACCGGGATGATCAGGCTGACCGACTGGCGAACGCCCACTGCGGAACCGATGGGGGTGGTCATTCGCGCCCCGCCCCGACAGGACAGCACCCACACATACCGTGCCCCCGGTGTTCGCGCACCGACACCCCCGTGTTCAGCTCTCGCCGTATGACGCCGGGCAAGGTTACCCGGATCCGCACCCTCCCGGTACGGACTTCTCCGGCCGGCTCCGCCGTGGGACGACGCGACCAATGGCGTTCCCACCGACCGCAGTTCCGAGAAATTCCGGAACCCCGCACTCCTCCTTGTCCTGCACTTTGCTTGACGAAATGCCTTTTTGCCGTTCTGACAGGTTCCTGACAGGAATGATCCCTACGGTGCCGTGTTCATGACAGACACCTCACGGGAACACCCCGTCCCCTCCGAAGCCGCCGAAGCCGCCGAAGCCACCAAGGCCGAGACTCCCTTAGGGCGCCGCACCGTACTGTTCGCCGCCGGCGCCACGGTGGCCTCCCTGGCGGTCGGCGCGGCCGCCGCGTCGCAGGAACCGGCTGCCGCCGAAGCCGTCCGTGCGGAGCCCGCCGCCGCTGCGGCGGTCTGCACCCTCACCAAGGAGATGACCGAGGGCCCCTACTACCTGGACGGCCAGCTGGTCCGTTCCGACATCACGGAGGGCAAGGCCGGCGCCCCGCTCCAGCTGGCCCTCACCGTCGTCGACAGCTCCACCTGCGCGCCGCTGTCCGGCGCACTGGTGGAGATCTGGCACTGCGACGCGCTCGGCGAGTACTCCGGCTTCGTCGGCGGCAACGGACACAACGAGCCCGACGACGGCACCTTCCTGCGCGGCGGCGTGCTCACCAACGCCAGCGGCCTGGCGAGCATCACCACGATCTACCCGGGCTGGTACCGGGGCCGCTGCGTGCACATCCACGTCAAGGTCCACACCGGCGTCACCCTCACCTCGGACGGCTCCTTCACGGGAGGCAACGAGATCCACACCGGCCAGCTCTTCTTCAACGAGACGATCACGACGGCGGTCGGCAAGGTCTCTCCGTACTCCACCAACACCGTCACCCGCACCACCCTCACCCAGGACTCGATCTACGACGGCGGGGGCGCCAGTTCCGGCCTCCTCACTCTGACCGCGCTGGGCTCCACCGCCGCCTCCGGCTACAGCGGCACCCTCACCCTGGGCGTCGACGCCTGACCCTCTCCCCCACGCAGGTGGCCCGCCGGACGCCGCAATCGTCCGGCGGGCCACCGTCATGACACGCCCTCGCGCCCGCCCGCATCGCTCGCGGCCGCGACGGACCGGCGGACCGGCGGACCGGCGGACCGGAAAGCCCGCAGGGCCCCGCCCGGCTCAGTCCGGCAGCAGGGGCAACAGCTCGGGAAGGTGCCCGTCGGATGCGGTGGCCGCCGCCACCCGCTCCTGCGGGACCTCGCCGTACAGGGTCGTGCGCGGCCTGGCCGGGCGTCCGGCCCGTTCGGCGATCGCGACCAGGTCCTGGATGGACCGGTACGAGCCGTAACTCGACCCCGCCATACGGGAGATGGTCTCCTCCATCAGCGTGCCGCCCAGGTCGTTCGCACCCGAGCGCAGCATCTCGGCGGCCCCCTCCGTGCCGAGCTTCACCCAGCTGGTCTGGATGTTGGTGATGTGCGGGTGGAGCAGCAGCCGGGCCATGGCGGTGACGGCCCGGTTGTCGCGGTCGGTCGGGCCGGGGCGGGCGATGCCCGCCAGGTAGACGGGGGCGTTGGTGTGGATGAAGGGGAGGGTGACGAACTCCGTGAAGCCCCCGGTCTCCTGCTGGAGCCGGGCCAGGGTCCGCAGGTGGCCGAGCCAGTGGCGGGGCTGGTCGACATGGCCGTACATCATCGTGGACGAGGAGCGCAGGCCCACCTCGTGCGCGGTCCTGATGACCTCCAGCCAGGTCGAGGTGGGCAGCTTGCCCTTGGTGAGGACCCAGCGGACCTCGTCGTCCAGGATCTCGGCCGCGGTGCCGGGGATCGAGTCGAGGCCGGCCTCCTTCGCGGCGGTCAGCCAGTCACGGATGGACAGGCCGGTGCGGGTCGCACCGTTGACGACCTCCATCGGCGAGAAGGCGTGCACATGCATGCCGGGGACCCGTTCCTTCACCGCCCGCGCGATGTCGAAGTACGCGGTGCCGGGCAGGTCCGGATGGATGCCGCCCTGCATGCATACCTCGACCGCGCCGACGTCCCAGGCCTGCGCGGCCCGGTCGGCGACCTGGTCCAGCGAGAGGGTGTACGCGTCGGCGTCGGTGCGCCGCTGGGCGAAGGCGCAGAAACGGCAGCCGGTGTAGCAGACGTTGGTGAAGTTGATGTTCCTGGTGACGATGTAGGTGACGTCGTCACCGACCACGTCACGGCGCAGGGTGTCCGCGATCCGGCAGAGTTCGTCGAGCGCCGGGCCGTCCGCGTGGAGCAGGGCGAGCGCCTGGTCGTCGGTGAGCTTCGTCGGGTCGTCGGCTGCCTGGCTCAGCGCCTCGCGCACATCGGCGTCGATGCGGGACGGAACCATGCCGGGGGCGGCCGCCTCGCGCAGCGCCTCCCAGTCCCCGTACACCTCGTCGAAGTCCTCGCGGCGGTCGCCGGTGCGGCCCTCGGTGTCGATGGTGCGGTGCAGGTCGGTGCGGCCGGTGGCGCCGAACTCCTCGTCGGGCTCCTGCCAGGGCAGGCCGACCGGGATCGTCCCCTCCTTCGCCAGGCCCGTCTCCGGATCGGCGAGGGCGCGCACGTGCGGGACGATGCGGGGGTCGAGCCAGGGCTCGCCGCGCTGGATGAACTCGGGGTAGATGGTGAGGCGTTCGCGAAGCGTGAAGCCCGACTCGGCCGTACGGGCGGCGAGTTCGTCGATGTGCGGCCAGGGGCGTTCGGGGTTGACGTGGTCCGGGGTGAGCGGGGAGACGCCGCCCCAGTCGTCGATGCCCGCGCCGATCAGCAGGGCGTACTCGGCGTCGACGAGGTTCGGCGGGGCCTGGATGCGGGCGGACGGGCCGAGGACGTGCCGGGCGACGGCGACGGCCGCGGCCAGCTCCTCCAGCTCGGCGTCCGGCATGCCGCGCATCGCCGTGTCCGGCTTGGCGCGGAAGTTCTGCACGATGACTTCCTGGATGCCGTGGTAGGCGCGGGCGGTCCTGCGGAGCGCGAAGAGGGAGTCGGCGCGCTCCTCGTAGGACTCACCGATCCCGATCAGGATGCCGGTCGTGAACGGGACGTTGGAGCGCCCCGCGTCCTCCAGGACGCGCAGGCGTACGGCCGGTTCCTTGTCCGGGGAGCCGTGGTGCGGGCCGTCCGGCTCGGACCACAGGCGGGTGGCGGTGGTCTCCAGCATCATGCCCATGGACGGGGCGACGGGCTTGAGGCGCTGGAGGTCGGTCCAGGTCAGCACCCCGGGGTTGAGGTGCGGGAGGAGGCCGGTCTCCTCCAGGACCCGGATCGCCATGGCGCGCACATACGCCAGAGTGTCGTCGTAGCCCTCGGCCTCCAGCCACTCCCGGGCCTCGGGCCAGCGGTCCTCGGGGCGGTCGCCGAGGGTGAACAGCGCTTCCTTGCAGCCCATGGCCGCGCCCTCGCGGGCGATCTTCAGCACCTCGTCGGGCGAGAGGAACATGCCGTGGCCCGCCCGCCGCAGCTTGCCGGGGACGGTGACGAAGGTGCAGTAGTGGCAGCGGTCGCGGCAGAGCCGGGTCAGCGGGATGAAGACCTTGCGGGAGTACGTGATGACACCCGGCCGGCCGGCGGCTTCGAGGCCGGCGTCACGCACCCGGGCCGCCGAGGCGGCCAGATCCGTCAGGTCGTCGCCTCGCGCCTGGAGCAGGACGGCAGCCTCGGTCACATCGAGTGCGACACCGTCGCGGGCCCGCTTGAGGGCGCGCCGCATGGAATTGGTGGTCGGACGTCCGTGCTGAGGATCGGTCATGGAGCGAGCATACGAGCGGTGCACGCGCCCCGGACCAGGGAGTCCTTGTGGAGGGGAGGGCCAGGGTCCGGGACCGGCCACCGCGGGACGGCGACGCCGCCTCCCCGGACGCCGGGCAACGGTGCGGGGGCGCCGGGCCGGCTGCGCACATTCCGGTGCCGGCCCCGTCGATCCCTGGCATATGCTCCGCGTGCCCGCGTGCAAGGCAGACCGAGGGGGACCTTCATGAGTGATTCCTGGAACGCCGGTTCGGAGACCAGGGACGGGACCTGGGTGGGCGAGGAGTCGAGGGGGGCGCCGTTTCCGGAGGACATGAGCGGTGCGTCCGAGAGAAGGACCGGGCCATGGCGCAGGCTGTCGTGCCTGGGGGGTGCTGTCATCGTCCTGGCCGTGCTGGCCGGAGGGGGCGTCTGGCTCTTCCAGGCTGACCTGTTCCACCCGTTCGGCGACGCCCGGGCGTGCGAGGGAAGCGACGTGCAGTTGCCGGACGTGATCCACGCCGGGGGTGCGTCGATACCCTCCGGCGCCTCCGACATCCACTATTTCACCCAGAACGGTCGCGCCGAGGTCACCTTCCTGAGCAGCCAGATTCCCGACTACCTTGACCGGGCGGGCATCCTCCCGGAGGGCGAGCCCCTGTTCGACACGAAGTACGGTGTAAAAGGGGATGCCGAAGATGAGTTCGCACTCCCGGACGGTCTGTGCGGCTCTCCCCTGCGGGGCCCCGTCTGGATCTACCACTCCACAAGCGCCACCGGGTCCAGAGTCGAGGTCATGGTCGAGCGCTCTCCCACCCTCAACGACTACTTCCGCGTCCCAGCCCGCACCGTGGTCACCTACAGCCTGCACTGACGGCACAGGGGAAGTTCGCCGGTCACGCGCCCCCTGAGCCACCGATTCAACCCGACCGTCACAGCGGCGGTGTCCGGTCCACGCGGCGCACGTCGGACGCACCGGGACAGGAGCCCGCACCGGACGCCAGGGCACCAGGGCATTGCCGGACGGCTGCTGGCGAGCGCGGCACCATTCGTGGTGGGCGCGGCGGCGGGTGGCGGTGTGCATCTGAGCCGCGCCCGGTGACGGCTCTCTACGCGGGCGTACTCCCGGTCAGCACCGACTACGGCGTCTGGCCCCTTCTGGTCCTCGGGGCCACCGGCCTCGCACTGGCTTGGCGGTCAAGGTCACCCGGGCCGACCGAGACGGCCGTGATGGCCGTGATGGCCGCACCCTGCCCGCCGTTCCTTGCCTACGCCTGCACAGGAGCCTGGGCCACCTGCTTCCCGTCCTGGGCATCGCCGCAGTGGTGCCGCTGACCGGTGCGCCGGCCGCCGGCGCGCATGCGCTTCGCCTTCGCGGCCGGCCCGGCCCGCGCTGAAGCCCTTCGCCGGCGGCCCGTGCGGGGTCAGACCGCGGACCAACCGCCGTCGACCGGAAGGATGGTGCCGTTGATGTTGCTCGCGGCGTCCGAGGCGAGGAAGAGTATCGCGGCGGCCTGAGTCTCTGCCGCGGCCGGCCTGCCGACGTTGCCCATGTAGGCGCCCAGGGTCGCCGGGCCCAGAGCGTTCTCGGCCACGTTCACCTGAATGTTGGTTGCCGTACCGCCGGGGGCGATCGCGTTCGCTCGAATTCCCTTGTCGCGGTACATCACCGCAAGAGACTTGGTCAGCCCTGCGATGCCGTGCTTGGACGCGGTGTAGGCGGCGCCGGCAGCGCTTCCGCGCAGTGACGCCTCGGAGGCCGTGTTGACGATCACGCCCCGGCCGGCCTCGAGCATGTGCGGCAGAACGGCCCGGGTGAGCAGGAACGGCGCCGTCAGATTGATGCGGATGACCCGCTCCCACTCCGCATCCTCCGTCTCGTGGGCTGCGGACATCCGGTCCATGATCCCGGCGTTGTTGACCAGGACGTCGATCGCGCCGAAAGCGTCCAGTGCTGTGGTGACGACGCGGTCGACCACCGCGGGATCGCTGAGGTCGCCGACGACGGTGACGGCCCGGCCGCCCTGGTCCTCGATGGCGGCGACCGTCTCCTTGGCGCTCGCGTCGTTCAGATCGGCGACGACGACCTGCGCGCCGGCGTTCGCGAACGCCAGAGCGGAGGCGCGGCCGATGCCCGAACCGGCGCCGGTGACGATGACGCTCTTGCTGTCCAGACCGTCGACGGTGCTCATGTGCTTCTGCTCCTTGCTGGATCCGGGCGGCCGCGATCAGGCCGCCCGTGGGCGGGGCCGGTGTTGGCCATCCGTCCACACAGCTGAGCGTACAGCCTTTATGGCGCAGCACGACAATATGTCGCGGCGCGCCAGATTGTTAGAATCTGAGAGCGGGGAGGCCGCGGACGCCGGGCCCGTGGCGGAAGCACCTCGCCCTGGGTGCGGACAAAGGGAACTCATGACGCGAACGGATGGACCACCAGTCCTGCATCAGTCCGGCGCTGCCGGTAAACAGGCGGCGTCGCGGACGGGCCGCCCGCCGATGTCCGAGCGTCGCCGCCAGGCAGTGCGGCTTGAGATCTCCCGGGCAGCAGTGCGGCTCTTCGCGTCCCGTGGCGTCGCCGAAACCTCGGCCAACGACATCGCAGACGCTGTCGGCATGTCCACCCGCACGCTGTGGCGTTACTTCTCCTCGAAGGAGGAGTGCGTGCGCCCACTGCTGGCGATCGGCGCCGAGGAGACCGCTGCCCGGTTGCGTGCTTGGCATTCCGACTCACCCTCAATCGCCATGTTCGGCGGTGAGCCAGACCGCCAGATCCGCGAGCAGCTGAGGCAGATGATCCGGCTGACACGCACCGAGCCAGGGCTCCGCGCGGTGTGGCTGGCCGTGCACAACGAGGCGGAATCAGCGTTCGCCAAAGCGTTGGCTGAGCGGGCCGGGCTTGCCGAGGATGCACTCACTCCTCGGGTGCAGGCAGCCATGATCAACGGTGCGCTTCGGGTCGCCGCTGAGGAATGGGCCTGGTCCGGAGATATCGACGAGCCGATGTCGCCGGCCCTTGTGGAGACGATCCGCCAGGCGCTGCGCGCGGCCCTGTCGGGCCTGTCGGCGTGACGTCCCGTCAGTCAGGGGCCGGTTGCGGGTGGCCTTGCAGCCAGTGATCACCGCCTGGTCGGTTTCGGGTCCGCTGTCGTCGCGTACGTGCGCGCCAGGGCCGGGCACGGCCCGCGCCGCCTGACACGCCTTGCGGTGTACCGGATCGCGACAGCCGCGATCCGGGTACACCGCAACTGGCACACCACGACGTGGCACACCGCGACGTGGCGGCCCCCGATGTAAAAGCTTTAAAGGCTTTGGGGAGAAGGAACTTCCCCAACCAACCCCTCCCCCGACCCCACCAGGGACCCGTCACTCGCATGGGTGAGGTTTGCGAACTTAGCTGGATTTCCAGGTGGTTGGCAGACATATGCTCACCGCGACAACCCCAGACATGCGTCGGCCCCCGGCCGGGACTCGGAATCCCGATCGAGGGCCTGACCACCGAGGAAGAAAGCCCTTCCCGATGGATACCCAGCAGGTTAGCGCGCGCCCGCGCGCCACGTCTCCCCGTCGCGGGGACGCCACGCCCTCGTCCGGCGTCATGCACATCCACTCCCGCCACACCAGCCGCTTCACGGTCGTCGGCAACCACCTCGCCCAGCACCGCGAGCTCTCCCTCCTCGCGATCGGCCTCGCCACCCACATCCAGTCGCTGCCCACCGGGGCGAACATCGGGATCAAACACCTCACCGAACGCTTCCCGGAGAGCGAGGCCCGTATCGCCGCCGCCCTGCACGAACTGGAAGCCCACGGCTACCTCCGCCGCACCCGCGAACGCCTCCCCGACGGCCGGATCGTCACCCGTACCTGCTCCTACAACCAACCGGGCTCCACCGACGCCCGCCACCCAGCCCCGGCATCCGGACGACGCTCCAAGCCCAGCCGCCCCGCCCCGGCCCGATTCGTGGCTCCGGCTCCGGCACCGACCCCGGTCGCCGCTCCCGCACCACAAGCACCCGAGGTACCCGAGGTACTTGAGGCGCCCCCGGCACCCGAGGCACCCGCCTTCACGGCCGTAGCCACCGCACCACCAGCCCACCCGCTCGCAGCCCCCGCATCCCCGCCGCACCCCACACCCCCCTGCGTCCCCGCTCGCACCGCACCGAAGCCCCCGCCCTCGCCGCTCCCCCACCCCCGCGAGCCCCTCCCCCAGCTCCTCCACGTCGCCGCCGCGCTCCTCACCGATCTCCACCGCCACGCACCCCAACTCACCCTCTCCGAAGGCGACATCCACCACCTCGCGCCCGCCGTCACCGCCTGGCTCGAACGCGAGGTCACCCCGAGCGCCATCCGCCACGCCCTCACCAACGACCTTCCCCACCCCCTCAAACATCCCGCCAAACTCCTCCGCCACCGACTCACCGCCCTCATCCCGCCCCCACGTATCCCCCGCCCCGCAGCCGCACCGCTCCAGAACTGCGACCGCTGCGACCACGCCTTCCGCTCCCCCACCCCCGGCCACTGCGGCCCCTGCGCAGCCGCCGAAACGCAGCTCTCACCGGCCTGAACACGTGGTGGGGGCCCTGGCCCTGAGGTGCCGGGCGGGCAGCCGGCTGACCTCGCGCCTTCGCCGGCCGACGGGCATCCCTATCCTTTCTGGATGATCACAAGGGCCGCACCTCCCCCCGAACTCGTCATATTCGACTGCGACGGCGTACTCGTCGACAGCGAGCCCATCGCCGTGCGCATCAGTGTCGAGGTGGGCGCCGAGCTGGGATGGCCGCTGACGGCGGACGAGGTCCTGGAGAAGTTCGTGGGCCGGTCGAACGCGTCCGTAGGCGAACTGATCGAGGCGCGCCTGCCGGGCCGGTCCGCCCTCTGGCAGGAGCGCTTCGAGCACCTGCACCGCGAGGCGGTGGACACCGAACTCGTCGCGGTCGACGGCATCCACGAGGCACTGGACGCCCTCACGCTCCCCACCTGTGTGGCGTCGAGCGGCAGCCACGAGAAGATGCGCCACACCCTCGGTCACACCGGACTCCACTCCCGCTTCGAGGGCCGCATCTTCAGCGCCAGCGAGGTCGCGCACGGCAAGCCCGCCCCGGACCTCTTCCTCCACGCGGCCCGGCGGATGGGCGTCGACCCCGCGGCCTGCGTCGTCGTCGAGGACAGCAAATACGGCGTGCAGGCCGCCCGTTCGGCCGGCATGCGATCCCTGGGCTACGCGGGCGGGCTGACCCCGGCGCACTGGCTGGGGGGCCCGGACACGGTGGTCTTCGACGACATGCGCAAGCTGCCGGTGCTGCTGTCCGCGCTCTGAACTCCGCACCCGAACACTCGCACTCAAAACCTCATCCGACCGGCCGCGGTACGCAGAAGGGCCGGGCACCCCACTTCCCGTGAGGGGCCCGGCCCTTCTGCTCACCTCGGCGATGTCAGCGGACGACCGCCTTCGTCGCCTTGCTGGTGGCGTAACCGTTCGCATGGCCGGTGCGGCGGGCGGTTACACGCAAAGGCGTCGCCAACTAGAGCGGGTCTCTTTGATGGGGTGGGCAGTTGATCGGATGTGCCGGCCCGATTAGTGATCAATGATGCGATGCGGGACCGAATCGGGCCGCTAATGCCGGCCGATCCGGTCCGTGGACGACGCCATTCATCTGGGCACGGAGGTTAAATGACGGCCGAATCCACAAGCCCAGGCTCGTGACGAAGGACGAAATGGTAGGTGCTACGACCCGCCATTGGCACAGACGGGGGTTCGTCCAGAAGTCACTACCGACAATGCGTGGGTTAGAGGGATCGGTACGGTAGTCAAGCGCCAGGGCACCATCGTCACCGGGATTGCGGGCGATAGCGATCAGCACAGCCTGGTCAGCGTCGAGCCAGGGGAGTTCGAGTGGGGCGGCTGCCCGGCTTCCGCGTCCCACACTGAAGAAGGCGGAGTGCGGATCGTCGGCGAACATGTCCAGCGATTGGGACGCGAACGTCATCTGCTCCGATTTCTTCACAAAGGCAAGCGAATCCTCGAACCACGGGATTACCTCCGTCAGCACGGCATCGCCCGGGTGCCGCCAGAGGTCGCGATCGATGAGGGACGTCAGTTGGGCGGGCAGAGCAAGTCCACGGACTATCGAAGGCGCCATGGCGCACACCTTCGCACGGCAGGACGACCCCACTGCAGCCGACTACTGAGGTTGAACTCGTGGTGTCGTAGGGGCTGACGTCTCATCTCTCGCTGCGGTATCACCGGGGCATGCGGTATCCACAAGGGGGCGGGCTGACCGCCGAACGGCAGCAGTTCCGCGAGCGGTTACGGCTCCAGGCTGCAAAACTGTTTGCCCTGGGTAAGGTGAGCGCGGCGATCGCCAAGGACCTGCGGGTCAGCGTCCGGTCGGTGCAGCGGTGGCGGCGGACGTGGGACGAGGACGGTCCGCGGTCCCTGCGGTCGCAGGGGCCGGCGTCGCTACCGAGGCTGAGCGAGCAGCAGTTCGCGTAGCTGGAGGCGGAGCTGGCCAAGAGGCCGGCCGCGCATGGCTGGGAGGACCAGCGGTGGACGCTGGCGCGCATCAAGACCGTGATCGGGCGGCGTTTCCAGCTGACCTACACCGTTCAGGGCGTGCGCAACCTGCTGGTACGTAACGGCTGGTCCTGCCACGGACGCAAGAGCTTCTCCTGGCGCGACTACCGCGACCTGCTGACCGCCGCCCACCAGCAGCTCGGCGGCCCGATCGTGCTCATCTGGGACAACCTCAACGTCCACAAAGCTGCCGGACTGCGGGAGTGGGCCACGGCTTGGGACTGGCTGGCCATCTACTACCTGCCGCCCTACGCACCTGACCTCAACCCCGTCGAAGGGATCTGGTCCCTCATGCGACGCGGATGGCTCTCCAACGTCGCCTTGTCACCCCCGAACACCTCGTCCAACGCATCCGACGCGGCCTACGGCACATCCAGTACCGCAGCCACCTCATAGACGGCTGCCTCGCCGAGACGGGGCTGACCATCGGACCCGGCTGAGCAACGACACAACGCCACGAATTCAGCCCCCCCCCCAGCAACCCTGGAAGGTCGTGCTGTGTGACGACCGACTGCCACTGTCCCGGCCGGTCATCTCACCGGCCCCTGATGCGCGGGTCGTGAGCGGGTGCGCGATCACCGTGCGATGGATACGGGTATGTGGCCGGTGCTCCCGGACACGGAACGGGATCAGTGGAACTACCTCCCCGGGCGGACCCTGGGACCGCTGCGCATGAACATGCAGCAGGAAGAGGTCATCGCGGCCATGGCCGCGCACGGCTTCACCGCCCAGCCCGACGGATACAGCCCAGGGTGGGACTGCCTGCGCTTCGCCAAGGAAGGCGCCCCCATGAGCCAGGCGGCGGTGGAATGCTACTTCCATGCGGACGGAGAGCTGGCCTACGTGCAGGTCGATGGACGCCTCGGCCCCCAGGTGACCTGCGAGGGAATCCCGCTCATCGGCCGTGTCCCGTCGCAGCTCGCGCAGGAGATGGAAGCCCACGCGACCAAGCACGACACCGACCTGCGGTTCAGCCCCACAGGAGACTTCTTCTGCGACGGCTTCCAACTCGAACTCGGCGCACAGCGCGTCGGCGACCACGTCGTGTCCTGGGCTCTGTTCTTCGTCGCGGGAGATGACCACTCCATCACACGCGACGAAGCACCCAAAGTGGTCTGGCAACGCTGGTAGACGGCACCACGCTCACCTCGCCGCATCGAACCTCGAACGCCTTCATAGGGGGAGGAAGGGCATCGTGGAGCTGGCGGCGGGGCCGGTCAGCCCCTACGACAGCACGAGTTCAACCTCAGTAACACCACCAAGGAGACAGGCTCTAGCCGGACAAAGGACTCAGCACCACCCTGCGAACGGAACGCCCGCCCCCAACCTCACGTTGTGCTCAAGCTTGTATGCACACCTGGGTGTTCTCGGCTGCGTGTGTGGCTTACTGATGCCATCGCCGCTCCAGCAAAAGGGCGGCCGGGGGAAAGGTGCCTCATGGGCATCATCGGTCGGGGACCCGTGGGTTCCGTCATCGCGTTTGCCGTGCTTGTCGGCACCGCCTCGGTGCTGACCGGATGCAGCGGGGAGGCGGAGCCCGCATCGGCCGGACCGTCCGCCTCTCCCTCTCCCTCTCGATCCGTGGATGCCAGTCCGGCGCACACCGCCGACCGGGTTCAGTACCTCAAGGGCGAGACAACGTCCCAGGCCCCCAAGCCGGTGGATGACCAACAGGTTCTGCTGTCCGTCGCGTCCAGGAAAGGCAGTGCCGAGCTACCTCTGGACAAGGAGGTCGGCGTCGGGGGTCTGGACATCCAGGTCAACTGCCAGGGCACGGGCACACTCCGCGTAACCGTCGAAGCGGTTGGACTCTCCTTCCCGATGGAGTGCGTCGACACGGAAGTCAGCAGCATCTCCAACGAGATCAAGCGAAAGAGCGCGCGCGGCAAGGGAAGTGTGCGGGTTACGGCTCCCTCAACTGTTCGCTGGTCCCTGACCGTCTCGCAGTAGGGCCAAGAGGCGCGCACGGCAAAGGGGAGTTCGCCGGGGCGCGCTCCACCGCTACAGATACGCCGCGTACGCGTCCAGCGTCCGCAGCACCTCCGCCTCCCCCGCCGGGGGCAGTTGCAGGACTACCTCCTCGATGCCCAGGTCCGCGTAGTGCGCGAGCTTTCCGGGGCTCGGCAGCGCCGCGTAGGGAATCACCTGGAGCTGCTTCGGGTCGCGGCCGGCCGACTCCCACGCGGCGCGCAGGGTGGGCAGGGACTCCGTCAGGCCGCGTCCGCCGATCGGGAGCCAGCCGTCGGCGTACTCGGCGATGTGCGCGAAGAGCTTGGGGCCGGCCGCGCCGCCGATCAGGGTGCGCGGGCCGTTCACCGGGCCGCGGGGCGCCTGGACCGGTTTGGGGTAGGCGTAGCTGGCCCGGACGGAGCCGAACTCGCCCTCGTACGCGATTGGTTCGGGCGACCACAGGGCGCGCATCAGGGACATCCGGTCGCGGACGAGATCCCGGCGCGTCGGCCAGTGGACCCCGTGGTCCGCGGCTTCCTCGACGTTCCAGCCGTAGCCGAGGCCCAGGGTGAACCGGCCGCCGGAGAGGTGGTCGAGGGTGGCGATCTGCTTGGCCAGGTCGATCGGGTCGTGCTGGGCAACGAGCGTGATGCCCGTGCCGAGGGCGAGGCGTTCGGTGACGGCGGCGGCCTGGGCGAGGGCGATGAAGGGGTCGAGGGTGCGGCCGTACTCGGGCGGGAGTTCGCCGCCGGAGGGGTTGGGGGTGTCCCTGCTCACCGGGATGTGGGTGTGCTCGGGCAGATAGAGCCCGGCGAAGCCGTGCTGTTCGAGCTCGCGGGCCAGCCTCAGGGGCGTGACCGTCTCATCGGTGAGGAAGATCGTCGTGGCGATCCGCATGGGAGGACACCTCCGTCGTGGTCCGTTGGGACCCCAACGTATGCGGTGCGGCGGGCGAAGCCGAGGGTGCGCGCGTACGGGTCCGGGCATCCGTCTCCGGGGCGGGCGGGGCGAGGAGGCCGAGCCGGTGGGCGCAGGCCCACTGCTGCACGACGGCGAGGCCCGCGACCGCCGTGCCCAGCACCAGCCAGCCTGCCGGCCCTGCGGCCATCACCGCACCGGTGAGCAGAGGCGGCCCGGCGGACTTCTGGATGGACTGGGACATCCCGGCGACCCCCAGATACGCGGCGCGGTCGTCCTCGGGTGCGAGGAGGACCGCCAGCTCCCAGGAGCTGACCGACCGCATCAGCTCCGCCAGCGTGACCACGAGCGCCGCGGCGAGCAGGACCACCGCGGCCGTCCACGTCCCGCCCAGGGGCGCCGCGGCCAGGAGCACACAGCACACCAGCGTCATGGCCCCGTACAGCAGCACCGCCCGGGTGGCCCGGCGTGGGCCCTCGGCCCGCGCCGACACGCTGATCTGCAGCACCACGACCATCACGGTGTTGATGACCAGGAAGGCCGGGATGAGGGCGTGCGGCGCCGAGGTGCGGTCCACCAGCCACAGCGGCAGGCCGACGCCGAGGATCGAGTCGTCGAGGTTCATCGGGATGTCCAGGAGCACGAACGTGAGGTAGCCGCGGTCCCGCCACGGGCCGGCCCGGCGGGCGGCGCGGCGACCGGGAAGCCGTTCGGTCGCCGGGCCGTCGGGCGGGCCTGCCGGGGCCGCCGCCTCGACGGGGGTCTCCCGCACGTCTTCCGTACGCCACACCAGTGCCGCGGCGAGGACGAAGGAGAGCGCGTTGCCGAGGATCAGGGCCTGGTAGGCGCCGGTGGTCCCCACGGCCAGGCCGATGGCCGCGATCCCCGCGCCGACACCGAAACCGGCGTTGGCCGCGCTGCGGGACAGCGCCTGGTAGGCCACGCGGTGCTCGCCGGCCGCCCTGGTCGCGAACAGCATCTCCAGCATCTTCGCCGCCCGGTCCCCCAGATGCGTGACGGCGATGACGGGCAGGAGCGCACCGAAGCTGTCGCACACCAGCACCAGCACCACCGTCACCAGGCGCAGCAGATGACAGCCGATCAGCAGCGAGCGCACGGGGAAACGGCCGGCCAGGCGTCCGGCCAGCGGCGATCCCGCGATGCCCGCGACTCCGGCGACCCCGAGGAGCACCCCGATCTGCGCGGCGCTCAGATGCGTCACAAAGGTGAGGTAGAGGACCACGGACGCCGCCCACAGCCCCGAGCCGATCCGGTCCACGGCCAGGGCGAGCAGCATGATCCGCGCATTGCGGCCGCCCGGCGGGTTCCGCAGCCGGGCCCACAGCCCCTGCCTGACCTTCGGAACCTTTGGAGCCTTCGGATCGTCCGGGTTTCCGCTGCCTGTGCCGCGCCGCATCCCGTACCCCCTCGGATATGCCTCGACATCAAGAGATCGATGGACCAAGAGGGAGCCTTGCAGGAGATTCATCTCGATGTCAAGATACTTGATGTCGACATACCTTCGTGTGTGGCCGCGTCCCGTCCCGGTGCGCCGCGCGGCCGGGAGCGTCACAGTGGAAGGGGGACACGGGGCGGGCCTGCCGGAGGAGGTGTCCGGATGGATGTGACCGGCGCAAGCGACGACCGGCTCCGAAAACACCGGGGCAAGCGGCACTTCGACATGGCCGAGGAGCCGCACGGCGACAGCGGGCAGACGGCCGCGGCACCCTGTTTCGTCGTACAGATCCATCAGACGCGGCGGATGCACTTCGACTTCCGGCTGGAGGTCGGCGGTGTGCTGAGGTCGTGGGCGGTGCCGCGCGGGCCGTCGGAGAACCCGCGCGAGAGAAGGCTGGCCGTCCCCACGGAGGACCACCCGCTGGAGTACCGCACGTTCGAGGGAGTGATCGAGAAGGGCAAGCACGGCAGCGGCACCGTGATCGTCTGGGACCAGGGCACCTACCGCCCGCTCAGCCACAACCGCTGGGGCAAGCCCATACCGTTCGAGCAGTCCCTGGAGGACGGACACGCGACCTTCTGGCTCGACGGCACCAAGCTGCACGGCGAGTTCGCCCTCACGCGCTTCAAGGGAGGCGGCAAGGACGGCGACCCCGGTGAGGAGATCTGGCTGCTGATGAAGGCCAAGGACGGGCGCGCCACCCATGACGGCCCGGAGGCGCCGGACCCGTATCTGGCCCGCTCGGCCCGTACCGGACGCACCCTGGCCCAGGTCGCCGCCGAGGAAGGGGGCGGGTCCTTGTGACCGCTCGCAGGACCATGGAGGTCCTCCTCGACCGCTACGGCACCACCTATGCCGCCGAGGCCGGCATCCGGCTGCGGAACACCCCGCAGCCGCTGTACCAACTCCTCGTGCTCAGCGATCTGTTGAGCGCCCGCATCCGGGCTTCGGTAGCGGTGGCCGCGGCCCGCGCGCTCTTCGCCCACGGCCTGCGCACCCCGGAGCGGATGATCGCCTCGACGTGGCAGGAGCGCGTCGACGCGCTGGGCGAGGGCAGCTACCGGCGCTACGACGAACGGACCGCCACCCAGCTCAGCGACGGGGCGGAGCTCCTGCTCTTCGAGTACGGGGGCGATCTGCGGCGGCTGCGCAAGGAGGCCGACGGCGACCTGGACGTCCTGCGGGGCGGGCTGCGCAGGACCCCGGGCGTGGGGCCGGCCGGTGCGGACATCTTCGTGCGCGAGGTGCAGGACGTCTGGCCGGAGACGGCTCCGTTCCTGGACGGGAAGGCGCTCCAGGGAGCCGAGAAGCTGGGGCTGCCCGCCTCACCGGCGAAGCTCGCACGGCTGGCGGAGCAGGCCGAGGAGTCCGGGGCGGCCGCGGCGGCCGAGGAGGAAGCACCCGACGGCCACGGGCAGGCCGTGCTGGCGGCGGCTCTGGTGCGGGCGGCGCTGGACAAGCACGTGGTGGAGGACGTGCGGGAGCGGGCCTGAGGGCTACCGCCGGGACGTGATCCGCCCCGGCGGTCGCCGCTCAGGCCTGCGTGGCCGCCGGCCGGTCGAGGAACACCAGCCGGGCCCGCTTCTCCGGCTTGTCGATCTCCGGGCCGAGTGCGAAGCCCTCCCGCACCAGGCGGGCGATGACCTTCTCGTTGCGGGCGTCCGGCTCGGCGACGATCCGCAGGTGCTCCGGATCGCTGAAGAGGTAGCCGATGAACACCGAGAACAGTGCGCCGGTGAAGCCGCGTTCGGCGGTGTCAACCGGACCGACCAGGAGGTGGAAGCCGAAGTCCCCGGGCTGGACGTCGTAGCAGTCGGCGAGCGGGTCGGCGGCCGGTTCGTACGTCTGGAACAGGGCGACCGGGACGCCGTCGCGCAGGGCCAGGTAGGCATGGTGCGTGGTGAGCGAGTCCAGGAACTCGTAGGTCTCCAGGACCTGTTCGCGGCTCGCCTCGCCCATGCCCCAGAAGCTGGCGCGCTCCTCGGTGACCCAGCCATGGATCAGATCGAGGTCCGCCGCGGGATCCACGGGGACGAGGCGGACGGTCCCGAAGCCGGGCACCTCCTGCTCGTGGACGCGGGTGCGCACTGCTCTGGCAGCGGAATCGACGGTCAACTCGGCACTCTCCTCTGTTCGGTGCAGTGTGTTCCAGTCCGTGACGACGGGCGCGAGCGCGCCCGTCGCCCACAGCGGCTGCTGGTCGCGGTAGTGGGCGTCGCCGGGGATCCCGGACGCGCCGAACGGGACCACCCACAGGCTGTCCTCGCGCCGGGCCAGGTCCCAGACGTAGCGGGCGGCGGGGCCGCGGGCGAATCCGTCGGTGACGCCGGGAACGCTGGAGGTGGACAGCACGCAGTCGTGGTCACCGGCGAGGCCCGGCAGCGGGGTGGCGTCGTCCGCGTCGGGCCAGGCCCGCCAGGCGATCAGCCGGTGGTGCTCGCCCCACGGCCGCGGCTCCTCGCCCTCGGCACAGCGGGCCGCCACCGCCTCGGCGGCCTCGGCGACCGCCGCCAGCCGGTCGGCATGCGGGAGCGGCCCGTGGGTCAGCAGGGTCTCCAGGGCGAACGCGATGCGCGGCACCGCGGCCAGCCAGGGGCGGAACATCGCCGGGTACGCGGAGGTGACGGCCGGGTCGGCGGGGCCGGTGAGCGCGGCCAGGGCGGGGTGGGCGGCCACCCGGTGCACGACCTCGGCGCGGACGGCCGCGTAGAGGGTGGCGTCCGTGCTGTCGGCCTCCATGTGCCGGTCCCAGCCAAGCAGTCGGTCCCGCAGGCGGGTGGCGTCGGGGCCGAGGCCGGTCGCCGTGGCAAGGAGGTCCAGCAGCGGGCGGGCGGAGGCGAGGCGGGTGTCGGTATGGATGTCCGTCATGGCCTTGGCGCTCCACCGGTCGGACCGGTCGAGCAGTTCCCGGATGCGCGCCGCCCGGTGCGGGGGTGCGAACTCGACGCCGAACGGGGTGGCGAGGCCGCGTGCGTTGGCCATCACCGCCGTGGAGTCGACCGTGGTGCGGGGCAGCGGGGTGTGGTGGCCGCGCCAGGCGTACGCGGCGTCGTGGGCCGGTACGACCCGCAGCCGGTTCTCGCGCGGGCGCAGCGGGACATGGCCGGCGACCCGGTGCAGGGTGGCTCCGGTGGTGTCGGCGGCGAGGACGACGTTGACCGGCTCCACCCAGTGGTCCAGGGCGGCGTCGAGACCGGCGACGTCACGGGCCCGGAGCAGCTCGGGCAGTGCCTCGAAGCCCAACGCGTGGGTGACCCGGGGCGGGTAGCGAAGGCTGATGCCCGACCCGCCGCCGTCCAGGTCGGCCTCCGGGCCGCCGATGATGACCGGACCGCGCCCGGTCTCGATCACCTCGACCGGGACCGGATCGGCGCCGGCCACCTCGATCGTCTCGGTGTGGACGGCGGCCGTCTCCCAGCCCTCGGGGCCCAGCGCCTCGACGCCGCCCGTCGCCGTACGTCGCAGCCGTTCCCGGTACAGGTCCTGGTAGTCGGCCATCGCGTTGGTGATCGCCCATGCGACGCCCCCGGTGTGCCCGAAGTGCGCGATGCCGGGCACACCGGGGACGGCGAGGCCCACCACGTCGAACTCGGGGCAGGCGAGCCGGATCTGCTGGTAGACGCCCGGGTTCTCGATGAAGCGGTGCGGGTCCCCGGCGATGATCGCCGCCCCGGTGGCGGTGCGGTCGCCGGTCAGCAGCCAGCCGTTGGAGCCGGAGGTGCCGGGGCCGTCGGTGGCGAAGAGTTCGATCGCGTCGTCACCGAGCCGGCGGGCCACCTCCTCGCGCCAGAGCTTGGTGGGGAAGCCCGCGAACAGGATGTGGGTGGAGAGCCAGATACCGAGCGGGGTCCAGGGCTCCCACCGGTCGGGGGTGAGGCCGGCAGCCGTGAACTCCGGTGCGGTGGCGGCCCCTTCGGCCAGACCTTCGTTCACCCCGTCGACGTACGAGGCGACCCAGGCCGCGGTCTGCGGCGCGACTCGCTCCAGGCGGTCGAAGCAGCGCTGCGCGGTGTCCGCCAGCCGGGCCTGCCGGGCGAACCGGTCCCACTCGACGGCTTCGGGGCCGAAGGTCGCGGCCGTGGTGCCGCACACGCGGTGGCGTTCGACCTCGATCTGCCAGGCGCGGTCCCGGGCGGCGTTGCGGCCCTGGGCGCGGGCGAGTTCGAGGGCGCTGTCCGCCCATAGGTGGGGTATGCCCCACTCGTCCCGGTAGACCTCTCCACGCATGCCGCTGCCCGCCCTTGTGCTCAACCGTCCACGTTCGAACCCCCTGGAAGTTAGGTTAACCTAACCAAAACGGGGCGGTTCCGGGGGTGGGGTGGACGCGGCGGGCCGGTTCCCCCGTGGGCGCCCGGCCGGCGGACACCCACGGGCCGACCGGTTCAGCCCGGCCAGACGATCGCCTGGAGTTCGCTGTACGCGTGCAGGGCGTAGGAGCCGACGTCCCGGCCGACCCCGCTCCGCTTGAACCCGCCGAACGGCGCCTCCATGTTCCGTCCGATGGTGTTCACACCGACCCCGCCGGCGCGCAGCCGGCGGGCCACCCGGAAGGCGCGCGCCACGTCCGAGGACCAGACGTAGTCGATCAGCCCGTAGTCGCTGTCGTTGGCGAGGGCGATGCCCTCGTCCTCGTCGTCGAAGGGGACGACCACGACGACCGGGCCGAAGATCTCCTCGCGCACCACGCGCATGTCGTTGGTGCAGTCGGCGAGCAGGGTGGGGGCCACGTAGAAGCCCCGGTCGAGTCCGGCCGGGCGTTCGCCGCCCGTGACGATCCTCGCCCCTTCCTTCCGGCCGAGTTCGATGTACGACTCGACGCGGTCCCGGTGGGCGGCGGAGATGACCGGGCCGACGACCGTGCCCCGCTCCCTCGGATCGCCCACCGTGAGGTGGCCCGCGTAGGCGGCGAGCTTCCCGATCAGGGCGTCGTGGACGGTGCGTTGGACCAGGACGCGGGTCGGGGCCGTACAGATCTGCCCGCTGTAGAAGGAGAACGTGGTGCCGATGCCGGCCACCGCGGAGTCCAGGTCCGCGTCGTCCAGGACGACGGCCGCCCCCTTTCCGCCCAGCTCCATCAACTGGCGTTTCATGCCCCGTCCGCACACCTCGGCGATGCGCTGCCCGACGGCGGTGGAGCCGGTGAAGCTGACCATGTCGACGTCCGGCGCGTCCACGGCGGCCTCACCCGCCTCGGCGCCCGATCCGGAGACGACGTTGACGACGCCCGCCGGGACGCCCGCCGCTTCGAGCGCCTCGGCCATCCGGTAGACGGAGAGCGGGTCCTGCGGCGCGGGCTTCACCACGACGGTGTTGCCCATGGCGAGTGCCGGGGCGATCTTGCCGGCCGGGTTGGCCCACGGGTTGTTGTACGAGGTGATGCAGGTGACGACGCCGACCGGCTGACGCACCGCGAGCGCCCCGAAGACCCCGGCCCGTCCCATCGGCCCGGCCTCGTTGATCTGGGGTGCGATCGGCTGCTCGACCGGTTCCAGGGCGCCCTTGGCGTACCGGTGGAAGCGGCCGGCGCCGACGGCGACCTGCATGCCCCGGGCCGTCGCGGTGGTGGCGCCGGACTCCGCCTGGGCGAGCGCGGCGTGGTCGACGAGGTCGCGCCGCATCAGGCCGGCGGCGCGGTCGAGGATCGCGGCGCGCTCCTGGGGGCGGGTGCGGGACCAGGTCGTGAAGGCCTCGCGGGCCGCGGCGGCGGCCGCGTGCACCTGCTGCCGGCTCGCCTCGGGGGCCCGGCCGACGACCTCCTCGGTCGCCGGGTCGATGACCTCGTAGTGGCCGTGGTCGGGTTCGGTCCACTCGCCGCCGATGAAGAGGCGCTGCGCGTCGGTGCTCATACGGTGCTCACCGTCCGGGTGTCCCGGCCGGAGCGGAGCACCGTACCGGGAACCGCACCGGTCACCTTGTCCTCGCGCAGCGTCTCCACCCCGTTGACGCGGACGGACACGATGCCGAGGGCCTTGGAGTCGAGGCGCGGGCTGTCGCCGGGCAGATCGTGCACGAGGATGGCGGGCCCGGCGTCGATGCGTTCGGGGTCGAAGAGGACGAGGTCGGCGTGGTAACCCTCCTCGATCCGGCCGCGGTCGCGGAGTCCGAAGAGCCGGGCCGGGTCGTCGGTGAGCATCCTGACGGCCTGTTCGAGGGGGACGAGCCTGCGCCGGCGCAGGCAGTCGCCGAGGAAGCGGGTCGTGTACGGGGCGCCGCACATCCGGTCCAGATGCGCTCCCGCGTCGGAGCCGCCGAGCAGGACGTCCTCGTGTTCCCAGGTCTGCCGTCGCAGCTCCCAGGAGCCGGGGTCGTTGTCCGTGGGCATCGGCCACAGCACGGTGCGCAGGGAGTCGGCGGCGCAGATCTCGACCAGGCAGTGGAAGGGGTCCTGCCCGCGTTCGGCGGCGATGTCGCCCACGACGCGGCCGCTCAGCCCTTCGTTGGCCGCACTGTAGGTGTCGCCGATGACGTACCGGCCGAAGTCGGCGAGCCGGCGGAAGACACCGGCCTCCTTGCTGTCGGCGCGGCGGAGCATCTCGGCGCGGGTGTCGGCGTCACGGAGCCGTTCGATGCGCTCGGGCACGGGCAGGGCGAGGATGTCGCCCCAGCCAGGGATGAGGTTGAGGGCGCAGAAGGTGCCCAGCGACATGTTCATCGGGGTGAGGATCGGCATGGTGAGCGCGACGATCCGGCCGCCGGCCCGGCGGGCCCGTTCGCTGGGGATCAGCTGGCGCGGCACCCGGTCGGGGACGGCCGCGTCGATGGTGAGGACGTTCCAGTTCAGCGGGCGTCCCGCAGTGGCGGTCATGTCCACCAGGAGTTCGATCTCCTCGTCGGAGAACCGGTCGAGGCAGCCCGCGACGATCGCCTCGATCTGGGTGCCCTCGTGCCGGCCGACGGCCCGGCAGAGCGCGAGAAGTTCCTCGGGGAGCGCGTGCCGGGAGGCGACGGGCTGCCCGTCCCCGTCGGAGTGGGTGCCGGACTGGGTGGTGGACAGCCCCCAGGCCCCGGCTTCCATCGCGTCGTGGAACAGCGCGAGCATGGCGTCGAGCTGTTCGGGGGTGGGCTGCCCGCCGATCGCGTCGGCGCCCATGACGTGTCTGCGCAGGGCGCAGTGGCCGACCATGAAGCCCGCGTTGACCGCGATCCGCCCTTCGAGGGCGTCGAGGTACTCGCGGAAGCTGGACCAGGTCCAGTCGACCCCCTCCTCCAGCGCCTTGAGCGCCATGCCCTCCACCCGCGCCATCATCCGGCGGGTGTAGTCGGCGTCCTCGGGGCGCCCGGGGTGGAGCGGGGCGAGGGTGAATCCGCAGTTGCCTCCGACGACGGTGGTGACGCCGTGGTTCATGGAGGGGGTGGCGTACGGGTCCCAGAAGAGCTGGGCGTCGTAGTGGGTGTGCGGGTCGACGAAGCCGGGGGCGAGGACGAGGCCGGTGGCGTCCTCGGCGGTGACGGCCTCCTCGGTGAGGGTGCCGGGTTCGGCGATGACGGCGATGCGGCCGTCACGGATGCCGACGTCGGCGGGGTACGAGGGCCCGCCGGTGCCGTCCACGACGGTCGCGCCGCGGATGAGGTGGTCGAGCATGACGGGGTTCCCTTCTGCGGTGGGTGGCCGGGGTGCGGCCAGGAGTGGGGTGAGACGTGCAGCCGGGGTGCGCACGGCCGCGGTACGCACCCCGGCTGCACCGGGCGGCGGTCCGGGAAGACGCCGCCGTCGTGACCGGGGCGGGGCCCCGGCTGGTGCCGTGGCAGGCAACGTTCGCCCGGTCGCGGGCACACCTTGCCTGCCACGGCACTCGGGAGGGGACGGGGGAAGGGCCCGGGCCGGTCGGGCCCCCGCACCCCCCGCCCTACGCCCCCGCCGCCGCCCGGAACCGCGAGGTCCGGTGGACCGGATCCGTGTCGATCTCCGGAATCACGTGCTCCCCGATGAGCTTGATGGAGTTCAGCGTGTCCTCGCGGCTCAGCCCGACCGGCAGTCCGAAGCTCAGCTGGTCCGCCCCGGCCTGATCCCACCGCTTGCACTGGCGCAGTACCTCGTCCGGATCGCCGCAGATCATCAGCTCCTCGGCGATCAGGAGCTCGATGATCTCCTCGGAGTACTCCGGCAGGAGCTCGGGCCACTCCGGGATCCCCTCGGGCCGGGGGAACGTGTCGTGGTAGCGGAACAGCAGCGACTGCAGGTAGTTCAGCCCGCCGCCCACCGCGATCTCGACGGCCTTCGCGTGCGTCTCGGCACAGATCGCCGTGGAGGTGACCATGACGTTGTCGTTGACGAAGTCACCGACCGGTTCGGCCTCCTTGACGGCCGTCTTGTAGGAGTCGACGACCCACTCCATGTCGGAGACCTTCTGCACGCTGAAGCCCAGCACGCCGAGCCCCTTCTTCCCCGCCATGGCGTACGAGGACGGCGACCCGGCCGCGTACCACATCGCCGGGTGGGACTTCCCGTACGGCTTGGGCAACACCTTGCGCGGCGGCAGCGACCAGTGCTTGCCCTGGAAGCCGACGTACTCGTCCTGGAGCCACATCTTGGGGAACTCGGCGATGGTCTCCTCCCAGAGTTCCTTGGTGTGGTTCATGTCGGTGATGCCCGGCATGAAGCCCAGGATCTCGTGGCTGCCGGCCCCGCGCCCGGAGCCGAACTCGAAGCGGCCCCCGGAGAGGTGGTCGAGCATGGCGACCTTCTCCGCCACCTTCACCGGGTGGTTGACCGGGGCGAGGGGGTTGAAGATGCCGGACCCGAGGTGGATGCGTTCGGTGGCGTGCGCGAGGTAGCCCAGGTACACGTCGTTGGCCGAGAGATGGGAGTACTCCTCCAGGAAGTGGTGCTCGGAGGCCCAGGCGTACTTGAAGCCGGACTTGTCCGCCTGGATGACGTACTCGGTCTCCTCGATCAGCGCCTTGTGCTCTGCCTCGGGGTCGATCCTGGCCCGCGCGGCGGGCACGTACCCCTGTACAAAGAGGCCGAATTCCAAGGGAGTTCACCGTCCTCAAGTTCTTTTCTGACACATCGTCAGATTGTGATGCGTCCGACTGTTCCACCGGCACCAGCACCCGTCAATACCTGACGCTTCGTCAGACGCGCTCAGAACACACTGACGCCCGCCAGCCACCCTCCGTCGATGACGAACGGCTGCCCGGTGATGTACGAGGAGTCGTCCGAGGTCAGGAAGAGCGCCAGCACCGCGACCTCCTCCGGCTTCCCGATCCGCCCCAGCGGGACGAGCTTGCTGTAGAGCTCGTCCACCGCCGCCGCGGTCTCCTCCGGGTCCGCGGTCGGGTCCAGCGCCGCCGGGTTGGTCATCGCGGTGTCCACCGCCCCGGGGCAGAGCGCGTTGACCCGGATCCCCTTCCCGGCCAGCTCCAGCGCCGCGACCTTGGTCAGCCCGAGCACCGCGTGCTTGGTGGCCGCGTACGTGCCCACGAACGCCATGCCGGTGAGCCCCGTGTACGAGGCGGTGTTCACGATGGTCCCGCCACCCGCGGCCTCGATCTCGGGCGCGACGTTCCTGATCCCCAGGAACGCGCCCACCTGGTTGACCTGCACCACCTGCTGGAACTCCTCCAGCGGCGTGCTCACCAGCTCGTTGAACCGGAGGATCCCCGCGTTGTTGACCAGCCCGTCGATCTTTCCGAAGGCGTCCTTCGCGGCGGTCACGGCAGCGCGCCAGTCCTCCTCCCGGCCCACGTCCAGGTGGACGAAGAGGGCCACCTCCTCCCCGTGCTCCTCCCGCAGCTCCTTGGCCAGCGCCTCACCCTGCTCGTCGAGCACATCGGCGATCACCACCCGCGCGCCCTCCGCCGCGAAGAGACGCGCCTCCTGCTCGCCCTGCCCGCGCGCCGCGCCGCTGATCAGCACGACCCGTCCGTCCAGCTTGCCCATGGCCTGACTCCTATCGGTCGAGATGGGGTGCGACCTCGGCGGCGAACGCCGCCATCTGGTCGGTCAGTTCGCTACGGCTCCGGCTGCGGAACCGCACCTGGATCTGGTGGACGCCCATGGCGGCGTACGCGCGCAGCGACTCCGCCAGGGCCTGCGGCCGCCCGGTCAGGGTGCGCCGCCCCACGGACCACGTCGGCTCTCCGACGTACAGCGGCTCGGTGATCGCACCGATGACGACCGGCGCCTCGACCCCCGCCGCCGCGCGCAGCTCCCGCAGCCGGGCGATCTGCCCGGGCAGCTTGTCCCGCGGATCGCCCTGCGGGAGCCAGCCGTCCCCGCGCAGCGCGGCCCGGCGCACGGCGGCGGGCGAGGAACCGCCCACCCAGACCGGCACCCGCTCCTGGGCCGGACGCGGCAGCTGGCCGAGCCCGGAGAAGGAGAACCGCTTCCCCTCGAACTCCGGGTACTCCTCCGGGCCGAGCGCCGCCTTCAGCGCGTCGATGGTCTCGTCGAGGACGTCGCCCCGCCCCTCGAAGTCCGCCCCGAGCACCTGGAACTCCTCGGGGACGTGCCCGGCCCCGACCCCGAGGATCAGCCGCCCGCCGCAGAGGTGGTCGAGGGTGGCGTACTGCTTGGCGGTGGCCAGCGGATGCCGCAGCCCCACGACGGCGACATGGCTCATCAGCAGCACCCGCTCGGTGATCCCGGCGAGAAAGGACAGGGTGGCGACCGGGTCGTACCAGGTGGTGCCCATGGCTCCGGCGAGCCGCCGCGGGATCGCGACATGGTCGCAGGTCGCGAGGTAGGCGAAGCCGGCCCGGTCGGCGGTGCGGGCGATCTCGGCGAGGTCCGCGGGGGTGGCCGCGGCCTCCCACCCCTCCGCGTAGAGGGCGCTCTGCGACTGGATCGGGAGCTGCATCCCGTACGACAGCGGCCCGGTGGTCGGTAACGGCACCGAACGGCCTCCTTCCCCTCAGGGGATCTGACGCATCGTCATATAACGAGCGCGGGGCCATCGTCGTGCCTGTCGCCGCAACCGGCAAGAGTCCTGCGCGAACCGTGCGGCGGTGAGCGCGGCGTTGCGCGCCGGTGGGGACGGCGACGGGGCGACGGCGCACCGGGCCGAAGCGCACCTGCGCCTCCGGCGTCACCCTCGTCGTCGTCCCCGCCGGTCGCCGCGCACCGCCATCGCGGTCACTTCCGGTAGAGCTCCTCGATCTCCTTCTCGAAGTCGCGTGCGATCACATCCCGTTTCAGCTTCAGCGACGGCGTCAGGTGGCCGCTCTCCTCCGTGAAGTCCACCGGCAGCACGGTGAACTTGCGGATGGACTCGGCGCGCGAGACCAGCCGGTTGGCCTCGTCGACGGCGCTCTGGAGCGCCGTGTGCAGCTCCTCGTCCGCCACCAGATCGCGAATCGGCACACCCTGCTTCTTCTTCATCTGCTGCCAGTGGGCGAGCCCGTCCGGCTCCAGGGTGATCAGTGCGGTGATGAACGGACGGTTGTCCCCGACGACCATGCACTGGCTGACCAGCGGGTGGGCGCGCAGCCAGTCCTCCAGCGGGGCCGGGGTGACGTTCTTGCCGCCGGAGGTGATGATGATGTCCTTCTTGCGGCCGGTGATCGTGAGGTAGCCGTCCTCGTCGAGTGCCCCGAGGTCGCCGGTGGCGAACCAGCCGTCCTGCTGCCCCGGGACGGCCTCGCCGCGTTCGGCGTCCCAGTAGCCCTGGAACACCTGGCCGCCGCTCAGCAGCACCTCGCCGTCCTCCGCGATCCGTACGGCGGAGCCGGGCAGCGGCCAGCCGACGGTGCCGAGGCGCGGTTTGAGCGGCGGGGTGACGGTGGCGGCGGCGGTGGTCTCCGTCAGGCCGTAGCCCTCGAAGATCTCGATGCCCGCGCCCGCGTAGAACGAGGCGAGGCGTCGGCCCAGCGGGGAGCCGCCGCAGATCGCGTACCGGACGTGTCCACCGAGCGCGGCCCGGATCCGGCGGTAGACCAGGGGGTCGTACAGGGCGCGGGCCGCCCTCAGGGCCGGCCCCGGGCCGGGGCCCGTGCCGTGCTGGGCGGCCTCGACGGCCTGCCCGTAGCGCTGGGCGATCCGCGCCGCGCGGTCGAAGGACGAGGCGCGGCCCATCTTCTCGGCCGTGGCGCGGCCGGTGTTGTAGACCTTCTCCAGCACATACGGGATGGCCAGCAGGAACGACGGCCTGAATCCGGCCAGGTCGGCGAGGAGGTCCTCGGTCCGGATGGAGGGGGCGTGGCCGAGGCGGACCCGGGCGCGCAGACAGCCGATCGCGACCATGCGTCCGAAGACATGGGAGAGAGGAAGGAAGAGGAGCGTGGACGCCGGGTACTTGCTGACCGACGTGAAGACCGGGTGGAGCAGTTCGATCGCGTTGTCGACCTCGGCGAAGAAGTTGCCGTGGGTGAGGACACAGCCCTTGGGGCGGCCGGTGGTGCCCGAGGTGTAGATGAGGGTGGCGGGGGTGCCCGGCTCCAGGGTGGCGCGGCGGGCGGTGACGGCGTCGTCGGGGACGTCCCGGCCCAGGCTCTTCAGCCGGCCGATCACACCGGTGTCGAGCTGCCACAGGTGGCTCAGGTCGCCGAGCTGCTTGCGCTCCTGGCTGATCAGCCGGGCCTGGTCGGCGGCCTCCACGGCGCAGGCGACGGCCCGGGAGTCCTGGAGGATCCAGCGGGCCTGGAGGGCGGAGGAGGTCGGGTAGATGGGGACCGTGACGAGTCCGGCGGCCCAGGCGGCGAAGTCGAGCAGGGTCCATTCGTAGGTCGTGCGCGCCATGATCGCGATCCGGTCGCCGGCGTCGAGTCCCTCGGCGACGAGGCCCTTGGCGACGGCGAGCACCTCGGCCGCGAACTGGGCCGCCGTCACGTCCTGCCAGGTGCCGTCCGGCTGTTTGCGGCTGAGGACCGCGTCGGCGGGGGCCTCACGGGCGTTGTCGAACGGGATCTCGGCGAGGGAGCCCCGGTGGACGGGGGGCGCGGCGGGCGGCACGGAGACCTGGTGGACCGCCCCGTCCGCGGATCGGATCTTCTCCGGCTCGACGAGGGCGGGCAGGCTGGGCGGCGTGGGCATGTGCGGCTCCTCAACGGGGAAGGGGGCGGGGCGCCGGGTCCGTCCGGCGGCCGGTTCGTGCTGGGGGCCGGGCGGAGCAGGGCGGGGCCCGTGGGGCAGGGCGCCGGTGGTGCGTCACGGGCGTTCGAGGATGGCCGTGACGCCCTGGCCGCCGGCCGCGCAGATCGAGATCAGGCCGCGGGACGGGGCGTCGCGTTCGGCGAGGAGTGCGGCGAGGGTGGCGACGATCCTGGCGCCCGTCGCGGCGAACGGGTGCCCGGTGGCGAGCGAGGAGCCGGCCACGTTGAGCTTGTCCCGGTCGATGGGGGCCAGGCCCTGCTTCTCCCAGGCCGCGAGGGTGGCCAGCACCTGGGAGGCGAAGGCCTCGTGGATCTCGAAGAGGTCGAAGTCCTCGATGGTGAGCCCGGCGCGCTCCAGCAGGCGCGGTACGGCGTACGCGGGGGCCATCAACAGGCCGTCCTCGCCGTTCACGTAGTCGACGGCGGCGGTCTCGTAGAGCGAGAGGTAGGCGAGCGGTTCCAGGTTGTGGGCGCGGGCCCAGTCCTCGCTCGCCAGCAGCACGGTCGCCGCGCCGTCCGTGAGCGGGGTGGAGTTGCCCGCGGTCATCGTCGCGCCGGGCCGGTCGGTGCCGAACACCGGCTTGAGCCGGGCGAGTTTCTCGGCGGTGGAGTCGGGGCGCAGGTTCTGATCCCGGGTCAGCCCCTGGAAGGGCAGCACGAGTTCGTCCAGGAAGCCTCGCTCGTACGCCGCGGCCAGGCGCTGGTGGCTGGTGGCGGCGAGCAGGTCCTGGTCCTCGCGGCTGATGTCCCAGCGGCGGGCGGTGACCGCCGCGTGGTCGCCCATCGAGAGACCGGTGCGCGGTTCGGCGTTGCGCGGGATGTCCGGGACGAGGTGGCGGGGGCGGATCCGTCCAAGTGCACTGATCCTGGCTCCCGTTGTCTTGGCGCGGCGTACGGAGAGCAGTATTCTGCGCAGCTCGTCGTTGACGCCGAGAGGCGCGTCGCTCGTGGTGTCCGTGCCGCCCGCGATCGCCGAGTCGATCGCACCGAGCATGATCTTGTCGGCGGCGGTGATGACGGCCTGGAGGCCCGTTCCACAGGCCTGCTGGATGTCGTACGCGGGGGTGCGCGGGTCGAGTGCCGAGCCGAGCACGGTCTCGCGGGCCAGGTTGAAATCGCGACTGTGTTTGAGGACGGCGCCCGCGACGAACTCGCCGACGCGCTGCCCCTGGAGAGAGAACCGCTCGACCAGGCCGTCCAGCGCGGCGGAGAGCAACTGCTGGTTGGAGACCTGTGCGTACGGGCCGTCGGAGCGCGCGAACGGAACGCGGCTGCCGCCGATGACCGCGACCCTGCGGGGCTGCGGAAGTGCGAGGGGGATCATCTCGACCAGCTCCTGACTCTTGAGTAACCTTACTCCGCAGTAAATCTACGACCGAGCAGGGAGTCTGGACAATGGCCGACCGCTATCTGCACTTCACCGGCACCGCCCCCGGCCGTTTTCTGACCCGGCGGCTCGGGCTGCCGCAACCCGCCCCGTTGCGCCGCTGGTCACCCGGGACCCCGTCGCTGGACGGGCCGTTGCTGCACCTCACCGCCGGCGAGTCCGCCACCACCAAGGAACTCGGCGCACTCCTCGCGGAGACCGGCCTCGACGTCACCGGGCAGGCCGACCGTCCGGCAGCGATCGTGCTGGACGCCACGGCCGTCACCACCGCCGGCGCGCTCGGCGAGGTCCATGCCGCCCTGCACCCGGTGGTCCGCTCCCTGGCGCCGGGCGGACGCATCGTGGTGGTGGGAGTCCGGCCGTCGGCCGGCGACCACCACCAGGCCGCCGCCCAGCAGGCCCTCGAAGGCTTCGTACGCTCACTGGGCAAGGAGATCGGCAAGGGCGCCACCGTACAACTCCTGCGCATCGAACCGGAGTCCGTCGCCTCGGCCGGGTCCACCCTCCGCTTCCTGCTCTCCCCCCGGTCCGCCTACATCAGCGGCCAGGTGATCGAGCTGACCGATGCCGCACCCGGCCCCGTCGCCGACTGGACCGCCCCGCTCGCCGGCCGCACCGCCCTGGTCACCGGGGCGGCCCGCGGCATCGGCGCCTCGGTCGCCTCTGTCCTGGCCCGCGACGGCGCCCGGGTCGTCTGCCTGGACATCCCCCAGGCGGCCGACGAACTGACCCGGACCGCCGACCGGCTCGGCGCGACCGCACTGCCGCTGGACATCACCGCGGCCGACGCGGCGGAACGGATCGCCGCCGCGGTCCCGCAAGGTCTCGACGTCCTCGTCCACAACGCGGGCATCACCCGGGACCGCCGGCTCGCCAACATGCCCGCCGACCGCTGGGCCTCGGTCATCGACGTCAACCTCGACAGCGTGCTGCGCACCACCGACGCACTGCTCTCCTCCGGCACCGTCAACCGCGACGGCCGGATCATCGCCACCGCTTCCATCGCCGGGATCGCGGGCAACAACGGCCAGACCAACTACGCGGCGAGCAAGGCGGGCATCATCGGCCTGGTCCGCTCGCTGGCCCCACGGGCCGCCGCCGACCACGGCGTCACCGTCAACGCGGTGGCCCCCGGCTTCATCGAGACCAAGATGACCGCGGCGGTCCCCCTCTTCATCCGGGAGGCCGGCCGGCGGATGAACTCCCTCTCCCAGGGCGGCCTGCCGGTCGACGTCGCCGAGACGACCGCCTGGTTCGCCCAGCCCGCCTCCTCGGCCGTCAACGGCCAGATCGTACGGGTCTGCGGCCAGAGTCTGCTGGGTGCGTGACGCGGTGCCGCATCTGAACGCCACCCTCGTACGGGCCGCCGTCACCTCCCCGTTCAAGAAGGCCGGCCGCTCCGGCGCCACCGTCCCCACCGACCGGGCAGTCCTCCCGGCCGCCCCCATCGACTCCGGCCGCCTCGCCCGGTACCGGCACATCTGCGGCTTCCCCGAGTCGGGCCCGCTGCCGCTCACGTACCCGCATGTGCTGGGCTTCCCGCTCGCCATGCGGCTGATGGCCGCACGGAAGTTCCCGCTGCCGGTCGTCGGGCTCGTCCACACCTGGATCGTGATCACCGCCCACCGGACCCTCGACCCGGCCGATCTGCTCGAACTCACGGTGTACGCCGAGGGATTGACCCCGCACCGGCGCGGCACCGAGGTCACCCTGGTCACCGAGGCGCGGCGGGCGGGCGAGCTGGTCTGGGAGTCCCGCAGCGGCTACCTCTCCCGGCACGCCACCGACCGGTCCACCACCGACGGGTCCGCCACCGACGGGGCCTCCACCGACGCCACCCCGGCCGCTCCTGCCCCGGCCACCCCCGCCGCGGAGCTCCCCGCCGTCACCGACTGGCGGCTCCCCGGCGACCTGGGGCGCCGGTACGGGGCCGCTTCGGGCGACCGGAACCCCATCCACCTGTACCCGTTCACCGCCCGGCTCTTCGGCTTCCCCCGGCCCATCGCCCACGGCATGTGGACCGTCGCCCGCTGCCTGGCCGAGGCGCCGCGGTCCGAGGAGATCCGCCGGGTGCGGGCCGACTTCAGGGCGCCCGTCCTGCTGCCCGCGACCGTCACCTACGCCGCGGACGCCACGGGCTTCCAACTGCACGGTGCGGGCCGCGTCCACCTCACCGGGACGACGCTCGCCGGGCCCGGCCCGCAGCCTGAGCCGGCGGCTGCCAGGGACGGCCGTTCATAAGGTTCTCCAGACCCGCCCAGGAGAAGTTCATCAAGGTGGCCGCGGCCTCCCTCGCCGAGACGCCCGGGGTCTCGTTCGCCCACCCGGCGAGCGATTCCGCGGCCCCCACGAGCGCCTGCGCCAGCCCCGACACATCACGGTCGGGCAGCGCCGGATCGTGATGCGCCTCGCGGGCCGCGGCCCCGATCAGACCCGTCACGAACGCAACGATCTCGTCCCGCATCACCATGACCTCGGTGGCGAACGGCTCCCCGTGCGTACGGGCCTGACGGTGCAGCACCGCCCAGCCGTCCGGGTGCTCCGACGTGTGCGTGAAGAACGCGCACAGCCCGGCCCACAGCTGCCGATCGGCCGGAAGCCCCGGCTCCGCCCCGGCCCGTACCGCCTCGACCAGCGCTTCCGCCTCCCGCCGGATACAGGCGGTGAACAGCTCTTCCTTGGAGTTGAGATACAGATAGACCAGGGGCTTGGACACACCGGCCAGCTCGGCGATCTCGTCCATCGAGGCGGCACGGTAGCCACGCTGCCCGAAGGTCCGCACGGCGGCGTCCATCATCTGCTGCTCACGCACGGCACGCGGCATCCGTTTGCTCTTCACAGCACCCACGTCGACTTCCTCCTACCCCCGCTGCACTGCTCCTCGGTAAGGGTACGGGGCGGCCTTCTCCCCCGTGGTGCACTGCGGCCCGCCACCGGCCGGATCCGGCCGGTGGCGGGCACCCGTCCCCACCACGCACCGCGGGCCCCTCCCCCGGTCCGGAGAAGAGGCCCGCACGCACCGGACGGAACAGCCCCTACGCGGCGGCCGGCACGGGCTGCGGCTGGGCGTCGTCGACCGGGGAGGACGAGGCGGAGTGGTACGCGTCGAGGTCGAGGATCTTCTCCCGGGCCGAGACGATCACCGGGACCAGCGCCTGGCCGGCAACGTTGGTGGCCGTGCGGATCATGTCCAGGATCGGGTCGATCGCCATGAGCAGACCGACCCCCTCCAGCGGGAGGCCCAGCGTCGACAGCGTCAGGGTCAGCATCACCGTCGCGCCGGTGAGACCGGCGGTGGCCGCGGAACCGATCACCGAGACGAACGCGATGAGGAGGTAGTCACCGACGCCGAGCTGGACGTCGAAGATCTGCGCGATGAAGATCGCCGCCAGCGCCGGGTAGATCGCGGCGCAGCCGTCCATCTTGGTGGTGGCGCCGAACGGGACCGAGAAGGAGGCGTACTCCTTCGGGACGCCGAGGCGCTCGGTGACCTTCTGGGTGACCGGCATCGTGCCGACCGAGGAGCGGGAGACGAAGGCCAGCTGGATGGCCGGCCAGGCGCCCTTGAAGAACTGCAGCGGGCTGAGCTTGGCGACGGTGGCGAGCAGCAGCGGGTACACACCGAACAGCACCAGGGCGCAGCCGATGTAGACGTCGGCGGTGAACGTCGCGTACTTGCCGATCAGGTCCCAGCCGTAGTCGGCGATGGCGTAGCCGATGAGGCCGACGGTGCCGAGCGGGGCGAGGCGGATGACCCACCACAGGGCCTTCTGGAGGAGCTCCAGGACGGCCTCGCTGAGGGTGAGGACCGGCTGGGCCTTCTCGCCGAGGCTGAGGGCGGCGATACCGGCGACGGCGGCCATGAAGACGATCTGGAGCACGTTCAGCTCGGTGAACGGGGTGATCACGTCGTTCGGGATGATGCCGGTGAGGAAGTCGAGCCAGGAACCCGCGTGTTCGGGGAGCTTGCCGTCCTTCGGCGTGAGGCCGGTGCCGGAGCCGGGGTTGGTGATCAGGCCGATCGTGAGGCCGATGGCGACCGCGATCAGCGAGGTGATCATGAACCAGAGCAGGGTGCGGGTGGCCAGCCGGGCGGCGTTGTTGACCTTGCGCAGGTTGGTGATCGACACCAGGATCGCGAAGAAGACGAGCGGTGCGACGGCCAGCTTCAGCAGCTGGACGAAGATGTGGCCGACCTTGTCGAGCGTGGTGTAGAGCCAGTTGACGTCATACGTGCGGGCCAGCCATCCGAGGACGACGCCGAGGACCAGACCGGCGACGATCTGGGCCCAGAACGGCACCTTGGGTATGCGGAAGCCGGAACCGGACGGGCTGTCGGTCGCGGCGGACGCGGGATTCGCGGACACGGACACACTCCAGGGGTGACGCATCGAGGGGGCGCACGGCTCGGCCGCGCGAGGGAACGGGATGCGGCGCCCGCGTCGGGGCGGGGCCGCTGCATGGTGCCGGTTCAGACGGTGCGGCAACAGGCCGCGGACATACAGCGGCAGAGGTCGACGTGCAGGCGCGCCACGAGCGGGATGCTCGCGGCGTGTGGTGGGCGCACTGCTGTCTTCACGCCCACGACGTTAACACCACGACTTTGAGATCCTCAAAGTCTTTCTTTGGGTGGGGGGATGGGTGCCGAGGCCCCGATGCGTGTGCGGAAACGGCAGAACCCCAGCACAGGAGCGGTTGCTCCGGTGCCGGGGTTCTGTCCGACAGGTATGCGGGGTGTGAGGAAACTTACGCGGTCCTCGCGTCGCCCGACCGGGTTCTCAGAGGCTGACGTGGTCCTCGCTGCTCCGGTTCGCTTCGAGCCGCGCCTTGGTGCGGCCGACCGTGGACACGATCTGCTCGGACATCTCGTCACGCTGCTTGCGCAGCAGCACGTAGCTGAGCGGCGCGGACAGGACCAGCGCGAGCAGGATCACCCAGATGACGTTGGATCCGCCGACCCCGGAGGGCAGCAGGCCGAAGTGGACGGCCACGGCCGCGACGAGGAAGCAGCTGACGAAGATGCTGAGGCGCATCGCGGTGTACCGAATCGTCGCGTTCGGCTTGGCAGCGGACACAGTGGGCCTCTCTCTCCTACGTACGACAGACCTGCGATCCTGCCCGACCAGTGAAGCATGCCCCGGAATCGATCACTTCGGAGGGTTCCGGTGGCCTAGCGCCGCGGCCTGCTGCGGCACTGGGCCACCGGTCGGTGCGGAAGGCGTCAGACGCGCATCGGCTGCGGGGACTCGCGGCGTTCGGCGTCCGGTCCCGGGTACTCGCGGATGATCTCGTACCGGGTGTTGCGCTCGACGGGCCGGAAGCCCGCGTCCCGGATCAGGTCCAGCAGGTCCTCGCGGCCGAGCTTGTTCGGGGTGCCGTAGTTGTCCGCGTCGTGCGTGATCTTGTACTCGACGACCGAGCCGTCCATGTCGTCGGCGCCGTGCTGGAGCGCGAGCTGGGCGGTCTGCACCCCGTGCATCACCCAGAAGACCTTGACGTGCGGGACGTTGTCGAAGAGGAGCCGGGAGACCGCGAAGGTCTTCAGCGCCTCGGCGCCGGTCGCCATCGTGGTCCGCGCCTGGAGCTTGTTGCGGACCTTGCCGTCCTTCATGTCCACGAAGTCGTGCTGGTAGCGCAGCGGGATGAAGACCTGGAAGCCGCCGGTCTCGTCCTGGAGTTCACGCAGCCGCAGCACGTGGTCGACGCGGTGCCGGGGCTCCTCGATGTGCCCGTACAGCATGGTCGCCGGGGTCTTGAGCCCCTTCTCGTGCGCCAGGCGGTGGATGCGCGACCAGTCCTCCCAGTGGGTGTTGTGGTCCACGATGTGCTGGCGGACCTCCCAGTCGAAGATCTCCGCGCCGCCACCGGTCAGCGACTCCAGGCCGGCCTCGATCAGCTCGTCGAGGATCTCGGAGGCGGAGAGTCCGGAGATGGTCTCGAAGTGGTGGATCTCGGTGGCGGTGAACGCCTTGAGGGAGACCTGCGGCAGGGCCTCCTTCAGCGCGCTGAGCGAGCGCGGGTAGTACCGCCACGGCAGGGTCGGGTGCAGCCCGTTGACGATGTGCAGCTCGGTGAGGTTCTCGTTCTCCATCGCCTTGGCGAGGCGGACGGCCTCCTCGATGCGCATCGTGTACGCGTCCTTCTCGCCCGGCTTGCGCTGGAACGAGCAGTAGGCGCACGACGCGGTGCACACGTTGGTCATGTTGAGGTGCCGGTTGACGTTGAAGTGCACGACGTCGCCGTTGAGCCGGGTCCGCACGCCGTGCGCGAGGCCGCCGAGCCAGGCCAGGTCGTCCGACTCGTAGAGGGCGATGCCGTCCTCACGGGTCAGTCGCTCCCCTGCGCGGACCTTCTCCTCCAGCTCGCGCTTGAGCCCCACGTCCATGCGGCTGCCTCCCAGTTGTCGTCGCGCTGTGCCTTCCCGGCGATACCGGGCGAAACCCCCGGTGGCCGGGGGTCCCACCACGTTACGCCTACGCCTGCTCGGGCAGTTCCCCGACCCGGTTCTCCCACTTGGTGGAGAGCACGATCGTGGTACGCGTGCGCGAGACGCCCTTGGTGCCGCTGAGTCGGCTGATGGTCTTCTCCAGGCCGTCCACGTCCCCGACGCGCACCTTGAGCATGTACGAGTCGTCGCCCGCGATGAACCAGGCGTCCTCGATCTCCGCGAGGTCCTTCAGCCGCTGCGCGACGTCCTCGTGGTCGGCGTCGTCGGAGAGCGAGACCCCGATCAGGGCCGTGACCCCGAGCCCCAGGGACGCGGCGTCGACGGTGGCGCGGTAGCCGGTGATGACACCGGCGGTTTCCAGCCGGTTGATGCGGTCGGTGACGCTGGGCCCGGAGAGCCCCACGAGCCGCCCCAGCTCGGCGTACGAGGCCCTGCCGTTCTCCCTGAGGGCCTGGATGAGCTGCCTGTCCACCGCGTCCATATGACTGAAACCTTCCATTGTTCAGCAGTATCGCGAGTCTAAGTGTAGAATCTAAGGCATGCAGGCTTGATCACCTGTAGAACGTCCCGAATATTCAAAATCCGCTTTCGAATCTTCAGGAGTGAGGACACCGTGTACCCGATCGAGCTGGCCTACGCCCACATGCGTGAGCTGCGAGACCTGGCCGACCGCTCGCGTGCCCACCAGCCCGCCGCCGCCCACCGGGTCGACCGGGCCCGCACCACGCGCACCCGGCGCACCTCGAAGAAGCGCTGAGCCGGGCCTCAGGGCCGCGCGCCGCGAGAGCCACCACCGAGCTCTCCCTCCCATCGGCGGTACAGGTCGTGCGGCACCCCCGCCGCGTCCAGTACCCGCCCCGCGACGAAGTCCACCAGATCCTGGATGTGCGTCGCCCCCGCATAGAACGCCGGAGAGGCGGGCAGCACCACGGCGCCCGCCTCGTCCAGGCTCACCAGATGCTTCAGCGTCTGACCGCTCAGCGGGGTCTCCCGCACCGTGACGACCAGCTTCCGCCGCTCCTTGAGCGTCACGCTCGCCGCCCGCTGGAGCAGATCCTTCGAGAGCCCGAGCGCCACCCCGGCCACGCACGCCGTCGAGGCCGGGACGATCAGCATTCCCTTCGCCGGATACGACCCCGACGACGGACCCGCCCCGAGATCGCCGGCCGCCCAGTGCCGTACGCCCTCGATCTGCGCATCGCCCACGTCGAAGGTGTGCGGCTTCCCGTCCGCCCCGCGCGCCAGCCAGCTGAGCAGGTCCTCCTGCCAGTGCGCGTCGCGGAACGCGATCCCGGTCTCGTCCAGCAGCGTCAGCCGCGACGCCCGGCTGACCACCAGGTCGACGCTCTCCCCCGCGGCCAGCAGCCCGCGCAGCACCGCGGCGGCGAACGGGGTGCCCGAAGCACCGGAAACCCCGACAATCCACGGCTGCCGCCGCTGCTGGCTCACTGAACTCCCGGAATCCACACACCCGAGCCTATCCGGCACCCCGCACCGAGAAGACTCCGTTCCCGCGCTGAGGGCTTCAGCCCTCACACCGTCAGGCCGCGCGCCAGCAGGTCGAGCAGCGCGCACGCGAAGAGCGCTATCCCGATGAACCCGTTGACCGAGAAGAACGCCCGGTTCAGCCGGGACAGGTCGTGCGGCCGCACCACCCGGTGCTCGTACACGAACGCGATGGCGACGACCACCATGCCGATCCAGTAGAACAGCCCCGCCTGCGTGGCCAGCCCGAACCAGACCAGCAGCCCGGTCGTCACCACGTGGCTGACCCGCGCCCCCCACAGCGCGGCCGGGATCCCGAACCGGGCCGGCACCGACAGCACTCCGTGGGCCCGGTCCGCCTGGACGTCCTGGCAGGCGAAGATCAGGTCGAAGCCGCCGATCCACACCCCGACCGCGAGACCGAGGATCACCGCGTCCCACGACCAGCTGCCGGTCACCGCCAGCCAGGCACCGATCGGCCCCATGGCCTGCGCGATGCCGAGGATGGCGTGCGGGTAGTGGGTGAACCGCTTGCCGTACGGGTAGACGACCATCGGGACCACGGCGACCGGCGCGAGCGCCAGGCAGAGCGGGTTCAGCAGGGCGGCCGCCCCGAGGAAGACGAACACGGCGACGAGCGCGCCGGTCCACGCCGACCGCACGGACACCGCCCCGGTGACCAGCTCCCGGCCCGCGGTACGCGGGTTGCGGGCGTCGATCTCCCGGTCGATGATCCTGTTCGCTGCCATCGCGAACGTCCGCAGCCCCACCATCGCCACGGTGACGAGCAGCAGCGTGACCCAGTGGATGGACTTGTCGTCCCGGAACATCGCGGTCAGGGCGGCGATGTACGCGAAGGGCAGCGCGAAGACCGAGTGCTCGATCATCACCAGCCGCAGGAAGGCCTTGACCTTGCTGTTCGGCTGGACGGGCTCCGAGCCCAGTGTTGCTTCGGCGGCGCTCACAGTCCGTATTCCTTCCACCGGCGGTCGACCTTCGCCGCCGTCTCCGGGTCGGATTCGACCATGTCCGGCCAGCCCCCGTCCCGGGTGTAGCCCTCCTCGGGCCATTTCCTCGTCGCGTCGATGCCTGCCTTGCCGCCCCAGAACTGCTGGTAGGAGGCATGGTCCAGATGATCGACCGGGCCCTCGGTGACCATCAGGTCCCGTGCGTAGTCGGTGTTGCCGAGCGCCCGCCAGGCCACCTCGTGCAGATCGTGGACGTCGCAGTCCGCGTCCACCACGACGATCAGCTTGGTCAGCGACATCATGTGCGCACCCCAGACGGCGCTCATCACCTTCTGGGCGTGCTTGGGGTACTTCTTGTCGATCGAGACGATCGCGCAGTTGTGGAAGCCGCCCGCCTCCGGCAGGTGGTAGTCCACGATGTCCGGCACGATGATCTTGAGCAGGGGCAGGAAGAACCGCTCGGTGGCCCGCCCCAGCGGCCCGTCCTCGGTCGGCGGCCGGCCCACCACGATCGACTGCAGCAGCGGACGCCTGCGCATGGTCACGCAGTCGATGGTCAGCGCGGGGAACGGTTCCTGCGGGGTGTAGAAGCCGGTGTGGTCGCCGAACGGCCCCTCCGGAAGCATCTTCCCGGGCTCCAGCCACCCCTCGATGACGACCTCCGCATGGGCCGGGACCTGCAGCGGCACGGTCTTGCAGTCGACCATCTCGATCCGCTTGCCCTGGATGAACCCGGCGAAGAGGTACTCGTCGATGTCGCCCGGCAGCGGCGCGGTGGACGCGTACGTCACCGCGGGCGGCGCCCCGAACGCGATGGCGACCGGCAGCCGCTCCCCGCGCCGGGCGGCGACCTGGTAGTGGTTGCGGCTGTCCTTGTGGATCTGCCAGTGCATCCCGATGGTGCGCCGGTCGTGGCGCTGGAGCCGGTACAGCCCCAGGTTCCGTACGCCGGTCTCCGGGTGCTTGGTGTGGGTGAGGCCCAGGTTGAAGAAGGAGCCGCCGTCCTGAGGCCAGGTGAAGAGCGCAGGCAGCCGGTCCAGGTCCACGTCGTCGCCGGTGAGGACGACCTCCTGCACCGGTGCGCTCTCCGGCTTCACCTTCTTCGGCGGCACATGGACCATCGAGCCGAGCTTCCCGAAGGCCTCCCGCACCCCGACGAAACCGTGCGGCAGCTCCGGCTTCAGCAGCCCGCCGATCTTGTCGCTGATGTCGTCGTACGACTTCAGCCCCAGCGCCTTGAGCAGCCGCCGGTCGGTCCCGAAGACATTCATGGCCAGGGGCATCGACGACCCCTTGACGTTCTCGAAGAGCAGTGCGGGCCCGCCCGCCTTGTTCACCCGGTCGACGATCTCGCCGACCTCCAGGTGGGGGTCGACCTCGGCCTTGATGCGCTTGAGCTCGCCCTCGCGCTCCAGGGCCCGGAGGAGGGAACGAAGATCGTCGTAAGCCATGCCGTCCAGTTTGTCATCCCGCCCCGCACCGCCTGCCGGGACTCCCCACCTCGGCCGCCCCGCACGGCCGGCTCGTACCCACCGGCCGGTCCGCCGTACGTTCTCGGCCGCCCGCCGTGGGACGTGCTTGACACCCGCTACCCTGGGCCCTCCATCGGGGCGGGACACGCCCCGTCATCTCTCCGCGGGGGGACGTTCCCATCATGTTCCGGGCCCTGATCTATCTCCTGCCTCTGGCACTGACGATCTACGCGTTCATCGACTGCCTGAACACCCCCGAGGACGAGGCCAAGCACCTGCCGAAGATCGCCTGGGTCTTCATCATCCTGCTGTTCTGGATCGTGGGCCCGATCGTCTGGCTGGCCGCGGGCAAGCTGCGCCAAGCGCCCGCCGGCGGCCGCACACCGTCCGAGTGGCACCGCAACCACCGCACGCAGTGGGTGGCCCCGGACGACAATCCGGAGTTCCTGAAGACGCTGCGGGAGGAGAACAAGAAGGACGAGTCCCTCCTGAAGGACTGGGAGGCGGACCTGCGCCGCCGCGAGGAGGAACTCAAGCGCCGGGAGCGCGGGGCGGGACCGGAGGAGTCGGCACCGCCCGCCTCCTGACGCCGCGCGTCAGGGTCCGCCCGCCGCGTACTGCTCACGCAGCCCGGCCCACCGGACGGGGGTCCACTTCGACCAGTCGGCGGGGTATCCGTCGAGCGCGTCCACGAGGTACTGGAAGTGGTCGTGCCAGCCGGCCAGGCAGTCCAGCCGCAGCGCGTCGTCGCCCCGGAACTCGTTCTTGAAACGCAGCAGCACATGGTCGCCGCGCGGGGGCTCCAGGTGGAAGCGGATGGTGCCGTGCGGCCCGTCGAAGGTGTACTCGGCGATCCGCTCGACGTCCCAGGCGGTGACGGTGCCGACGGCGACCGTGGCGGGCCCGTCCGGGCCGGTGTTCAGCCAGCGCAGCGTGATCGCGCCGCCGATCCGCGGTTCGAACGGCTCCGCGGCGGCGAGCCAGCCCACCAGCCCCTCGGAACTGCCTACGGCTGCCCACACCCGCGGGACGGGGTGGGGCAGCCGTAGGAGGAACCGCAGCGTCTGCAGGTCGCCGTGGGTCTCGCTGGTGCCACGCTCGATGACGGAGGTCGCTTCGGTCATGGTTCCAGCGTGGCCCGGTGGTCCGGGATCCGCACCCTTGCGGGTGAGGCCGGTCAGACGCCGGCGTAGGAGTGCTTGCCGGTGACGAAGATGTTCACCCCGTAGTAGTTGAAGAGCCAGCAGCCGAAGGCGATGAGTGCCAGGTAGGCGGCCTTGCGGCCCTTCCACCCCGCGGTGGCGCGGGCGTGCAGGTAGCAGGCGTACGCGACCCAGGTGATGAAGGACCAGACCTCCTTGGGGTCCCAGCCCCAGTAGCGGCCCCATGCGTCACCCGCCCAGATGGCGCCCGCGATGATCGTGAACGTCCACAGCGGGAAGACCGCGGCGTTGACGCGGTACGAGAACTTGTCGAGCGACGAGGCGGCGGGCAGCCGGGAGAGCACCGACTCGGCGAAGGAGCCGGGCCGGCCACCGTTGGCGAGCTTGTTCTCGTAGCTGTCGCGGAAGAGGTAGAGCAGGGTGGCGACCGCGCCGATGAAGAAGACGGCGCCACAGATGATGGCGGTGGAGACATGGATCCACAGCCAGTACGAGTGCAGGGCCGGCACCAGCTGGTCGCTGGAGGTGTAGAGCACCGTGGTCGCCAGGCCCAGGTCCAGCAGGACGACGGTGACCAGGATCAGACCCATCCAGCGGACGTTCTTCTTCAGCGCCAGGAGGGCCAGGTACGTGCCGACCGCCACCGTGGAGAAGGTGATGGAGAACTCGTACATGTTGCCCCAGGGGGCACGCTGCACCGACAGTGCGCGGGCGACCACGCCGCCGGCCTGCACGAGGAAGGCGAGCACGGTCATGGAGACCGCGACGCGTCCGTAGAGATCGCCCTTGAACGTCCCGCCGGCCGCGCCGGGGCCGTCCGGGACGTCCCGGGAACCGGCCGCGGAACGCGTGACGATCTTCGGGCGCTCCAGCACGGTGGTGCCGCCGCCCTTCTGTGCGACCTGCACCTTCACCGTGGCACCGGCGGCCGTGCCCTCGGTCTCGCTCAGGGCGGCGGCGGTGCGGCCGACCTTGCTGCGGCTGCCGAACACCCATTCCGCGATGTGCGCGAAGAAGGCCAGGGTGTAGACGGCCATCGACGAATAGATCAGCACATTGCTGGTGTGCGCCAGATTCTCGTTGGTTGCGGCGGCGAGATTCACTTCTCAGCCCCTTCGGCAGTTTCTTCGGAGGGTTCCTGGACGGAGCCGGAATCGGGGTCCAGGGCGGGGTCGGAGCCGGGGCCCGGTTCCGGTCCTGCGGGATCGGGGCCGGGCGCGGTGGGCGCCTTGTCATGGAGCGTGCCCGCGAGATCGGCCAGCTCCTCGGGAAGCTTCGCGGACTCGCTGCGGCCCAGGCCCGCCATCTCGACGACGGTGACGCCGTCCGCGCCGCGCACGGCCCGCACCCAGACCCGGCGCCGCTGGATGAACAGCGAGCCGGCGAGTCCGGCGATCGCGGCGACGGCGCCGGTCAGCGCCCAGCCGCTGGCGGGCTGCTTGGAGATCTGGAAGCTGGCCCACTGCTCGACACCCTCGAAGGTGATCGAGCCGGCGCCGTCGGGCAGCTCCATCGTGTCGCCGACCGTCAGGCGCTGCTTCAGCTGCTGGCCCTCGCTGTCCTTGAACTCCTTCATCTTGGTCTTGTCCAGCTGGTACACGTTCTGCGGCAGCCCGGAGTCGACGCCGAGGCTGCCGTAGTAGCCGTTGAGCGCGAGCACGGGCATGTCGGCGGCCGGGAACTGCGAGAACATCGTGCCCTTGCCGTCGCCCGCGAAGGTCGGCACGAAGAACGCCTGGAAGCCCAGCTGGGTCTTCTTGCCGTTCTTGTCGCGATAGCCGTCCATCACCTTGATCGCACCGGTCGAGGTGACGTTGTTGTCGATGGGCAGCAGCGGCACGGCGCTGCGGTAGACCTCCTTGCCGCTGCCGTCCTTGACGGAGACGACGGGGGCGTAGCCGTGCGCGATCAGATAGACCTTGGTGCCGTCGACGACCAGCGGCTCGTTGACCTTGATCACGGTCTTCTTCGACGTGCCGTAGGCGCCCTCGGAGTACGTCACATGGGCCTCGAAGGTCCGGGGCGTACCGGTCTGGGGGCCGCTGCGCTCGTACGTGCCGACGAACTTGTCGAGCGTGAAGCTGAACGGGGCGAGCGAGTCGGGGTCGAAGAGCGAACCGGACTTGAAGTCGTCGTACTGGGTCTGCGTGTTGGAGAAACCGTCGCCCTCGACGACCAGCTTGCCGCCCTCGGACTTGAACAGCTGCCCGCAGCCGAACGCCACCAGCATCACGATCAGCGCGACGTGGAAGATCAGGTTCCCGGCCTCGCGCAGATAGCCCTTCTCCGCGGCGACCGCGTCCCCCGCGGTGTGCGCGCGGTAGCGGCGCCTGCGCAGCATCGCGAGCGCGGCCTCGCGGACCTGCTCGGGCTCGGCCTCGGTGCGCCAGGTGGTGTACGCGGGCAGCCGGGTCAGGCGCCTGGGCGCGCCCGGCGGACGGCTGCGCAGCTGGCCGATGAACTGGCCGGTACGCGGGACGATGCAGCCGATGAGCGAGATGAACAGCAGGATGTAGATCGCGGAGAACCACACCGAGCTGTAGACGTCGAAGAACTGGAGCTTCTCGTAGATCGGCGAGACCGTGGTGTGGGCCTCCTTGAAGGTCTGCACCTTCAGTTCGTCCACACTGTTCTGCGGGATCAGCGAGCCCGGGATGGCGCCGAGCGAGAGCAGGAAGAGCAGGATCAGCGCGACCCGCATCGAGGTGAGCTGCCGCCAGAACCAGCGGGCCCAGCCGATGACGCCCATGGCCGGCAGGTCGGCCGCGCTCTCCTCGCTCGGGGCGGTGGAGAGCTGGGAGCCCGCCGCGCCGAGTTCGCGGGCGTTCTCCCGGTCCTGCTCGTTCCGGATCTCCCGCTCGTCCCGGCGCTCGCGCTTCCGGGCGGGATCGGACGTGGTGTTGCTCATGGAACTCAGATCCCCACCGTGAAGCCGTCGGACCAACCCTGCAATTCCTGCATCATGCTGCCCCACAGACCGGTGAGCAGGAGCAGCCCGGTCGCGATCATCATGACGCCGCCGATGCGCATGACCCATGCGTAGTGGCGCTTGACCCAGCCGAACGCGCCGAGTGCCTTGCGGAAGGCGACCGCGGCGAGCACGAAGGGCACACCGAGCCCGAGGCAGTAGGCGACGGTCAGTACCGCCCCACGTCCGGCGGTGCCCTGGTCCATCGCGAGGATGGTCACCGAGCTGAGCGTCGGGCCGAGGCACGGGGTCCAGCCGATCCCGAAGAGGGCACCCAGCAGCGGTGCACCCGCCAGCCCGGTCACCGGCCGCTTGTGGATACGGAATTCGCGCTGCGTCATCCAGGGCATCAGGCCCATGAAGAAGATCCCCATCAGGATCATCAGCACCCCGAGGACCCTGGTGAGCACGCCGCTGTGCGTCTGCAGGGTCTGGCCGAAGAAGCCGAAGAGCGCGCCGCCGGAGACGAACACGACGGTGAACCCGAGCACGAAGAGCGAGGCGCCCGCGACCATGCGCCCGCGTCTGGCCTGCGCCAGGTCGGTGCCGGTGACGCCGGTGACGTAGCTGAGGTAGCCGGGCACCAGGGGCAGGACGCACGGCGAGAAGAACGAGACGAGCCCGCCGAGCACGGCGAGGGGCAGGGCGGCCAGCAGCGCCCCGTTCAGCACGGTCTCGTTCTGAAGTGCGGCAAGGGTGTGCACGGAGTCACTTCTCCGCGATCAGCGGGTCGATCATCTGGCGCAGCTTGTCGGCGTCGATCGCGGTCAGGGAACGGGCGGCGATCTTCCCGTCCCGGTCCAGGACCACGGTCGAGGGAATGGCCTGCGGACGCAGGGTGCCCTTGGGGAAGCGGAGCATGAGCTTGCCGGTCGGGTCGTAGAGGCTCGGGTAGGGGACCCCGTAGTTCTCCTCGAAGCTCAGCGCGGGGCCCTTCTGGGGGTCCCGGGTGTTGATCCCGACGAACTGCACGCCCTGGTTCTCCGTCTCCTTCGCCACCTGCGCGAAGTGCTTGGCCTCGGCGCGGCAGGGCCCGCACCACGAGCCCCACATGTTCAGCACGACGACCTTGCCCTTGTAGTCGGTGACGGCGAGCTGCTTGCCTTCGAGGGTCTCGCCGTCGAGCTTCGGGGCGGCCTGGCGGTCGGCCTTGGCCACGGTGGAGATCCCGCCACTGCCCGTGACGAAGTTCGTGTTGCCACCGCCGCCGGCCTTGTTGCCGTCCCCGCCGCACGCGGTCAGCGTCAGTGCGAGCGCGACAACCGCCGCGGGGGCGGCGAGCAGGGTGAAGCGGCGTCGGGGTCCGCGGCCATAGCTCATGTGAAAAGTTTCGCATGGCGGTTCCGGCGATCTCGGGCACCCCCCTCGGTGCCCGTAAAGCCCCTTGTCAGGCCTGTTTAAAGAAGGCGTTCCAGCCGCCTTCGGGCGACTGGCCGACCTCCAGCGTACGCAGCTTGTCGAGCACGGCCGGGTCCTGGACGTCGAGCCAGTCGACGAACTGCCTGAAAGAGACCAGCCGCACATCCGGCTTCTGGGCGAATTCCTTGAGCGTTGTCTCGACCGCGTCCATATAGATGCCGCCGTTCCACTCCTCGAAGTGGTTTCCGATGAAGAGCGGAGCGCGATTCGTCGTGTACGCACGGTCGAATCCGGCGCGATAGGTGCCGGCGGCCTGCCGACGCCAGCCCGGATAGCGCGAGGGTATGCCCTTGGTCGAGTTCCGCGACTGGTTGGCGAGGATGTTGTAGTCCATCGACAGCACCTCGAAGCTGTGCCCGGGGAAGGGCATGGCCTGCAACGGCAGGTCCCAGACACCCCGGCGCTTGCGGGGCCACACCTGGTTGCCGCCGGGCGAACTGGCGTCGTAGCGCCAGCCGAGGGCGCTCGCCGCGGGCAGCAGACCGTCCTGGCCGAGCAGACAGGGGGTGCGGCCGCCGACCAGTTCCCTGCGGTAGTCGAAAGGCAGCGGGTCGATGTCGTTCCAGCCGGTGTGGGTGCGCCATTCGGTGACGAAGGAGACCGCTTGATCTATTTCGCTGCGCCACTGGGAGGGTGTCCAGTGCGCGACCGATCCGGAACCGCTGCAGAAATGCCCGTTGAAGTGGGTGCCGATCTCGTGCCCGTCCAGCCATGCCTGACGGACGTACTTCAGCGTCTCCTTGATGTGGTCATCGGAGAGATAACCGATGTCGGAAGCACCGATCGGGTTGTTGGGCGGCCGGTACAGGGATTTCTTCGACTCGGGCAGCAGATAGAGGCCGGAGAGGAAGAAGGTCATCGACACGTCGTGTTCCCGGGCGAGTTGGAGGAAGCGCGGGAAGAGCCCGTTCCCCACCTCACCCGCCCCGTCCCAGGAAAAGATCACGAACTGCGGTGGTGTCTGACCGGGTTCGAGCGGGACCGGCGCGGGAGGCTGGTGCGGCTGCTTCCCGGTGTCCGCGGTGGAACCGTCCCCGATCGCATGGACATCGTTCTTCTTGAGGGGGGTCCCCCGGGTGTGCGGGACGGCACCCTTCGCCCCGTCACTCGCCTCCGGCCAACCCGAGTCGGTACTGCAGCCCGTCAGACCGATGGCCGCCGCGGCCCCGAGCCCGGCTGTGAGCAGACCCCTTCGACTGATTTCGCACATGCGCGCCCCCTCTAGTCGTTTTTGCCTCAAAGCAATACAAACCGACAAGGTCTTAGAGGGAGGAAACAACACGGGGGTTCCGTGATCCGGCGGCTTTGTTGTACGCGACCGTGCCCGGAATGTTGTGCGTGCGCCACCGGGCTCCGGAATGTTGTGCGCAACCCTGCCCGGATCCCGAGCGGACACACGCGGGCGAGGGCCCCGGACGCGGCGGGAGCGGAGCTCGACCGCCGGCAGAACGGCCGGCCCGGCCATGGAAGGCCGACCCCGTCACGGCAGCACCACGGAGACACGACGGAGAGCGGAACCGCGGGGAACGGCCGGAGGACCGGCGGGCCGGGCCCCGCGACATGCGGGGCCGGCCCGGCCCGGACGGAAGAACTCAGGCGCCGAACGCCTTCGACTTCCCCTTCACCGGCTTCGCCCCGGCCAGCAGATGTGCCGGCACCAGGTCCCGGGCCGGCTCCGTGTACCCGACCGACACGATCTTGTCGCCCTGGTACGTGAAGCTGGTCAGCGACGCCAGCGTGCACTGCCGCTTGCGCGGGTCGTGCCACAGCCGCCGCCGCTCCACGAAGCTGCGCACGATCCAGATCGGCAGCTGATGGCTGACGCACACCGCCTCGTGCCCGCGCGCCGCGTCACGCGCGGCGTCCAGGGCGCCCATCATCCGTACCACCTGCTCGATGTACGGCTCGCCCCACGACGGCCGGAACGGGTTCGTCAGGTGCTTCCAGTTGTCCGGCTTGCGCAGCGCCCCGTCGCCGACCCCGAAGGTCTTGCCCTCGAAGACGTTGGCGGCCTCGATGAGCCGCTCATCGGTGGCCAGTTCGAGACCGTGCGCCTGGGCGATCGGCGTGGCCGTCTCCTGGGCGCGCTCCAGCGGGGAGGCGACGACATGGGTGATGTCGCGGCTCTTCAGGTGCGCGGCGACCCGGTCGGCCATCTGCCGGCCGAGTTCGGAGAGGTGGTAGCCGGGGCGGCGCCCGTAGAGCACGCCCTCAGGGTTGTGCACCTCTCCGTGCCGCATCAGGTGGACGACGGTGATGTCCTCGCGGCCTCCGTTCTCGCTCATGCGGTGGCCTCCGACGCGGCGCGGGCGGCGGCGGGCAGCGCGGCGGCGATCCGCTCGACGGCCTGCGTGTCGTGGGCCGTCGAGACGAACCAGGACTCGAAGGCGGACGGCGGCAGATAGACGCCCTGCGAGAGCAGCGAGTGGAAGAAGGCGGTGAAGCGGAAAGCTTCCTGCTGCTTCGCGTCCTCGTAGGTGCGCACCGGCCGGTCGGTGAAGAAGACGGAGAACATGTTGCTCGCCGCCTGCACGGTGTGTGCCACGCCCTCCTTGCTGAGCGCCTCGCTGACCAGGCCGCGGATCTCCGCGGAGGCCGCGTTCACGGTGGTGTACGCGGCGTCGTCGAGCAGCCGCAGCTGGGCGAGACCGGCGGCGGTGGCGATCGGGTTGCCGGAGAGCGTGCCCGCCTGGTAGACGGGGCCGGCCGGGGCGAGGTGGGCCATCACGTCCGCGCGGCCGCCGAAGGCCGCGGCCGGGAAGCCGCCGCCCATGACCTTGCCGAAGGTCATCAGGTCGGGCCGCACCCCGTCGATGCCGAACCAGCCGGCCTTCGAGGTACGGAATCCGGTCATGACCTCGTCGGAGATGTAGAGCGCACCGTTGGCGGCGCAGATCTCCTTGAGCCCGGCGTTGAAACCGTCCAGCGGCGGGACGACGCCCATGTTGCCCGGCGACGCCTCGGTGATCACACAGGCGATCTCGCCAGGGTGCGCGGCGAACGCCTCGCGTACGGCCTCCAGGTCGTTGTACGGCAGCACGATCGTGTCGCCGGCCTGCGCTCCGGTGACGCCCGGGGTGTCCGGGAGGGCGAAGGTCGCGACCCCGGACCCGGCAGCGGCGAGCAGCGCGTCGACATGGCCGTGGTAGCAGCCGGCGAACTTCACCACCTTGGCGCGGCCGGTGAAGCCGCGGGCGAGGCGGATCGCGGACATGGTCGCCTCGGTGCCGGACGACACCAGACGCACCTGCTCCACGGGCTCGACCCGGGCCACGATCTCCTCGGCGAGCGCGACCTCGCCCTCACCGGGCGTACCGAACGAGGTGCCGCGGGCGACAGCCTCCTGAACCGCGGCGAGGACCTCGGGGTGGGCATGCCCGAGGATCATCGGCCCCCACGAGCACACGAGGTCGACATACTCACGTCCGTCCGCGTCGGTGAGGTACGGACCGGAACCGGACACCATGAAACGGGGCGTACCGCCAACGGCCCGGAAGGCACGGACGGGAGAGTTCACGCCGCCGGGCGTCACCACGGACGCTCGGTCGAACAGTGCTTGCGAAACTGGGGCTTGGTATGAATACGCCACTTTTGTCCTGATCTGCGATTCGAGGGTCGGAGGGCCGGGCCGGAAATCCTGGCCACCGGTGGACAGGGAACGTGTTCTCCTCGTGTGACGAAGGGCGTCAGCCGCCTCGCGTCTGCGAAACTGGGGCGTCATAGGGAGAACTCACACCAACCATGGTGTCAGAGCGACGGACGGTCTTGCGGACAGGTGTTTCGCACCACGCCCGTGGGGGAGGTCACTGAGACGATGATCGGGTTGCGCGGCGGGGGCTGTGTCTCCTAAGTAGTAGTCGGGTGGATGAGATATGCATCGCGGTGGCGGAGTGGGCGAAGGGGCCGACGACCTGGGGCCCGAGCCTGCCCGGCGGGGTCGGCACAGACGTGAGTCCGGACGCGGACCGGGCATGCGGGCCGGTGGTGCGCAGGACGTCGGCGCCGGCAGCAGGAGTGGTGGCCGGGTGGGCGTGACCTACAAGTACTTCGGCGCGCCCGACGGAGCCACCGCGGCGCGTGTGCCCATCTCGATGCGCCCCGAGGAACTCGGCGGCGACGAACTGGGCATGGGCGGCATGTTCACCAAGATCAAGCCCGAGACGGTGGCGGCGATGGTCCTCACCGGTATCCAGGGCATACCTCTGCACCGGGTCCCCCCGCTGGAACTGGTCGTGCTGCACCCCGACTACGCCGTGGTCAAGCTCCCGATGACGGTCGTCGACCCGCTGCGCGGCGTCGGCGAGGAATCGGTGGGCGCCGCGGCCTTCATCTGGTCCACCGTCCCCGACCGCGGCGGCCCGAGCGACGCCTTCAACGTCTACCAACTGCTGCACGAGTGGCAGGACTTCTCGCATCGGCTGCATGACGCGGGGCATCAGGCGTACTGCCTGGTGTGGCCCTGACCTGGGGGGTCGGCGGCTTCGGGCGGGGCTTTCGGGCCCCGCCCTCGTCATGTGCCGGACCCGAAAATGCCCGGGCGCCCGCGAAAGGCTTGCGGCATCATCCCTGGGTGATCACTGTCCGACCCGTGCTCGAGGTCCCCTGCCACGAGGGCTTTGGCCTATGGCCGATCTCCGATGTCGAGCCCTACACCTTCCTGGCGCTCGATGGGGCGCTGACGTCGGACGACGTCGGTACTGCGGTGATGGCGCTGGCCGCCTGCAATGACATCGATCCCGGAGACGACCGCCCACCGCGCCCCGACGACCCGCTCGGCGGCTTCCTCCACGGGCTGCTGACCATGGACCCGCTCTTTGCGGCGGGCGGACTGCAGGTGATCGACACCGTTACCGGCACTCGTCTGGTACCGGGCTGCTGCACGGGGCTGGAGGACCGAGGCGACTGGTGGGAAGTCCTCGAAGGCGAGGGTTCCGCAGCGTGGTTCGGGCACGACCCCTCACCCGCCGTCGAACGCCGCGGCTCCACGGTCCGCCTGACCGTCGACTCCGGTGCGGACACCAGTCAGTGGATCGACGTGCCCGCAACCGAACTTCGTCACCTGCTGACACGCGCGGAAGAGGATCTCGCCGACTTCCTGGACCTGGCCATCCGCTGGACCACCGGGCATCTGCCGGATCACTCGGAGCGCGTTCGCAACGCGCTTGCCCGCGCCTTGACGCTGCCGCCGCGAAACTGAGTGCACGCCGGGCCGGTTACGCCACTCGGCCACCTCGGCGGAGCGTTGATCATTTCCCGGGCGGACCATAGGTTGCGGTCCATGACGACCGTACGGATCGGTGTGATGTACGACCGCGACTGGGCCCCGGAAGGGCTGCCCGGGTTCGCGCGGGAGGTCGAGGCGCTCGGGGTGGACGACCTCTGGGTGGTCGAGGATCTCGGCTGGAACGGGGGTGTGACCGCCGCGGCCGTGGCGTTGGGAGCGACGGAGCGGCTGCGGGTAGGCATCGGGATCACGCCCGCACCGCTGCGCAGTCCGGCCCTGCTGGCGATGGAACTGGCCACGCTGGCACGGGTGTTCCCGGGCCGACTGGTGGCCGGCATCGGGCACGGCGTACGGGAGTGGATGGCCTCGGTCGGTGTCGCGCCGCGCTCGCCGCTCGCTCTGCTGGAGGAGACGATCGGCTCGGTACGTGCGCTGCTGCGCGGGGAGCGGGTCGAACTGGAGGGCCAGGAAGTGCGGCTGGACGGAGTCCAGTTGGTGCATCCGCCCGTCGAGCCGCCGCCGGTGGTCGCGGGGGTGGTGCGAGCCCGTTCCCTGGAACTGTCCGGGCGGGTCGCGGACGGCACGGTGATCGCCGAGGGGCACGGGCCCCGTGACGTGGAGACGGCCCGGGAGCTGACCGGCAAGGGCGGGGCCGGGCCCGGTCACACCCTGACGGTGCTCGCCTTCTGCTGCGTGGACGACGATCCAGGGCGGGCGGCGGAGACGTTGCGGCTTCAGGTGGAGGGCCAGGGTGCCTGGCTCGGCCGCCCGGCGGAGCAGGTGTTCACCATCTCCGGCCGCGCCGGGGAAGCCGCCGACCGGGTCCACGAGCTGGCGGCGGCCGGAGCGGACACGGTCGTCCTGCGGATGGCCGGCCCCGAGCCGGTGCGGCAGCTCGGTCGCGTGCTGGAGGCCCTTGGCCGCTGATGCCCTACCCGGCAGCACCACCGACCGGACCTGGTCGTGGGGTGGGGTACGCGGACATCGGCCAGAGCCGGCCGTCACCGGACTCCCCTACGTGAGCGTGACGATCCGCGCCGGCCGCTGACCGGCGCGGCAATCCGCGTACGCGCCCGGCGCACAGCCCGGGCCGGCCCCCAAGGCGACAGCGACGGCGTGGCATCCTCCACACGCCGCCGCTCACGCGAGGTCAGGCAGCCTTGGACGCGGCCTGCTTGCTCACCTGGTCGATGACCTCGAGGAGGCCGGTCACGACCTCGGCGTCGTCGGCGGGGTGCGTCTCGGCGAAGCGCACCACGGAGCCGGGGATGGAGAGCTTGACGTCCTCCAGGACCACGGCGCCCGCGATCCCGGCGGACTTACGGGCGTCGTCCTGCGCCCAGACGCCGCCGTACTGGCCGAAGGCGGTGCCGACCACGGCGACCGGCTTGCCGGAGAGGGCGCCGGCACCGAACGGCCGGGACAGCCAGTCGATGGCGTTCTTCAGGACGGCCGGCATGGTGCCGTTGTACTCGGGCGAGAAGAGCAGGAACGCGTCGGTACCGGCGGCCGCCTCGCGCAGCTGGGCGGCAGCGGCCGGGACGCTGCCCTCGACGTCGATGTCCTCGTTGTAGAAGGGGACGTCGGCCAGACCCTCGTACAGCTCGATGGCGACGCCCTCGGGGGCGTGCTTGACGGCGGCTTCGGCGAGCTGGCGGTTGTGGGAGCCGGCGCGGAGGCTGCCGACGAGCGCGAGGATGCGAACTGACATGGGGGAACTCCCGGAAGGCAGGGGGCTGGAAATCAAGCGGACCGCGGTCCGTTAAAATTTGTACCACTTAACCGGACCGCGGTCCACTTTCCCTCTTCGGGCGCTACGCTGACCCCATGACCGGTCCCGTTCTCCCGCCGCCCAGGCCGCCCGACCCCGGCGAGGAGCGGACGCATCTCCCGCTCGCACCGACCGGTGGACCGCCGCAGCTGAGGGCAGACGCGGCCCGCAACCGCACCCGCCTCCTGGAAGCCGCTTCCCTGCTTCTGACCGAGTGCGGAGCGGCGGACCTGACCATGGAGTCGGTGGCAGCGGCGGCGGGCGTGGGCAAAGGCACCGTCTTCCGCCGCTTCGGCGACCGGACCGGGCTCCTGATCGCGCTCCTGGACCACCACGAAGGACAGTTCCAGGCGGCCTTCCTCTCGGGCCCCCCGCCTCTGGGCCCCGACGCCCCCGCGGCGGACCGGCTGCACGCCTTCGGGCCCGCCGTCCTGCGCCACGAACGCAAACACCACGCCCTGATCCTGGCCAGCCGGTCCGACCCGCTGCGCAACCACACCGTCCCGGCCCACCAACTGCGGGTCAGCCACCTCACGATGCTGCTGCGCCGGGTGGACGTGGACGGAGATCCGGAACTGCTGGCGCACACCCTGCTCGGCTCCATCAACACCGCGCTCGTCCACCACCTCACCGAGAACTGCGGCATGCCGCCGGAGCGCCTGGAGGAGGGCTGGCACCACCTGCTCACCCGGCTCGGAGTGCCGCGCTGACCGCCGTTCCGAGGTCCGGGGCGGGGGCGGTGACGTGCCGGGACAGGGGCAGGTCCAGCCACCGGGCCGTACCGGGCGGGATCACATGGGTGTGGCCTCCCACGACGACGCGTACGGCCGGGGTGTCCGAGTCCGGCACGGCGATCCGGAGCCGCTGGGCACGGATGTAAAGGTCCACGTCCCAGTGCCGGCGGAACCTGATCCGCATCCGGAACTTCGAGAACTGGGGCAGCAGAGCGGGCTCCAGCCACAGGGCGTCCTCGCGGGTCTCCAGCCCCGTCATTCCCCGCTGCACGAAGTCGAGCGTGCCCGCCATGGCCCCCAGGTGGATGCCCTCCTCCGTCGTGCCGCCCTGGATGTCGGCCACGTCCCCGGTCAGCGCCTCCTCGCAGTAGGTCCACGCCAGCTCGGGGTGGGTACGGGCGAGGACCCAGGCATGGACCAGGGAGCTGAGGGTGGAGCCGTGGCTCGTACGGGCCAGGTAGTAGTCGACGGTGCCGCGCCAGGTGGCCTCGTCCAGGGTGTACCCGAGCTGCCGGAAGAGTCCGGCGAGTTCCTCCGGTGAGAAGAGGTAGCCGAGCATCAGCACGTCCGCCTGTTTGGACGCCTGGTAGCGGTTGACCGTGTCGTCCTCCGCCTCCAGGATCCGGTCGAGTCGCCGGATGTCTCCGTACCGCTTCCGGTACCCCTCCCAGTCGAGCTCCTCCAGCTCCCCATAACCCGCGAACTGGCTGATCACACCCTGGTGATACGGGACATACAGCTGGTGGGCGATGGCCTCCCAGCGTTCCGGTTCGGCGCTGTCGAGCTGGATCCGGTCGAGGAGCTGCCGCCGCCGCGACGCGCTCAGGACGCGGTACAGCTCCGTGGCACGTGACAGCACCCAGGCCGCCGTCACGTTCGTGTAGGCGTTGTCGTCGAGGCCCGCCACCCCGGATCCCGGGTAGGCGTCGTGGTACTCGTCCGGCCCGACGACACCCCGGATGCGGTACCGGGCCAGGGACGAGTCCCAGGCGACGCTGCCCGCCCAGAACCTGGCGATCTGCAGCAGCATCTCCGCACCCCTGGAGTGCAGATAGTCCGTGTCGCCGCTGGCCTGGCAGTACTGCCAGACGTTGTACGCGACGGCCGAGCCGACATGGTGCTGCAGCCGGGTGCGGTCGGGCAGCCAGCGCCCCGAGTGCGGATTGAGATGGAGAGTCTGGGTCTCCTCGAGTCCGGTGTCGGCGCTCTGCCAGGGATACATCGCCCCGGTCCGGCCCGCCTCGCTCGCCAAACGGCAGGCCGCGGGCAGCCTTCGGTAGCGATAGTCGAGAAGCCCTCGGGAGACTTCCGGGAGATGCAGGTTCAGGAACGGCAGGACGAACAGCTCGTCCCAGAAGACATGACCCCGGTACGCCTCACCGTGCAGCCCACGCGCCGGGACGCCCACATCGAGGCCGGCCGTGTGCGGGGAGAGCGTCTGGAGTACGTGGAACAGGTGCAGCCGGAGAATGCGGCCCGCATCTCCCGGGACCTCCAGCCGGACCTGCTGCCACAGGTCGGCCCAGGCCCGCCGGTGCGAGGACAGGAGCTGCGCGAAGTCCGGAGCCCGGCCCACCGCGGCCACGGACGCCCGCAGCGGGCTGCCGATCGCGCGGTCGCGCGAGGTGTGGAGTGCCACGGTCTTCTCGACGGCGGCGTCGGAACCCGGACCCAGCGGAAGCACCAGCCGCTGGGAGACGGCCTTCTCCGCGCACCGGGCGCCCGAAGCGCCCACCGAGCCGCCCGCCCCGATCCGCGCCCCTTCACCATCCCGCACCGCTTCGTCTTCACCGCCGCAGGGGCCGGGCCGGGTGCGGGCGGCCAGGGCGAGACCGATGTCCGACTCCACCGTGCGGCACCTCAGCGACACCGCACCGTCCTCCTCCGCCCGGGTCGCCCAGCCGGTGAGGTGCCGGTTCGACAGGTCCTGGTACCGCGCGACGCCACAGTTGCGGACGTCGCCGTCGATCCCCGACTCCACCTCGACGCCCCCCGTCCATCCCTCGGCCCGGAACACCGTGCGCAGGGCGGCGAGATGCGGATCGCCCATGTGCACCAGGCGGCACTCCTCCACGCACAGCCGCCGCCCCGCCCCGTCCTCGTAGACGGACCGGCGGGTCAGCGTGCCGCCCCGCAGGTCGAGCGACTGACGGTGTTCCACGAGGTGCTCGTGATCCGGCGAGAGCCACGGCCCGGGGGCGGCGTCGGCGGGACGGATGCGGTAACGCAGCAGCAGCCAGTTCGGCAGGTTGACCAGGTCCTCGTTCTCCACCTCGCGGCCGTACACCGAGGAGGTCAGCCGGTCGTAGCAGCCCGCCACATAGGTGCCGGGGTAGTGCGACCGGCCCGCGGTGGTCTCGGACGCGGCTCCGCGGGTGGCGAAATAACCGTTGCCGAGCGTGCACAACGCCTCGCGCAGCCGTTCCTGCTGCGGGTCGTACCCCTCGTACGACCAGGTCCAGTCCGTCGTCATCGGTCGCCCCCGTCCGTCAGCAGTGCGGCAGCCATGACCGAGGCGGTCCCTTTCGTCGGGGGCACTCCCCTTCATGGCACCACGGTTCCGGCCCACGGGCGCGTCGTGGCCGCGGTGCGAGGTCACGGCGCGGGTACGAGGCCATGGCGCCAGTACGAAGTCACAGCGCGGGTGCGAGGTCACAGCACGGGCACGAGGTCACGCCGCGCCCGATGTCACGGTCTCTCGGCGCCATGGCCGAGCGCCCGTGCGGAACCACGCATATCGTTCACCTCAGACGGTCCCGACCGGACACGGGCGGAGGTTTCCATGTCAACAGCCAGAAGTCTGCTCGATGTGATCCCGCCGGACGGACGGGCACGCCTGCTCGACGAGGCGGCACGGGACGTGCCTCTCGTCCTCGACGATCGCCTCTTCGAGGAAGGCAGACGAGCCGACCGTTTCTGGATCATCCGATCCGGACAGGTGGAGCTCGACCTCCACGTACCCGGCCGTCGTGCCGCCGTCATCGAGACGCTGGGCCAGGACGATCTGCTGGGATGGTCCTGGCTGTTCGCCCCGCACGTGTGGCACATGGGCGGGCATGTGATCCGGGCGGGAAAGGCCATGGAGTTCGATGCCGCCACGGTCCGCTCGTTGTGCGAGGCCGACGCGCCGCTGGGCCGTGCGGTGTACAAGTACATCGCCGAAACGGTCGCGGAGCGGCTGTACGGAACCCGGACCCGGCTGCTCCAGCTGTACGGCCCCGGGACCGGTGTCCGCGATTTCTGAACGGCCTCGCGCGGGACCCTCGGCGCCCGATCGGGGCCGAAGGACCCATACCGCCCGGGCGCCATCCGACCCATCCTGAGGAGACCATCGGCCGTTCACCAAGAGACCATCGCCACCATCGCCCGTTCCCGATCTGCGGGAGTTTCGATGCACCGCCCGACACTCGACGACACAACGCTGGCCGACCTCGTCGCCGATGCCACCACCGCACCGTCCATGCACAACGCCCAGCCCTGGAAGTTCCGCTACACCCGCGGCGACCGGACTCTCACGCTCCTGGCCGACCTCGACCGCGCGCTTCCGGAAGCCGACCCCGCCACCCGCGCCCTGCACGTGGGCTGCGGCGCGGCCCTGCTGAACCTCCGGGTGTCCGCCGCCCACCACGGCCTGGACACGGACATCACGCTGCTGCCCGAACCGTCCGCCCCCGCCGAGCTGGCCGCGGTCCGGCTGAGCGACCGGCCGGACACTCCACGGACGCCCGACGACGAGCTGCTCGCCGCACTCCACCCCATGCTCCGGGAACGGCACACCAGCCGCTATCCCTTCGAGGACCGGGCGATCCCCGAGGACGTCCGTACGCAGCTCGCCGAAGCGGCCCGGACCGAGGGCGTGGACTTCACGTTTCTGGCCCCGCCCCACCTCCAGACCGTGCTCGAACTGATCCGGGACGCCGAGGGGTACGACCGCGGGGATCCGGCCCGGGAGGCCGAGCAGAAGCGCTGGACCCGGGACACGCAGACCGACGCTCCGGTCGACGGAATCCCGGACTACGCCTTCGGCCCCCGCGACGCCTCCGGACAGGCGACCACCCGCGATTTCGCGGGCACCGACTTCCTTCCCGGCCGGGCACGGGTGCCGTTCGAGAAAACGCCGCAACTGGCCCTGCTGAGCACCGCGGAGGACCACCCCGTCGACTGGCTGCGCGCAGGTCAGGCGCTGGAGCGGGTCCTGCTCACCGCCACCCTCCACGAGGTCTCCACCTCCTTCGCGACCCAGCCCATCGAGTGGCCCGACCTGCGGTGGCTTCTGCGCGATCCGGTCTTCGGCAGCGGGAACGCGCAAATGATCATCCGCCTGGGGTACGGGCCCACCGGACCGCACACCCCGCGCCGCCCCCCGGGCCAGGTGCTGACGATCGAACCGTAGAAGCACGTCGAATCCGCGGAAGCACGTCGCATCCGCAGGGGTACCGGGACGCGCGGCGCCCACACCTGGCCGCCCGGCCGAAAAACGAAACGAGCAGGAAAGGCGGTGCGAGCGATGGAGCTCCCCGTAGTCGTCGGAGTGGACGGATCAGAGGGAAGTCTCCGCGCCCTGGACTGGGCAGCGGCGGAAGCGGCCCGCTCAGCACTTCCCCTGCGCCTCGTCCACGCGTCGCTGTGGGAGCGCTACGAAAGCGCCGGCTCCGCCGCGGACAGCGAGCGCCCCAGCGAGCAGGTCCTCGCCGAGAACCTGGTCGCCGAGGCTCGGGACCACGCGCAGCGACTCCACCCGGAACTGTCCGTGGAGACGTCCGTGGAGCCCGAGGACCCGGTGGCCGCCCTGGTCGGTGCGAGCCACACGGCAGCCCTGGTCGTCCTCGGCTCGCGCGGCCGGGGCCGGATCGCCGGGATGCTCCTGGGGTCCGTCAGCCTGTCGCTCGCCAACCGGTCCCACTGCCCGGTCGTGGTGGTCCCGGCGTCGAAGCCGGACACCCCGCCTACGTCCGGCCGCGTCGTCGTCGGGATCGGCAGCGCCCCCGGGCCCCAGGCAGCCGCGGTGTTCGCCCTCGAAGAGGCGGCATCCCGCCACGGCGAACTGGTCGCGGTACGGTCCTGGCGCTCCCCCGCCCACGGGTCCATGGCCATGAGCCATCCGCTTCTCACCGGCTCAGCGACCGCCGCCCACCACCACGAGGCCGAGGAACACCTCGAAGACGTACTGGAGACACTGGACCTGGCCGGTTCCCCCGAGGTCACCCTCCACAAGTCGGTGGTCCAGGGGCCGGCGCACCAGAAGCTGCTGGAAGCCTCCGCGGGTGCGGACCTGCTGGTCGTCGGCTCCCGACGGGACAGCGGACGGCTGGGGCTCCATCTGGGCCCGGTGAACCACGCGATGCTGCACTACGCGCCCTGCCCGGTCGCCGTCGTCCCCGACACCTACCTTGAATCCCGGGGGGCCTGACCCGGGGCCCGGTACGCAAGCAGGGACGTACCGGGCCCGAAACCTCTGTGTCGCCCCGCATTCGGCCATTCATTGGCCGAAGAATGATCTTCAGGCGGCCTGCGGATCCTGCCGAAGCAGGAGACATCGACGTTGTCCTCGCCGTGAGGAGGCCTGCCATGGGCGACACTCTGTCGGCCCTGTCCATCCCCGTGCTGCTCCTCGCCAGCGGCGTCTACGCGGTATGCGAGAGCTGGTGGCGGCGCCGGCACCCGGCCCCTCCGTCCCCGTACACCCATCAGGCGGCACGGCTGGCCGAGCGCGCGGTGCTGGCGGACGCCGAGACCCTCGTCGACGACGCGTACACCAGGCCGGGCACGCTCTCCGGCAGCCCTGAAGCACCGGACACACGCGCTCCGGTCCCCGGCATCACGTCCGGGGAGGCCGCCAGCCCGGATCCCGACCGGTGAGAGCCAGCATCTGCTCGAAGGGGCCGGCCCCGTCCGGTACGGGACAGGGCTCACCGAACACCTTCGCCTCCCTGGCCATCGGCGCCATCGCGGCCAGCCCGGGGCCGATCTCGGCCAGCACGGCCTCGTCCGGGACGAACTCCTGGCCGGTGGCGCGCGCCAGGTCCCAGGCGTGAACGGTCAGATCGCCGAGAACCATGTTTCCGACCGTCCTGGCCGGGAGCCCCATGGCCCCCGCCGTTCCCTCGTCGGCGCCGGGCGCGGCCCAGGCCGCCACCAGCTTGGCCGCCTCCTCGCCGAAGCGGGCCCGCCAGTCGCCCTCGACGAATTCCGGCACCTCACCGAAGTCGGCCTCCTCCCTTGCCGCCAGGGCCCGGAAGTTGACGACCACCTGGAAGAGGTGGTTGACCAGGGCCCGGACGTCGTACTCCGTACACGGCGTGGGGTCTGCCAGGCGGTCGTCGTCGATCCCCGCCAGGACGGGGGCGGCCTGCCCAGCGGCTGTTTCCAGCAACTCACTGATCTTCTTCATGCTTCAACCTTGCACACCGGTGCTGCCGGGCGCTGAAGAAACGCGACACTGCCCCGAGCGACAGCTCGCCACGAGAACCCCGCCGGTTCAGGCCCTCGACGCAACACCCGAGCATCGGCGATGCCGCCGATCCGGAGCTCCTCACACGGAAGCCGGAGGATCGGGATGGTTCTGCGGGTGCGGTGCGGGCCCGGCGGTCCCCGGGCTCGCCGTCTAGGGTTCCGGCATGAACTCGCAGACCTACCTCTCCGAACTGTTCTCGCTGGACGGACGGGTCGCCATGGTGACCGGCGGCAGTTCCGGCATCGGCCGCGCTGTCGCCGGGGCTCTCGCGCGGGCGGGGGCGAGCGTCGTGGTTGTGGCGCGCGCCGAGGCGAACCTCGTCACGACCGTCGACGAGCTGGCGGCCGACGGCTGCCGAACGGCCTGGGTGAGCGCCGACCTGAGTACACGCGACGGGGTACGCGCAGCAGCAGAGCAGGCGGCAGAGGCATTCGGGGAGCCCGACATCCTCGTCAACTCCGCCGGGATCAACCTGCGGCCCCCGATGGGCGAGCTGGGCGAGGAGGTGTGGGACACCACGATGGCGGTGAACCTGGAGGCGCCGTACCTGCTGGGGCAGCGGTTCGGGCCCGGCATGGCCGAGCGGGGCTTCGGACGGATCATCCACATCACCTCCCAGCAGGCGCATCGGGCCTTCGTCCAGAGCGGCGCCTACGGCGTCTCCAAAGGGGCGTTGGAGTCACTGGCCCGTTCGCAGGCCGAGGCCTGGTCGCCGTATGGCGTCACCTGCAACACCCTGGTGCCGGGGTTCGTCATGACGCCGCTCAACGCCCGACTGTCGTCCGATCCCGAGCGGGTGGCGGCGCTGGCCGCTCGCACGATGGTCGGGCGCAACGGTCTGGCCGAGGACTTCGCGGGCGCGGCGGTGTTCCTGGCGAGCCGCGCCTCCGCCTATGTCACAGGGCAGGCGATCTTCGTCGATGGCGGGTTCTCCGTTCACTGAACCAGCTCGCTTGCGGGGAGACGGCGGGACATCGGACGAGTGCACCCGGGCCTCCGGCCCATTCCCCGCGTCTTCCCCGCGCCGCCCGGCTGTCGGCACCACGTCCTACAGTTTTGGTCATGGAACGCACCGCATCGCCGTCCGTACGGATCGTGCCCTGGTCGGACGCCGACCTGGAACTGCTCCGCCGTGCCAACGCTCCGGAACTCATGGACCACCTGGGAGGCCCTGAGTCGGAGGAGCAGCTCATCACGCGTCACGAACGCTATGTGGCCATGAGCGCGGACCGGCAGGGCGCAGGCCGGATGTTCCGTATCGCGCTGGCCGGCGAGGACGACGCCGTGGGCACGATCGGCTTCTGGGAACGGACCTGGCAGGGCCGGAAGGTGTACGAGACGGGCTGGGCCGTCCTCCCCGGCCACCAGGGAAAGGGCATCGCGACCTCCGCCACGACGGCCGTCGTGGAGCAGGCCCGCGCCGAGCACAAGCACCGCTATCTGCACGCCTACCCGTCCATCGACAACGGAGCGTCGAACGCGGTCTGCCGCAAGGCGGGCTTCACGCTGATCGGCATGTGCGAATTCGAGTACCCGCCCGGCCATGCGCTGCTGACGAACAACTGGCAACTGGACCTCGCGCCGGACGCACCGGACGCCCCGGACGCCCCGGACGCCCCGGACGCCCCGGACGCCCCGGACACAGAACGCTGAATCCCGCCCCTGCCGCAGCCCCGTCACCGGTGGTCGCGGCCCCAGCCACCAGCGGGCCAACGCTCACCAGCAGGCCAACGGCCACCGCCGAGCCAACGGCCACCGGCACCGAAATCCCTGGCTGACACCACCCGCGCAATGACATCCTGACGAGGTGAACGGACCGGAGATCCTCCTCGAAGTCGACCCCGAACTGCGTCTCTTCGTCGCCCATGAGCGCCGCCGGGGACGGTCGACGGTGACCACCGACGGCTCCTCCACGCTCGGGCATGTCGTGGAGTCGCTCGGCATCCCGCTCACCGAGGCCGGACAGCTCCTGGTCGACGGCCGCCCCGTGGCTGTCTCGCACATCCCTGCGGCGGGCGAGCGGGTCGAGGTGCGCGCCGTGCAACGCCCCCAGCAGGTCCCGGGCGCTCCCCTGCGGTTCCTGCTCGACGTCCACCTCGGCACACTCGCCCGACGGCTCCGGCTCCTGGGTGTCGATGCGGCGTACGAGAGCGAGGACATCGGCGATGCCGCACTGGCCACCCGGTCGGCCGATGAGCGCCGCGTACTGCTCTCCCGGGACCGGGGACTGCTGCACCGGCGGGAGATCTGGGCCGGGGCCTACGTCTACAGCGACCGGCCGGAGGACCAACTGCGGGACGTGCTGGAGCGGTTCGCACCGCAGCTGGCCCCCTGGACCAGGTGCACGGCCTGCAACGGTCCGCTGGAAGCGGCCGACAAGGAATCCGTCAGCGACCATCTGGAGCACGGCACCCGGCGCTCGTACGACGTCTTCGCGCAGTGCACGGAGTGCGACCGCGTCTACTGGCGGGGTGCCCACCACAGTCATCTGGACGCGATCGTCACCAAGGCACTCCACGACTTCGCGCCCGTCACCGTGGAGAGCGCCGAGGAGAACGACCACGGCGGGGCACCGTCGAGCCGGTCCTGAACCGGCGGTCGGCCGGAGCCCGCTCCTCTCCCGCCTGCCCGGCGCGGCGGCCTCATGGCCGCTCGGCGGTCAGATAGCGCTGAACGGTGGGCGCGAGCCAGGCAATCACCTCCTCGCGCGGCATCGAGACGGCGGGCGGGATCCGCAGGACGTAGCGCGCGAGAGCCATCCCCAGGATCTGTGAGGCGACAAGGGCCGCGCGGCGCGGGGCATCCGCCGGGACGGGGCAGACGCCGGCCGCTATCGGGCCGAGCTGCTCGGCAAAGACCGCCCGCATGCGCTCGGCACCCGCTTCGTTGGTGACGCCGACCCTGAGCAGGCCCGTGAGCACGTCGTCGCCCTCCCAACGGTCCAGGAAGTGTGCGACGAGAGCGGCGCCGATGTGCCGGCCCGGCAGCGCGCCGAGCTCGGGTATGCGTAGGTCGATCGCGGACGCGGCGGCGAACAGTCCCTCCTTGTTGCCGTAGTAGCGCATGACCATCGACGGATCGATGTTCGCGTCACGGGCGATGGCCCGGATGGTGGCGCGCTCGTATCCGTCGGCGGCGAACCGCTCGCGCGCGGCTTCGAGGATCGCGGCCCTCGTGGCATCCGAGCGGCGGGGAGCGGCAGGCTTCGTCATCATGCCAACAACTGTAGGCCAACAAGCGTTGACATGCCACTCCGGACAGAACTACCGTTGCCAACAAGCGTTGACCAACACCTGTTGGCACAACGACCGCTGAGGAACGGGCCCAGGAGGCAGTCATGTCCACCACCCCGCGCACCGCACCCGAAACCGCCGACGTCCTCGTCGTGGGCGCAGGCCCCACCGGCCTGCTGCTCGCGGGCGACCTCGCCGCCCAGGGCCTCTCGGTCACGCTCGTGGAACGCCGCCCGCACCAGACCAGCACCATGACACGCGCCTTCGTCGTACACGCCCGCACACTCGAACTGCTCGACACCCGCGGCCTCGCCGACGAACTCGTCGAGGCGGGCACACCCCTCTCCGCCCTGCGCTTCTTCGGCAAGCTCTCGCTCGACCTCTCCCGGCTGCGCACCCGCTTCCCCTTCGTACTGATCGCCCCGCAGTACGAGGTGGAGCGCCTGCTGGAGCGCCGCGCCCGCGCCGCGGGCGTCCGTTTCCGCTACGGCACGGAGCTGACCGCGTTCCACCAGCACGACGGATCGGACATCGTCACCGCCGAACTGCGTGCGACGGACGGCGGCCCAGCCACGCTCGACGCCCGCTATCTCGTCGGCACCGACGGAGTGCGCAGCCGGGTGCGGCAGGGACTCGGTCTCCCCTTCCCCGGCAGATCGGTGATCCGGTCGATGGTCCTCGCCGACGTACGGCTCGCCGAGGAACCCTCCGCCGTCCTGACGGTGAACGGCGTGGGGGACGCCTTCGCCTTCATCGTCCCCTTCGGCGACGGCTGGTATCGCGTCATGGGCTGGGACCGCGCCCGCCAGGCCGCCGACAGCGACCCCGTCGACCTCGCCGAACTGCGGGAGATCACCCGCCGCGTCCTCGGCACGGACTACGGCATGCGCGAGGCACGCTGGATCTCCCGCTTCCACAGCGACGAGCGCCAGGTGCCCGCCTACCGCACGGGCCGGGTCTTCCTCGCCGGGGACGCCGCCCATGTCCACTCACCCGCGGGCGGCCAGGGCATGAACACCGGCCTCCAGGACGCCGCCAACCTCTCCTGGAAGCTCGCCGCCGCACTGCGCGGACAGACGGCCGCCCCGGAGACGCTGCTCGACAGCTACCACGCGGAACGGCACCCGGTCGGCACGATGGTGCTCCGCTCCAGCGGCGCGCTCGTCCGCCTGGCCATGGCCCGCACCCCGCTCCAGCGGACGGTCCGGGCCCTCGCCGCCAAGGCCCTGGACATGCTCCGGCCGGCCTCCGACAAGGCCATCGGCTTGATCTCCGGCCTCTCCATCGCCTACACGGCACCGCGCGGTGCCCACCCCCTCACCGCGAAGCGCGCGCTCGACCTGAGCCTGCAGGAGGGACGCCTCCACCACCTGCTGCGCGGCGGCACATTCGTCCTCGTCACCCCCGCCGGAGTCACCGCTCCGGCATCGCCGGCCCCGTTGGTGCACGCCCACTGGAAGGGCGACCGCAGCACCGCCCTGCTCGTCCGCCCGGACGGCTACATCGCCTGGGCGAGCGACCACACCGACCCGGCGGCCCTCCGTGCCGCGCTCGCCCGATGAAGCCGCGCCCGGCCGGCACGGCGACCGCCGCAATCGAAGCCCCGCCGCCCCGGCCGATCCCATCCACCGTCCCCGCCACGGACCCAGCCACGATCCCGCCCACCGTTCCCGCCACGATCACGCCCGACCTCCGCGGCCACCGGCGTACCGACAGCCGCACCGCCCGCCCCCGGCCCCCTGTGACACGCTGCTCGCATGTCCCTCGCACGCTCTGTCGCCCTGTTCGCCGTCGCCGCGCTCTTCGAGATCGGCGGTGCCTGGCTCGTCTGGCAGGGCGTACGCGAGCACCGGGGCTGGATCTGGATCGGCGCGGGCATCATCGCGCTGGGCGTCTACGGCTTCGCCGCGACCCTTCAGCCGGACGGCGAGTTCGGCCGCATCCTCGCCGCGTACGGCGGTGTCTTCGTCGCGGGCTCGATCGCCTGGGGCATGGTCGCCGACGGTTATCGCCCCGACCGCTGGGACGTGACCGGGGCACTGATCTGCCTGGCCGGGATGGCCGTGATCATGTATGCCCCGCGCAACCACTGATCCTGCGCCTGCCTATCCTGACCAGGTACCGATCAGCTGTCCGAGGAGTCCGCCATGGCCGCCACCCCGATCGCCGTCATCACCGGAGCAAGCAGCGGCATCGGCGCCGCGACTGCCCGGCAGCTGGCCGCCGCCGGCTACCGCGTCGTGCTGACCGCCCGCCGGAAGGACCGCATCGAGGCGCTCGCCGCCGAGATCAACGAGGCGGGCCACCAGGCAACGGCCTACGCCCTGGATGTCACCGACCGTGCCGCGGTCGACGAGTTCGCCACGGCGTTCCGCAGCCTCGCCGTCCTCGTCAACAACGCGGGCGGAGCGCTCGGCGCCGACCCCGTCGCCACCGGCGACCCGGCCGACTGGCGCCAGATGTACGAGACGAACGTCATCGGCACGCTCCACGTCACCCAGGCCCTGCTCCCCGCCCTCACCGCGAGTGGCGACGGCACGATCGTGATCCTCTCCTCCACCGCGGGCCACGCCACCTACGAGGGCGGTGCCGGCTACGTGGCCGCCAAGCACGGCGAACACGTCCTGGCCGAGACCCTCCGCCTGGAGATCGTCGGCACCCCGGTCCGTGTCATCGAGGTCGCCCCCGGCATGGTCAAGACGGAGGAGTTCGCCACGACCCGCTTCCGCGGCGACACCGAGAAGGCGGCGAAGGTGTACGCAGGCGTCGAGGCCCCCCTCACCGCCGACGACGTGGCCGACACCATCACCTGGGCCATCACCCGCCCCAGCCACGTCAACATCGACCTGCTCGTCGTCCGCCCCCGCGCCCAGGCCTCCAACTCCAAGGTCCACCGCACCTCTTGACCCCGCCTGCACGCGCCGGCCGGAACGCCCAGGGCCTCAGCCCTTCACGCACACGACCTGCTTGAGCTTGGCGACGACCTCCACGAGGTCCCGCTGCTGCTCGATGACCTGCTCGATCGGCTTGTAGGCGGCCGGAATCTCGTCGACGACGCCGGAGTCCTTGCGGCACTCCACCCCCCGCGTCTGGTCTTCCAGGTCCCGCGTGGAGAAGCGCCTCTTCGCGGCGTTCCGGCTCATCTTCCGGCCGGCGCCGTGCGAGGCCGAGTTGAAGGACTTCTCGTTCCCGAGACCCTTCACGATGTACGAACCAGTACCCATCGAGCCCGGAATGATCCCGAAGTCCCCGGAGCCCGCCCGGATCGCGCCCTTCCGCGTGACCAGCAGGTCCATGCCGTCGTACCGCTCCTCCGCCACATAGTTGTGGTGGCAGGAGATGACCGGATCGAAGGTGACCTTGGCCTTCTTGAACTCCTTGCGGACCACGTCCTGGAAGAGCGCCATCATGATGGCGCGGTTGTGCTTCGCGTACTCCTGCGCCCAGAAGAGGTCGTTCCGGTAGGCCGCCATCTGCGGGGTACCGGCGATGAACACGGCCAGATCCCGGTCGACCAGGCCCTGGTTGTGCGGCAGACTCTGCGCCCGCCCGATGTGGAAGTCGGCCAGTTCCTTGCCGATGTTCCGCGATCCGGAGTGCAGCATCAGCCAGACCGAACCCGACTCGTCGAGGCAGAACTCGATGAAGTGGTTGCCCGAACCGAGCGTTCCCATCTGCTTCGTGGCCCGTTCCTCACGGAACTTGACCGCGTCGGCCACCCCGTCGAACCGGCCCCAGAAATCGTCCCAGCCCTGCGTCCGGAAGCCGTGGAGCCGGCCCGGGTCCACGGCCTCGTCGTGCATGCCGCGGCCCACCGGAATGGCCTCCTCGATCTTCGACCGCAGTCGGGACAGGTCACCCGGCAGGTCATTGGCCGTCAGAGAGGTCTTCACGGCGGACATTCCGCAGCCGATGTCCACCCCGACCGCCGCCGGGCAGACCGCCCCCTGCATCGCGATCACCGAACCGACGGTCGCGCCCTTGCCGAAATGGACGTCCGGCATCACGGCGAGGCCCTTGATCCAGGGCAGCGTGGCGACGTTCCGCAGCTGCTGCATCGCAACGTCCTCGACCGAGGCCGGGTCGGCCCACATACGGATCGGGACCTTGGCACCCGGCATCTCCACGTACGACATAATTCCTCGATTCCCCCGAAAAGTGTGAAAGCGCAAAACCGGCGCCAAGGCCGACAAATAAGTCGGTCAACCGACATTCACAGCGGCGTGTGCGATACACATTGTGTCCACCGGCCGCGATCGAGCGGCAACCGTTTTTCGCACGAAGGGAGCCCAGGACCGTGCGGCGAATGGCGTACGTACCCGGCATCGCGCTCGTGGCAGCACTTGCCGTCGGCTGCAGCGCCAGCACCGGAACAGGTGGATCCGCCCCTGACAGCAAGTCGGGCGAGTCGACCGTCACCGTGGCGGCTCCCGGCAAGTACCGCACCCTTCCCGACCCTTGTCGAGCCATCACGTCGTCCACCCTGGAGGAGATGTTCCCGGGCTCGGCCGAACTCACCGAGGACCAGCAGGAGGAGCTGTTCGCGGGCACGGCCACCGTGACCTACGACACCGACCGCAAGGTCGGCTGCCGCTGGAAGGCTGAGACCACCACCTCCTCGCACACCCTCTTCATCGACTTCGAACGCGTCGTGTCCTACGACCCCACGGTGAGCGACGACGACCGCGCCAGCGAGGTGTACGCGGAGAAGGAGGCAGCCGCCGGCCTGTCCTCGCCGTCCACCGCACCCAGCGACACCAAGGCCACGAAGGAAGGGGCAACCCCCTCCGACTCCGCCGATTCCGCAGACGACTCCGCATCGGGATCCAAGACGGAGTCCACGTCGGGCTCCGCCTCGCACGCCCTGTCCGGCTCCGACTCCGAGGAAGAGGCCACGGACGGGACCACGGGCGCGACCACCGACGGGGACACCGACGGGGGCACCGATGGTGACACCGCCGAAAACGACAGCTCCGACAGCTCGGGCGACTCCGACAGCTCCGACGGCTCCGGCGGCGAGGACGACAGCCTGGCACCGCGCGTCCTCGACAACCTCGCAGACAACGCATTTCTGAACGATTCGCTCACAAGGGAAGGTTCCACCGCCCAGAACCGCACGGTGAGCGTGGTCTTCCGCACATCGAACGTCATCGTGACCATCGAGTACACCGCCCAGCCCACCGTTTCCACCGTGGTCCCCGACAGCAAGGAACTGCAGGACAAGGCACGGTCGCTGGCCCAGCAGCTGGTCAACAGCTTCACCGACTAGTCCCGCCCGAAGTGCCCCGGCCCGGTCTCACCCCCCGCCGGCCGAGCACCCGGCCGAGGCGGCATCCGAGCGCCGTCCGTCGTACCGTGGCCCTCCGGAACACCCGCCGACCCCCCGCCGGCCGCATCGGAAGTCCGACCGCACCGGAAGCCCGACCGCCCCGCAGCCCGACCACCTGGCAGCCCGCCGACCGCGCCACCTGAGTGAAGGAACCATGCACCGTTCAGCCTCGCGACTCCCCCGCATACTCGCCTGCGCCGCCGTTCCGGTGATGCTCGTCGTCGCCGGCTGCTCGTCGGACTCCGACGACACGAAGGCCTCGGGTTCGTCCTCGTCCGCCACCCCGAGCGCGACGACGTCGGAAGCGAGTGTCGAGCCCGCGAAGTTCGCCGCGCTGCCCGACCCGTGCAAGTCGATCACCACGAAGACGGTCACCTCCCTGGTTCCCGCGGTGAAGTCCAAGGCCGGCACGCCCGCCAAGTCCAGCGACACCGCGGCCCGGGCCGGCTGCTCCTGGAACGGTCTCGACGACAACGGCGTGAAGGGCTCCCAGTACCGCTGGCTCGACGTCGGCTTCACCCGCTTCGACTCGGACCAGACCCTGGGCAGCGGAGCCGCGCGCGCACAGCAGGACTACACGAAGCAGGTCGAGAAGGCCAAGGCGGCCGAGGGCGCGAAGAAGGTCGCCGAGGCAGCCGTCTCCGGCATCGGCGAACAGGCCACCACGATTACCTACGACCTCTCCAAGACGAGCGAGGACTTCAAGTACGCGACCGTCATCGCCCGCACGGGGAACGTCGTCGTCACCCTCACCTACAACGGCGCGGGTTACGCGGGCGCGAAGACACCTGCCGCGGCCGACATCCTGAAGGGCGCCGAGAAGGCGGCCAAGGAGGCCGTGGCCTCGGTCGCCACCAGCGACGCGGCGTCGAACGCGGCGAGCAAGTCCGCCGATCCCAGCAAGTCCTCCGCGGCCGACGAGAAGGCCTCGGACGAGAAGAGCTCGGACACCAAGACCTCGGACAAGAAGACGGACTGACCGCCCCGGCAGAGGGCTTCCCCCCACCCAACACCCCTTCCCAGAAGCGTTTTCAGAAGCCCGGTACTCCCGCCAGTACCGGGCTTCTCCCCTCCCCGCGCAACATGCCACCCGCTCATGTGCCAGGCTGTGCGCGCCGGAATTCGAAGCAGGACGTCGAACGGGACGTCAGGCAGGACGTCGGGCAGCGCGCCGCACCAGGGCGCCGCCACGGGGCGCCGAATACGGGAAACGGAAGGGGAACGCGGGTGGCCGCAACGCAGCTCACACGCACACACCGAATACTCATCGGAGTCGTCGTCGCCGGGGCGGTGGTCATCGCCGGGATCGGCTTCGCCGGCTCCTACGCGGCCGTGCGCGAGCTGGCCATGAAGAAGGGGTTCGGGAGTTTCTCCTACTTCTTCCCGATCGGCATCGACGCCGGCATCTGTGTCCTGCTGGCCCTGGATCTGCTGCTGACGTGGATCCGCATGCCCTTCCCGCTGCTGCGCCAGACGGCCTGGCTGCTGACCGTAGCGACCGTCGCGTTCAACGCCGCGGCGTCCGACGATCCCCTCGGCATGGGCATGCACGCAGTCATCCCGGTGCTGTTCGTCGTCACCGTGGAGGCCGCCCGCCACGCGGTCGGCCGGATCGCCGACATCACCGCCGACAAGCACATGGAAGGCGTCCGCATCACCCGCTGGTTGCTGGCGCCGGTCCCGACGTTCCTGCTGTGGCGGCGCATGAAGCTGTGGGAACTGCGCTCCTACGACCAGGTCATCAAGCTGGAGCAGGAACGCCTCGTCTACCAGGCAAGGCTCCGCTCCCGCTTCGGCCGCGCATGGCGCCGCAAGGCTCCGGTCGAGTCCCTGATGCCGTTGCGCCTCGCACGGTTCGGCGTGCCGCTCGCACAGACCGCTCCGTCCGGCCTCGCGGCGGCGGGGATCGAACCGCAGCTGCTGCCCCCGCAGCAGGCGGCCGCACAACCGGAACTCCCGCAGCAGGCGGTCCCACAACCGGAACTCCCACAGCAAGCAGTCCCACAGCAAGCGGTCCCGCAGCAGGTAGTCCCGCAGCAGGTAGTCCCGCAACAGGCAATCCCGCAGCCGACGCCCCCGCAGCTGGAGCCCACGCCGGCGGCCCCGGCCCAGGAACCGGCCGCAGTTGCCGAGGCGGGACCGAGCCAGTGGTTCACCACCCCTGCGAAGGTTCAGTACCAGGGCAACTACGACCCCACCTACGAACCGCCCACGTACACGCCTCTGCAGGAGCACCAGACCTGGTACGAGGAGCAGCCCCAGCGGGTCCCGGTGCCTGCGCAGCGCACGGCACAGGCCGCACCGGCTCAGGAACCCGAGCCGGTCCACCCCGAGGCACCGGTTCAGGAACCCGAGCCGGAGTCCCAGCCCGCCCCCGCCGAGGCGGCGAAGCAGCAGTTCCAGGTGCCGAACGGTGCGGGCGGCACACGTCCACTGGGCGAGGGCGTGCAGGAGACCGCCGTATCGGACGAGGACCTGTACCAGGTGTTCCGGCACTCGATAGAAGGTGAGGGCATGCCGACGCCCGGCGCCTTCGCCACCAACGTCGAGGCGGCGTACGGGATGCGCCTCCAGTCCCGCGAACTGAACCATTACATGGACCAGTTCATCGCCCGCCTCAACAGTGAGCTGATGGAGGACCACATCGCGTAGGGCCCATGGCCCGGGCGGTGCGGCCGCCGTGGGACAGCTTCTCTCCGAACCGGTAGTGTCGCCGCCGCGCGGAACAGCCTGACGCACACGGGGAGAGCGGGGCACGGATGGACGTCCTGGAGCCGGGGGATCCGCCCCGGATAGGGGACTTCACGCTGATCGGCCGACTGGGCGTCGGCGGTATGGGCCAGGTCTTCCTGGGACGTTCCTCGGGCGGACGGGCCGTGGCCGTGAAGGTGGTCAAGGCGGCTCTGGCCGAAGACCCCGAGTTCCGGGCCAGGTTCCGCCGGGAGGTCGCCGCGCTGCACCGGGTGGGCGGTGCGTGGACGACGCCGGTGCTGGGCTCCGACACCGAGGCCGCGGCCCCCTGGGTGGCCACCGAGTACGTGCCCGGCCCTTCGCTGCACCAGGTCGTCGAGTCGGGTTACGGGCCGCTGCCCGAGGCCACCCTGCACGCGCTGGCCGGGCAGCTCGCCCGGACGCTGAGCGCCGTCCACGGCGCCGGTCTGGTGCACCGCGACCTCAAGCCGTCGAACATCCTGCTGACCGTCGACGGTCCGCGCGTCATCGACTTCGGCATCGTCCGGGCGCTCGACACCGTGGCGGGCACGCTGCGCACCTCCACCGGAGTCGTGCTCGGCTCACCCGGTTTCATGTCGCCGGAGCAGGTGCGCGGGCAGCGGGTGACGCCTGCGGCGGACATGTTCAGTCTCGGCTCCGTGCTGGTGTACGCGGCGACGGGGCGGCTGCCGTTCGGCTCCGCCGATCTGGGGGCCCACACGCTGATGTTCCGTATCGCCGCGGAGGAGCCGGACCTCACCGGAGTGCCGCACACACTGACCGGCCTGGTCAGCGCCTGCCTCGCCAAGGACCCGGAGCAGCGGCCCACCGCGGAGCAGGTGGCCGTCGGGACCCGTACCGACTCGGACGCCCCGTGGCTGCCCGCCGAGTTGCTGGCCGAACTCGGCCGACTCGCCGCCCGGATGCTCACTGCGGAGACACCCCCGCAGGGCGCACCGGCCCAGGTCACGCCGTCGCCCCCGGGCACACCCACACCCCACACCCCGCCCCACGACACACCCGCACCCGCACCCGCACCGGGCACCCCACCGCAGGGCGCGCCCGCACCCGCCCCGTCCAACCGGCCCCGGTCCAAGCCGCGGTGGCGGCCCGTCCTCGCCGGGGTGCTGGCGCTCGCCGCGGCGGCCACGGGTACGGCGCTGGCCCTGCGTGGCATCGGTATCGGTGAGAAGGGCCCCACGGCGGGCGGTGCGTCCTCGGCGACCACGCCGGCCTCCGGTTCGACGGCGTCCGGTGCCCAGGGTGTCCCGGAGGACTTCGTCGGCGCCTGGGAGGGCGTGCTCGACGGCAATGTCGAGATGCCGAAACGGGTGCTGCGGCTGGAGATCTCATCGGGCGAACCGGGCGAGAAGGTCGCCACGTACATCGACACCGACGGCGATCTGCAGTGCACCGGGCGCAGCGAACTGGTCTCCGCCGACGCCGACATGCTGGTCATCGACCAGGGCCAGGTGACGGCGGGGGTGCCGGAGGGGCGCTGCACGCCGCTCGCCCGGCAGACCCTCAGGGTGAAGTCGCGGGACGTCCTGGTGTTCACGTCCGGCAGCGTGACGGCCGATTTCTACCGGTCGACCGGCGGACGGGCGGCGGTGCCGGAGGAGTACGTCGGCGCCTGGGTACCGGTCAACGAGTTCTACCGAGAACAGGAGATGATCCGGATCACCCAGGGCCCGGTCGGTGGCCGTCTGGTGCGGCTGGCGGTCACGGCGGGCACGGAGAACGGCACGGATCAGTACTGCGACGGCACGTTCGTCGTCGGCGCGGTGTCCCCGGTGCTGGCCCTCAGTCCGGCGGTGTACACCGCGGAGTCGGGCCAGGAGTGCCGTCAGCCGGACGCGGTCTTCCTCACGGTCGCCGACGACCACTTGATGCTGTACAGCATGAATGCGAACGCGGAACCGGCGGAGTACATCCGGAAGTCCTGACCGACGTCCGCGCGGCGGCCGGGACCCTCCACGCATGCGCACCGCCCCCGGCCACAGCTGCCCGATCCGGCTTTCGTGGACGAAGCCGGAGCCGGCCCGGAGCGGCCGTAACGACGCAGGGCCGCCACCCGGTGATCCGGATGACGGCCCTGTGTGCGGGAACCCTCTACGCGCCGAGCAGCCTGCGCACCCGGTCCGCCCCGACGGCCAGCAGCAGCGTGGGCAGTCGCGGCCCCGTGTCCCGGCTGACCAGCAGTCGGTACAGCAGTGCGAAGAACGACCGCTGGGCGACCTTCAGCTCGGGCGTCGGCTTGGCGTCCGGCTCCAGTCCGGCCAGGATCTTCGGCACGCCGTAGACGAGCGTGGTGAGCCCGTCCAGCGACCAGTGCGAGTCCAGCCCCTCCAGGAGCAGCCGCAGCGACTCGCTGCCCTGCTCGTCCAGCGAGCCGAGCAGCTCCTTGTCCGGCTCCGCGCGGACGATGGTGCGGGCCTCGGCCGGGACCTGGCTGGTGATCCAGTTCTCGGCGCGGTCGAGACGGGGCCGGGCCTCGTCCAGCGAGGTCAGCGGGTTCTCCGGGTCCAGCTCGCTCAGGATGCGCAGCGTCTGCTCGTCGTGCCCGCCCGTGATGTCGACGACCGAGGCGAGCGTGCGGTAGGGCAGTGGACGCGGCGTACGCGGCAGCTCACCGGCGGCCGTGCCGATGGCCCGCGCGTACGCGGCGGCGTCGGCCGGCAGGACCGAGCCGTCGGCGACCTTGCGGGCCAGCGAGTCCCACTCGTCGTAGAGCCGCTGGATCTCCTGGTCGAAGGCGATCTTGAAGGACTGGTTGGGCTTGCGGCGCGCGTACAGCCAGCGCAGCAGCGGCGCCTCCATGATCTTCAGCGCGTCGGCCGGGGTCGGTACGCCGCCCTTGCTGGAGGACATCTTCGCCATGCCGGAGATGCCGACGAAGGCGTACATCGGGCCGATCGGCTGCACGCCGTCGAAGACCTCGCGGACGATCTGGCCGCCGACGACGAACGAGGAGCCCGGCGAGGAGTGGTCCACGCCGCTGGGCTCGAAGATCACGCCCTCGTACGCCCAGCGCATCGGCCAGTCGACCTTCCAGACCAGCTTGCCGCGGTTGAACTCGCTCAGCCGGACGGTCTCGGCGAAGCCGCAGGCGTTGCAGGTGTAGTTCAGCTCCGTGCTGTCGTCGTCGTACGACGTGACGGTCGTGAGGTCCTTCTCGCAGTTGCCGCAGTAGGGCTTGTACGGGAAGTAGCCCGCCGAGCCGCCGCTGCCGTCGTCCTCGGTGGCCGCGCCGGAGCCCGCCTCGGCCTCCAGCTCGGCCTCGTCGACCTTCTTCTGCTGCTGCGGCTTCTTGCCGCCCTTGGCGCCCGCCGGGTCCTTCTTCGTCCGGTACCGGTCGAGGACGGCGTCGATGTCGGCGCGGTGCCGCATCGCGTGCAGGATCTGCTCGCGGTAGACGCCGGCCGTGTACTGCTCGGTCTGGCTGATGCCGTCGTACACGACACCCAGCTCGTCCAGCGCGGCGGTCATGGCGGCCTTGAAGTGCTCGGCCCAGTTCGGGTACGTGGACCCTGCCGGGGCGGGCACCGAGGTCAGCGGCTTGCCGATGTGCTCGGCCCAGGACTCGTCGACGCCCGGGACACCGTTCGGAACCTTGCGGTAGCGGTCGTAGTCGTCCCAGGAGATCAGGTGCCGGACGGTGTAGCCCCGGCGGCGGATCTCGTCGGCGACCAGGTGCGGGGTCATGACCTCGCGGAGGTTGCCCAGGTGGATCGGGCCCGACGGGGAGAGACCGGACGCGACGACGACCGGTTTGCCAGGCGCACGACGCTCCGATTCGGCGATGACATCGTCCGCGAAGCGGGAGACCCAGTCGGCCTCGGTGCTGCTCTGACTCTGAGCCACGGTCTGCACGTCCTTCTCTCTTGTGGGGCTCGTCAGGGAAAACCCTGATGGGACAAAAACTTGATGGCCTCATGAACCTGATGGGACTCATGAGCCTGTGGGGACTCATGAACCGCATGGGACTCATGGACCCTCGACGCACGCGTGGGACCCCTGTGGGACGGGCGGGGCCCGCTGCGACGCGCAGGGGCAGTGCCCATTCTCCCAGGTCCCACCGGCAGCGCGAAAACGGCTTTACTCGCCGTGGAATACTGGGTGTGATCCCCTGCACCCCTACGGAAACGGCACCCAGCCCATGGCCTCGGTCACTTCCCTCGCTTCCACACTCCAGCAGCAGCTGGCGGACGCCCTGACGGCAGCACTGCCGGAGGCAGGCACCGCCGACCCGCTGCTGCGACGAAGCGACCGGGCCGACTTCCAGGCCAACGGCATCCTGGCCCTGGCCAAGAAGCTCAAGGGCAACCCGCGCGAGCTGGCGTCCCAGGTCACGGCCGCGATCCCGGCGGGTGACCTGATCAAGGAGATCGAGGTCTCCGGCCCCGGCTTCCTGAACATCACGCTGACCGACAAGGCCATCACCGAGACGCTGGCCGCGCGTGCCGCGGACGACGAGGGCCGGCTCGGCGTGCCGTACAACAGCGCCGCGGGCACCACGGTCATCGACTACGCCCAGCCGAACGTGGCCAAGGAGATGCACGTCGGTCACCTCCGTTCCGCGGTGATCGGTGACGCCATGGTGCAGATCCTGGAGTTCACCGGCGAGAGCGTGGTCCGGCGCCACCACATCGGCGACTGGGGCACTCAGTTCGGCATGCTCATCCAGTACCTGATCGAGCACCCGGGCGAGCTGGATCACCGGGGCGACGACGCGGCCGCCGGCGAAGCCGCCATGTCCTCGCTGAACCGCCTCTACAAGGCCTCGCGGGCGCTCTTCGACTCCGACGAGGAGTTCAAGGCCCGCTCCCGGGACCGGGTCGTGGCGCTCCAGGCCGGGGACGAGGAGACGCTGTCCCTGTGGCAGCGCTTCGTCGACGAGTCGAAGATCTACTTCTACTCGGTCTTCAACAAGCTCGACATGGAGATCCGCGACCCCGACATCGTCGGCGAGTCCGGCTACAACGACATGCTGGAGGAGACCTGCCGCATCCTGGAGGAGTCGGGCGTCGCCGTCCGCTCCGAGGGTGCGCTGTGCGTGTTCTTCGACGATGTGAAGGGCCCGGACGGCAACCCGGTTCCGCTGATCGTCAAGAAGTCGAACGGCGGTTACGGCTACGCGGCCACCGACCTGTCCGCGATCCGTGACCGGGTCCAGAACCTCAAGGCGAACACCCTGCTGTACGTGGTGGACGCGCGGCAGGCCCTGCACTTCAAGATGGTCTTCGAGACGGCCCGCCGGGCCGGCTGGCTGAACGAGGACGTCAAGGCCGTGCAGCTGGCCTTCGGCACGGTGCTCGGCAAGGACGGCAAGCCGTTCAAGACCCGTGAGGGCGAGACGGTCCGGCTGGAGGACCTGCTGGACGAGGCGATCGACCGGGCCTCCACCGTCGTGCGCGAGAAGGCGCAGGACCTCACCGACGAGGAGATCACCGAGCGCGGCACGCAGGTCGGTATCGGCGCGGTGAAGTACGCGGACCTGTCCACGTCGGCCGCCCGCGACTACAAGTTCGACCTGGACCAGATGGTGTCGCTGACCGGTGACACCAGCGTGTACATCCAGTACGCGCACGCCCGGTCCCGCTCCATCAAGCGCAAGGCGGGCGAGCTGAAGTCCCAGCCGCACCCGGAGCTGGAGCTGGCCCCGGCCGAGCGCGCGCTGGGCCTGCACCTGGACCAGTTCGCCGAGGTCGTGGCCGAGGTCGCTACCGCGTACGAACCGCACAAGCTGGCGTCGTACCTCTACCAGCTGTCGTCACTCTTCACGACGTTCTACGACCAGTGCCCGGTGCTGAAGGCCGAGGTGCCGGGCGATGTGGCCGAGAACCGCCTCTTCCTCTCGGACCTCACCGCCCGCACCCTGCACCAGGGCATGGAGCTGCTCGGCATCCGCACCCCCGAGCGCCTCTGACTTACGGCCTGACGACAAAGGAGGCCCGGACGCATGCGTCCGGGCCTCCTCCGCTTGCTGCCCGCGTCACACGAGGAAGTCGACGAAGAGAGCGCCCGCCAGGAGCTGGGCGCTGCCCCGGGGGCTGAGGTTCCGGGTGCGCAGATGCCGGTCGAAGTCCTCCAGCGCCCGCCACCCCGCGTCGGTGCCCGCACCGCCCGCGTCGAGGACAGCCCGGGCCCCGTTCTGCACCTCGCGCAGGCCGTGCGGGCCCGCGGTGTGCAGGAGTCCGGTGTCCTGAAGGGTGCTCATCACGGTGAGCAGTGCGTCGAGCCGCGCCTGCGGCTCGCGCAGCCCGGCGCCACGGGCCGTACCGAGGGCGGCCGTTGCCCTGCGGACGTGCGGAAACCCGGCCCGGGCCTCGCCCCGCGCACCCGCCGCGCCGTAGCGGGTGGCGACCGCCGATCCCGTCGTCGGGCGGCGCGGCGCGCGGCGGTCGGGGAACGCGGCGAGCTGCCGGGCCATGTCGGTGATGTCCTTCACGGCCGTGCTCCGGGCCAGGACGGCAGAGGCGACGAGCAGGCCGAGCGGCCAGATCACCCCATGGTGCAGGGGGGTGCCTCCGTTCGCCACGGTCATGGACCGCTCCGTGCACCGGCCGATCGCGCCGAGCTCCTCGCGCAGCGTACGGGTGGGCTCACCGGTGCGGCGGGCGGCGGCGGCCATCGCCGCAAGGCCGGGCGCCAGCGAACGGGCCGACCAGCGCAGGGCGCTGATGTCCGCGTCGCGGGCGTCCGGGAGGCCGGGCTCGGGGTTCAGCTCGACCTCGGCCAGCAGCGCGTCCACCGCCGTCCGCGCAACTCTCTCCTCCTCGCGACCCATGGGTTACGAGGACGCGGACGCGGTCGGCTCGGGGGCGCCGCTCGGCGGCTCGCCGGTGGGGGCACCGCTCGGCGGCGTGCCACCACCACCGCCACTCGGGGGCTCACCACCGCCGCCCTCGCCGCCGCCCGCGCCGTCGTTCTCGGCGTCCGGGTCGATACCGAGGACGATGGTCCCGGTGAAGCCCTTCTCGATCTTGTTCTTGTTGATCGGCTCCAGGGTCAGCAGACCACCTGAGGCGCCGCCGCCCTCGTACACCATGTCGTCGTCCAGGGCGGTGTACGAACCGGAGTGCTGGGAGTAGGGCTCCAGCGCGAAGACGGACTTGGCGGTCTCGTCGTCGAAAAAGAGCTGGCCGGTGTAGTTCACCTTGCCGCCCTCATAGGTGCCGTCCGCCTTCTCGCCACCGGTGTGCACCTTGACGTGGATGTGGCAGGTGCGCGGGGTGTACCAGCCGGGCATGATCGTCGTGAACTTCACGACCCCGTTCCCGCCGGCTATCTGGTAACCGCGCAGATACGTCTTGTCGTTCGCGGTGGAACCGTCCTCGCTCTCCGCGGGCGCGCTGCCGCCGGGGTTGGCCGTGGTGTAGCCGGAGTAGTAGCCCCAGGCGTCGCAGTGCCAGATCTCGACAGCGGCGCCCTTGACCGGGTTGCAGGAGTCGGTCGTGTCCTGAACGGTGATGTTCAGATGGAGCGGGACCCCGTCCTTGCCCTCGGTGATGTCCTTCCGTACGAGCGCACCATCCAGGTAGTACGGCCCTTCGGTGACGCTGGACATCAGCACGCACTGACCGCTGGAAGCGGACGTGGAACCGGCCGTGGCCGCCGCTTCCTCAGTGGCATCCGAACCGAAGGCGTTGACGCCGACCGCGGTGACCACTCCCGCTCCGGCCACCACTCCACCACCGATGGCCAGCGCCTTGCGCCTGGTTACCGTGTTGTCTGTGTGTTTCGCTGTCATGGTTGCCGACCGTAGGACGTCAACCTGGCAACCCCCTCGCCCGGAGCTGTGCGACGGCTGTGGCTCGATTCCGAGCAACGCCTGCACGCCCTGCAGCAGGCTGGAGACGTCCCCCACACCCCGATCCCTTCGGGACCAGAACTCCCTTGCAGCAGAACGGAATCGGATCCCACAGGGGATCCACCACGCAGGGTTCTCAGCTGTAGTAGGTGATCTTCTCGTCAAGGACCTCCATGGCCCGGCGCAGTGCCACCACCCGCTGCTCCAGAGCGGCTCGACGCTCGCGGAGGAAAGCGACCCGGTCCTGCGCAGAGTGCTCGGCACGCAGCATGGCGACGAACTCCCGCAGGTCCGCGATGCCGAGGCCGGCCTCACGGAAGCACGTGACCAGGCCGATCCAGAAGACATCGTCCTCCGTGTACTCCCTGCGCCCGCCGACGGAGCGCCGGATCGGGCCGATGAGCCCCTCCCGCTCGTAGTAGCGCAACGTGTCGATCGAGGCGCCGGTGCGCTCGGCGGCCGCTGCCGGAGTGAGGGTGGTGGCCATGGGGCTCCTTGGGTGACCGCGCTACCGCGCTTCGGCGAAGCGCGTCACGTGCTTGTCGTCGAGCCGCACACGGCGTGCGGCGAGTGCCTCCTCGATCTGCTCCACCCGGCTCGCACCGACGATGGGATCGATACCCCGCCGCATCAGCCATGCGAGGACGACCTGGTTCCTCGTGGCCGAGAGTTCGCCGGCCACGTCGTCCAGGGCCGCGAGCACCCGGGTCGTTCCGGGATGATCATAGGTTTCCGGGAGCGGCTTGTCCGCGCGCACATAGGAACCCCACATCAGCGAGCTGTACGACCACACGGCAAGCCCTTCCGACCGCGCGAGGTCCAGGTCCTCGGCGGTGAGCATGCGGTGGCCGGCCTCCGCAACAGGGGTGAGTGGGCGCGGCTGGACGAGTGAGTGGCGCAGTTGCAGCGACGTCCACGGTTCCACACCCTGCTCCCGCGCGAGCGACCGGGCACGCTCGACGCGCCAGGCGGCATGGTTCGCCGCCCCGACCCGCAGAGCCACTCCCTTCGCGACCAGCTCACCGAAGGCACCGACCGTCTCCTCCAGTGGCACGGCACGGTCCTCGGCGTGGGCCCAGAGCAGATCGACGTGATCGACTCCGAGACGTTCCAGGCTGCCCTCCACACCGGTGCGAACGGCGGGGGCGGAGAGTCCTTCGGCGCTCTGTGGCCAGGAGTGCGGGACGAGCGGGTTCTGCCGCACCTTCGTCGCGATCCGCACCACGTCGCGGGCGCCCGGGCGGGCCCGGAGCCACGCACCGATGAGGCGCTCGCTCGCGCCGCCGCCCCCACTGGGGTCTGACCAGAAGGAGTAGCAGTTCGCGGTGTCGAGCCAGACACCGCCGTCGGCGACGAAGGAGTCGAGGATCGCGAAAGCCTGGTCGGGGGCAATGCGCGTACCGAAGTCCATCGTCCCGAGGACGATCTGAGGGGTGTTGGTGTCCATGCCGTCCATGCTCGGATCTGGAGCGCGCTCCAGGTCAAGTGCAGTTGTGGCGCACGGTCCGGGACCCGGCCTCCGCGTGCCCGAAGCCGCGTGCCCGAAGCCGCGTGCCCGAAGCCGTCAGTACGTCACCGTGATCCGCCGCGCAGGGCCGTCCACACGGACCATTCCGCCGTAGGGGATGACCAGTTGGGGATCGGTGTGCCCGAAGTCGACATCGAACACCGCCATGGTGTGTGGGGCGTATGCCGCCAGCGCACGCAGCACCGCGTCCCGCTGCTCAGCGACATAGCGCCGCTTCTCCTCCTCGTTGTTCGGCTGCTGGAAGGACCATGCCTTGGCGCGGGCCATCAACAGGGCCGGGAAACGCGCCAGCAGGCCACGCTCTCCCATGTTGCGCAGGATCCGGAAGACGTCCTCCCCGGTCGGCATTTCCTCTGATGTCTCCAGGAACAGGACGCCACCCTCATAGACGGCGGGATCACGTTCGATCTCGCGGTCAGCCATCAACAACCACGACAGGATCTCCAGGTTGCCACCCCAGGCACGGCCGGTGACGACGTGGTCGGGCTGGTGCCAGATCCAACCGCCGGCGGGCTGCGAGTCCGGTTCCACCTCGAAAGTGGCCGGGTCGGCCCAGTCGCGGTCGGTGTCGCGGTAGCGCTTGGCGGGCCGGAGTTCGTAGGGCCCCGAGGTGAACAGGGCCGCACGCACCGACTCGGCGGTGGCGGGATGGAGCGCTGCCGGGCGGCCGATCTCGGGCATCACGGAGGCGCCGTGGTAGGCGACCATGCCCAGGTTGCGCAGGAAGAGCAGCACATTGGTGTTGTCGCTCGAGCCGAAGAACGGCTTGGGGTTGGCGCGGATCAGCTCGCGGTCCAGGAAAGGAAGCACGGTGATCTGGTCGTCGCCACCGATGGTGGCCATCACCGCCCTGATCGAGGGATCGGCAAACGCGGCGTGGATGTCATCGGCGCGTTCCTTCGGCGTGGAACCCATGGTGCGCGTGCTCGGATACTCCACCGGTTCGAGGCCGAAATCCTCACGCAGCCGCTTGAGCCCCAGCTCGTAGGGAAGAGGGAGGAGTCCAGCCAATCCGGACGAGGGGGAGATGATCGCTATGCGGTCACCTGGAACAGGCTTGGGAGGGTATGCGGGTGAGGTCATGACCGGCAGGCTAAGGGGCCGATCGACCTCCGTTCATCCCCATTTCATCCCGTACACGCCGCCCCGGCCCCGTGACCGCTACTGCCTGGTCACCCACTGGGCCGTATCGTGCCGGTAGATGTACTGCGGCCGCGTCTCGATGCTGCTCGTACGGAAGGGCTGCCCGCCGTCGTCGATGCGCAGCGTTCCCTTCCGGTCGCCGCTGCTCCACTCCAACTCCAGGTACCAGCTGACGTCATGCCCTTCGACATGGACGTCGAGGTCGAACACCTCGACGTCGGTGGACGTCACCCGGAACGGAAAGTCCTTCGCCGACACGGGCTTGCCCGCATACTCGCCCGCCACCGGGGTGACGGTCGGCCGGCTGTCGTCGAGGTCGATGTCGAAGGACTGCGGTGTGATGCCGCTCCCGCAGCCCTCCCCCATCGAGTACGCCCCCCACGGCAGCGGCTGCTTCCTGGAGAGCTGGCGCACGTGGAGTCCGTGCAGCACGACGGCCTGGTCGGACTTTCCCTGCACGGTGACTTCGAGCAGCATCTGGCCGCCGTCCACACCACCGAGCGCCTTGGCCCAACCACGGTTGTCCTGCGGCGGCGGAGGCGGAGGCACGTCATTCGGTTCCTGGTTCAGCACGTAGTACTGGCCGCAGGGCTCCTCCCAGTTGTACGAGCTGATGGTGGCGCTCAGCGGTACGCCCGTGCCTGACCACGTCCCCGTCGCGTGCCCGGCGGACGGATGGGCCGAGGCGGTTTCCGACCGGCGGGGCGCGACGGTCCCGGTGCCGGACGCGCTGGGACTGCTCGACGGATGATCCGGCGCGGCCGACGAGGCGGAGGCACGTGCCTCGGAGCCAGGCAGCCCGGTTGCCTTGTCCACGGCGGAGGCGTCGCTGAGCCCGTCGGTGTCCGAGCCCGAGAGATGACCGGCAACGAGCGCGGTGGGCACACTGAGCGCGACGACGGCAACGGTCGCGAGCACGATGCGCGCCCGCGCGGAGGACCACAACCGCCGGGGCCGAACTGCCGCACCGTTCACGGGCGCAGTCGCATCACCGACCGCCACGACCTCGGACTCCGCCCCGCCCGCATCCGCCGCCGCACCGGACTCCCGCACCGACTCGGCATCGGCCTCGGAATCAGCAGCAACAACGGGTTCAGAAACAGGAGCAGGAACGGGCCCCGCAGCAGGGCCGGTTACGGAACCGGACGCAGGACGCCGCCGCGCCGCATCCGCCACGATCCATCGCCGGTGCAGCTCCACCAACTCGTCCGCATCCGCCCCGCACAGCCGCGCCAGCCTTTCCACCGGGGCGTACTCGTTCGGCACGGCGTCACCGTTGCAGTACCGGTGCAGCGTCGACGTGCTGACGTGCAGTCTGCCGGCGAGAACCCCGTAGCTGCGTCCTGAACGATCCTTCAGTTCCTTCAGCAAAGCCGCGAAGTCCGCGGCCTCCGGCGTCGCCATGACGGCGTTCCCCCTCCTGATCCGTCCCAGAACGCCGTTCCAGGGACGTGGAATCTGCCCAGCTCAGAGTACGCACAAGCATTCCGGCATCCCCAATGGGCCAGTCGGCGTTGCGGCCGAAACCCGCAGTTCCGCACTCTGGGATCACACCGCAGCGACCACCCGGAAGACGCAGTGCGAACACACTTCCGCATCGAACTGATCGATGTCGTGGCCATCGGAGTGCTGATCATCTCCACCACGATCGTCATGGTTCTGATCTGCCACAACTGACCAAACGAACCACACACACGGGGAGTACCACCACCATGCGCAGCAACCGCATCATCCGCACCACCACGCTCGCCGCAACCGCCCTCCTGGCCGCCCTCTCGCTCACCGCATGCACCGGCGACGACGGGGTCGACAACGGCAAGTCGGGGGCCTCGGCTCCGGCGTCGAGCACCACTGACCAAAAGTCCCCGGACGCCGCCACGTCGGGTTCGGACCAGGACGACAAGGACGCCGGCAGCACCTCCGATGCTTCCGCCGGGTCCTCGACGGGCACCAGCAAGGGCTCCTCCTCCGGCACGAACGCACAGAAGAGCAACACCAGCAATACCGGCAGCACCGGCAACACCAGCAGCACCGGCACCTCCGGCAGCACCGCCACCTCCGGCAAGACCGGTACCTCCGGCAACAGCTCCCCCGTCACCTGCATCGGCTCCAACACCAAGCTCACCCTCAGCAAGGTGCAGCGCCCCATCAACCACATGCTGCTCACCATGACCAACACGGGCTCCCGCCCCTGCTACGCGTACTACGCGCCGAAGCTCAGGTTCGACGATGCGCAGTCCGTCTTCCCGATCCTCGACGACAGCCGGCCGCAGGCCGTGGTCACGCTGGAGCCGGGCCAGTCCGCGTACGCCTCCATCGGGCTCAGCTCCGCCGAGAGCGGGCCGGACGACGTGTACAAGGCCACCCGCCTCACGATCTACTTCTCCGGCAAGGACTTCTCCGGCGACTCCGGCACCGCCCCGGACGTGCTGAAGCTCCCGGCCGACACCTACTGGGACGACAAGGGCTTCGTCACCTACTGGCTGAGCGACATGGCCGACGCCCTCACCTACTGATCCCTCCCCACGCGCCACACCAGCCTCTCGCCGCTCCTCACGGGCAGTCGATCGCAGGACCGCTGATCGACACCCGAGGGGAGCGGCATGCTGCCGAAACCGACGCGGCCCGCCGCCCTGAGGTGCGGATCCGCCCTACGGGACACCGAGCAGACCGTCCCGCCCGAACGCGCACCACACCACCTTGCCCGGATCCCGCTCACCCACGCCCCACGCGTCCGCCAGCGCGTCCACGATCAGCAGACCCCGCCCGGACTCGCCGTCCGGCTCCCGCACGGCCGGCGCCCCGTCCCCGCTGTCGTGGACCTCGACCCGCATCCACCGCCCGTCGTCCCGCAACAGCAACCGCACCAGATACCCACGCCCCGGCGGCACCCCGTGCACCAGCGCGTTGGTGGCCAGCTCGCTCACACAGAGCAGCACATCGTCCAGCCGTCCACCGAACCCCCAGTCGACGACGGCAGCACGTACAAACTCCCGGGCATCAGATACCGATCGGCGCTCACGCCGACAGAACCGCTCACGCAGCAGCGAGAGTTGCATCGTCTCGTTCATGAGACGAGAGTCACCCTCCGTGACTACACTGCCACAGTATGCGCACCCGTACAGATTTCTTGTACGGGTAGCGGCCGCGTGACGTACGCATGCAGGTGGGAGTTCGATCCGTATGCACCCCAGGAAGCGACAGCGCAAAAACGCATCGGCAATGAGACTCGTGGGAAAACTGGTCGGCGTGTTCCGCGTCGCTTCGGGCCTGACCCAGGCCCAGCTCGCGGACCGGGTGGGCCACCAGGTGGAGACGATCGCCTCGATCGAGCAGGGCAGACGCGCGCTCCTGCCGGAACTGGCCTGCCGACTGGACCAGCTGCTGGAGACGAAAGGGGCACTGGAGACGGCAGTGGACAACATGCCGGAGATGGACCTGATCCCGGCTTGGGCGGAGCAGTACATGGACCTGGAACGGGAGGCACTCGCCCTCTGCTTCTTCGCCAACCAGGTCCTTCCTGGCCTGCTTCAGACTGAGAACTACGCCCGAGCCGTCTTCGACAGCCGAGTACCCACGTTCAGCAGGGATGAGACCGACTCACACGTCATCAAACGACTGGAACGTCAAGAGATCCTGCACCGTAAAGCACCCCCTACCACCAGCTTTGTCATCTCGGAGGCCGTACTGCGCGATCGCCTCGGAGGTGGGGAGGTATACCGAGAGACCCTGCACCATCTCCGCGTCTATGCCGATCTGCCGGGCGTCACACTCCAGGTCCTACCCCTCGGCCGTAGGAACCACGCGGCGCTCGATGGCCCGTTCATCCTGCTGGAAACTCCGGACCACCAGCACATCGCGTACACCGAAACGCAGCGAGGCAGCCAACTCATCTCCGATCCAGATGAGATCAGCATCCTGGCGCAGAGGTATGCGATGCTGCGAACGCAGGCCCTCAACATCGAGGAAACGAGGGACTTGCTGGACCAGCTGCTAGGAGAGCAATGAGCACCGCACTTGAGTGGTTCAAGTCCAGCTACAGCAGCGACGAGGGCGGGCAGTGTCTCGAAGTCGCTTACGAATGGCGCAAGTCGAGCTACAGCGGCAGTGATGGTGGCGAATGCATCGAAATCGCCTACGCCTGGCAGAAGTCGAGCCACAGCGGCGACGAAGGCGGCGCCTGCGTCGAGGTGGCCGCCCATACCGCCGCCGTCCACATCCGGGACTCCAAGAACCCCGACGGCCCCATGCTCACCGTCGCCCCCACCACCTGGGCGGCCTTCGCCGGTTTCGCCGCCGACCGGCGTCCCGCCTGAGCCCACGGAAGGGAGAGCACCGCCATGTCCTTCATCCACCACACCACGCTCACGCCCACCAAGCTGGAGCTCCTCACCACCTGGCTGCCCGCGCAGCCCTGGTACCGCGGCAAGGCGGGAGCGCGGCCCGAGCTGGAGAAGTCAGGCGGATTCCGGCTGGACGACCCGGAGGGCGAAGTCGGCATCGAGTTCATGGCGGCCACGGACACCTCCGGCGCCCAACCGGTGACCTACCACGTGCCGTTCACCTATCGCGACGCACCGGTCCCGGGCGCCGACGCCGCGCTCATCGGCACAGCCGAGCACGGGGTGCTCGGCAAGCGCTGGGTCTACGACGGGACACGTGACCCCGTCCTCGTCGCCCAGCTGTTCGCGCTGTTCCTCGGTGAGGCCGAGCCGCAGATGCAGAGCACCAGCGACACTCCCGACCCCTCGGTCATCGCCCGGTTCGACGGGCCCGCCACCACGACGGCGCTCGCCTCCACGACCGTGACCGACGACCCGAGCGGCACCCACCTCGTCGTGGAGTCGGCATCGGGCGGGCGCCGACTGGCCATCCGCATCCACCGTGCGCTCCAGCCCGGCCAGGACAGCACGGAGCAGCCACCCCTGGGACACGTCACCGCGGGCTGGCCCCTGCCCGACGGCACCACGGCCCGAGCCGTGTTCGCCACCATGCACCACGCACGCCCGTAGGCAGGTCCACGGGCCGCGTGCGGGCCGCTGTCAGTGGCCGCGTCTAGAGTCACGGTCATGGCATCGCTCCCGAACCCGCTTCCCTCCCTGGCGACTTCAGGCCTTCCCCTCCCGCCCGGGACACTGGTCGACGCCACGGTCGACGGCCCGTGGCACGAACCGCTGCTCTGGATGGCCGACGAACCCGCCTCCCCGGGCGCATGGGACGAACTGCGCGCGGCCGGGCGGGCGGTAGGGCTGCTTCCGGTACTGATCGACGGCGGCCGGCGCGACCAGTGGCCCGACACCTGGGACCTGGACCCGGACAGCACCTCGTACCCCGGTGACCACGACGCCGAGGAGGTGCTCGGCGAGTACTGGGACGACTGCGCACCCGACGAACTCGACGAGGCCGAGGACGAATGGCCGGGTCTGGCACCCGTTCCGGCCGTCGAGGCGCGGCAGTCCTCCGACAGTCTCGCGGCCGAGATCGCGGACGAGTGCGCCGGCCTTGACGGCTGGTTCCCCGGAGTGCGAGCAGCGCTCGTCCCGGCCCGCCGCAGTGCGGACATACCGGCGGCGATCGGCTGGTCGGGACCGCTCAACCACGAGAACGACGTGGCCCGCCTCTGCGCGGTGCTCCGCTCCTGGGAGGACCGCTTCGGCATACGGGTCGTGGTGCTGGGCTTCGACACCCTGACCGTCTCGGTCGGACGCCCGCCCACCACTCCCGCGGAAGCGCGGGCCGTCGCTGCCGAACACTTCGCGTTCTGCCCGGACAACATCGAGCAGAACCCGCCGTACGACCTGGACGAATACGCCGAGAAGAGGGTACTGAACCAGGAGACTTGGTCGTTCTGGTGGGACTGAGCCGGACGTCCCGCCACGGTGGCGCGGCGCTGCGGGCCGGTGGCGGTCCACCGACCTGGTTTGCGGCCCGGAATCGCGGGTGCCGACCAGATCACTCCGTTACGGGCAGGCACTCGGCGAGCAGGTCGACGATGTCGCGCCAGGCTCGCTGCGCATGCCGTGGGTGGTAGCCGACGCCGGGGCGCACGGCATGGTCGACCGACGGGTGGTGGAAGGCGTGCAAGGCGCCGCCGTAGACCACGAGGCGCCAGTCGACACCCGCGGCCTGCATCTCGGCGGTGAACGCGTCCCGCTGCGCTGGCGGCATGATCGGGTCTTCCGACCCGACCCCGGCCCACACCGGGCAGCGAATGCGCGCTGCCTCGCCCGGTCGGCCCGTCGTCAGTGCGTTGACTGTTCCGATCGCGCGCAGGTCGACGCCATCGCGCCCGAGTTCCAGCGCAATTGCGCCCCCGGTGCCGTAGCCAAGGGCGGCGATCCGGTCGGGGTCGGTCCGCGGTTCTGCGCGCAACACGTCGAGCGCCGCGTGGCCGATGCCCCGCATCCGGTCGGGGTCGGCGAGCAGCGGCATGCAGCGGGCCAGCATTTCCTCTGGGTCTTCCACATAGCGTCCGCCATGGAGGTCGAAGGCCAGCGCCACGTACCCCAGCTCGGCCAGAGCCTCGGCCCGGCGGCGCTCGACATCGCTGAGCCCCACCCCCTCGGGGCCGACCAGGACCGCGGGCCGACGGTCGACACCGGCCGGAAGCGCGAGGTGCCCGATCATCGTTAAGCCGTCGGCCGGATACTCGACCGTGCGCGTGGTAATTGCCGTCATGAGACTGGACGGTAGTGACCGTCGAGCATGGTCGGACCGGTGTTCACTGCTGGCCGAACAGCGCAGGTATGCCTCTGAACCTGGCGTCAGCCACACCAGCGTTCGTCCGATGCACGACACCTCCTGAACAGGAAGCTTTCCGTGAGGTCCGCCGGATTTGCCAACAACCCTGGTGTCAAGGGGCGTGGAGAATCGACCGGAGTTCGCCGACCCGGGCACGCACCTCACGCCTGGTAGCGGACTCGACGGTGGCTCCTGCAACGGTGCCCGGAGCGCCGACCACATCATCTGCACCGGCTGCACCGCCTGCCCCTGGGGCGGACAGCGAGCAGGGGCGGCAGAGGCCATCGGGAAGGGCCTCAGGGCGGCCGGGGGTGCCGCACCGGGTGCATTCCACCATCAGACGGCGACGGGTTCCGGCAGGCGCGTCCGGCAGTGCGGGCAGCGCGGGCGGGATCTTGTTCGCGAGCCGGTGGCGCAGGAAGCCGACGGGCGAATCGACCCGTGCGGGCAGTCCGGCGAGCAGGGCCTGCGTGAGGTAGTCCGTGGTCACGCCGCGCGCGAGCCACTCCGCGGCCCGCTCCTCCAGCGCCTCACAGTCAGCGGCGGAGAGCGCCAGCCGCGGATCGACGCGCCCGAGCCGGGCCAGCGCCAGGTACGCGGGCGAGGGGCGCTCAGGGCCCGGCTGCACGGGGACGGCGGGCGTGGTGGCGGCAGCATCCAGGCGTTCCCGAATCCGGGGTTCCGGAGCATCGGGAACCGGCACCTCAGGCTCCGACACCTCAGGCATCGGAACGCGAGCGGCCGAGACGGGAGCGGCCGGGACGGGAGGGATCGAGACGGGAGGGATCGAGACGGAAGAAGCCGAGACGCAAGAGTCCGGAAGCCGAGGCGCCGGAACCAGCCCCTGCGCATCACCGGCCCGCGCCGACGGGAAGTCGGCCGCAAGAGCTGCGGGGCCTCCCGGTTCGGGGACTCCGGTGAGCCCGCCCCACTCCCCCGGCTCAGCCCCGCCCACAGCCCGACGGTCCTCCGCGTCCAGAAAAGCGGCCCACCACGCGTTGTCGCGCGCCGTGCGCGACCAGAACGTGCGGAAGACCCAACGGACCTCCTCGCCCTCACCCACCACCCGACGCACCCGACGCAGGTGCCCCGCCACCGACAGCGCGGTCAGGGCACTGCCGACGGCCTGTTGCCCGTACAGCGGCAGCTGCTTGGCCAGGGATTTCACACTCATCTCCGCACCGTCGGGAAGGTGGTCGACGAAGCCCGCGACGTACCGCTCCCGTTCCGGCAACAGCGCGAAATCGTCGGTATGCGGCGGGAGTTGGCTGCGGACGGTTCGTTTGCCGTAGCCGGGCTTGGCCATCGGGTAGGCGGGGGAGGATGCGGACGCACAGAGGACAGGGCTAAGGTTTTGAGTAGCCACGAGATCGCTTTCTCTTGGGTTCGATCTTGAGGTGAGACCCCGGCCTGGTGCTTGAGACACCGCGTCGGGGTCGTTTCTTGTCGGCACCGTAAGCAGCCGCGACGACACCTCGCAAGCTGTCACGATTAGTCATATTTGCGGCCCGTGACGGGCCCGGGAGGAAGGAAGGTTTCTCCCAACCCACCTTCCTGACCCACCGGTTGAAGAAGGCGCTCGAATCCCGGAGCCCGAAGCCCGGCGCTCGAATCCCGACGCCCGAGTCTCGGGTCCCACCGCCCGTCAGCGGCCCCCGAATGTCCCTCGCAGGAGTGAATCAACGAGCCCGAAGCTCGAAGCCCGAGGCTCGAAGCTCGGCCGAAACAACAGGGTGCCGCACCACAACTCCTCGGAGCCGGGACACAACCGGCTCACGCGACAAGGACACCGATGCCGTCCCCGAGCAGTTTCAGTCCCAGGACGAAGAACAGGACGGCCATCACGGCAACGTTGTGCAGCACGGCCCAGTCCCGCCAGGTACTGAGCACACTCTTCGCTCGCTCCCCCATGCACAGATAGACGCCCAGCGGCGCCAGCACCCCGAGGGACGCGATGATCACGAACACGGCAAGCACCCCGATCTGCTGCGGGACGGGAATCCCTGCCGAGCTGATCGAGGCACCGGCGGCGATGGTCAAAGGAGCGTTCTTGAGGTTGGCCGCCGACAGGGCGAGCCCGAGGCCTAAGATCTTGAGAGGGGTGAAGCGATCGATCGCAGCCATCCACTTCGGCAACTGCGCCTGGGCCGGGTCCCGCGGACGCCTGCGCCACTGACGGGCACCGAACAGGGCCAGCAGGGCGCCCAGGACCACCTTCAGGACCCCCACCCAGGGGGCAGGTTCCTTGTGCGAGGAGGCACCCCCCGCGCCACCGATCGCCAGCATGATCCCGCCCAGCAGGGCGAGCCCCACGACCCAGGCGAGAGCGAACAGCGGACCGTTCAGCCGTCCGCGCGGGGTGGCCAGGACAAGGATGAGGGCGACGATGGGGAGCGGACTGACCGCTACACCGGCAGCCAGGCCCAGCACGTCGCCGAGCGCTTTGCCCATGAGCCACCTCCGCAGGCGATCAGGAAGCAGGAAGAAGGAAGAAGGATCCGGCACCCATTTTCGGCCCGGGGCCCGTCCGGCCGCGCGGCGGAAGCGGTGAACGGGTGGCGACGGGCTGCCGCCCATCGACGGCCCCGGCGGACGCCCACAGGCTGCTGAAGCAGCCTGGCGCCGCACGTGGCCTCCGCGGGCCGCTGATGGACTCCCCGGGACCGGAGCCGATGAGCGGACCCCACGACACCGACCGTAAAGAACTGGCAGTCCCCGTGCCTCACGGACAACCATGGAACACATGAGTGATCAACCCGCACGATGGACCCAGGCCACTGTCTACCCCGATATGTGGGTCGACCCGGACGACGACCCCCGCAACAGCGAAGGTCCCGGCCCGGACGGTGAACTTCCTACGCTGCAAGGTTTCCTGACGGACTACCGGCACACTCTGCGCATGAAGTGCGAGGGCCTGGATGCGGAGCAACTGGCCCGCCGGTCGGTCCCACCGTCGACGATGTCGCTGCTTGGCCTGGTCCGGCACCTCGCCGAGGCGGAACGGGACTGGCGCAACTGGATCAGCGACGGCGATCCGCTGCCCAAGCTGTACGGCAAGCGAGACGCGGACTTCGACGACGCCGTCGCCGAGCAGGCCGCAGTCGACGCCGCGTACGCCGATCTGGCGCGGGAGCAGGCCGCGACCGACGCCGCACTGGCCGCACACCCGGACCTCGGCGAGCGCCTGGGGAAGGACGGGATCGCGGTCCGGGAGCTGATGGTGCACAGGGTCGAGGAATACGCCCGTCACTGCGGGCACGCCGACCTGTTGCGCGAGTGCATCGACGGAAGGGTCGGTCAGTGACGGGGTGACGAAGGTCAGCCCCCGCCCGTCCTGCATCGGGACGGACGAGGGCTCACCGGTAACGGGCTCACCGCTCACGGGCCCACCACTCACGGCCCACCCGTCACGGGCTCACCGGACGCGGCCCACCGACCCGGCGCGACCCCTGATCGGTCCGAACCATGCCGGACCGGCCCGGACCGGACCGAACCGGTCAATCCAGGTTCCAGGCCGCATCGTTGGGCGCGATACGCCACAGCCGGTCGGAGCTGGGGTAGGCGGTGTCGAGGTGCAGGGTGTCCCAGTTGCCGTCGTTGTAGCGGTTCAGGGCGATGGCGACGTTCCTGTTGACCTTCGGGCGCCACATCCACCACCCGGTGTACTTGCCGTCGACCTTCTCGCCCCTGAGGATCCACTTCTGCAGGTCGGAGCCGTCACAGGTGCGCACGACGATGGTGGTGCCGCGCTCGGCGGTCGCGGAGGCGGGCTGGAGACACTTGTTCGCCGCCCTGTTCCGGTACACGGTGGTCCAGGTGCCGGCCTCGTCCGCGCTCCAGGTCGAGTCCGCGTCCCATGCCTCCGTGCTGTACTTCCACGACGGACTGCGCAGGGTGATGGCCGTACTGCCCTCACCCGTGGCGTCGCCGGACAGGGCCAGACGCCCACCGCTCATCTTGTTGATGAGGTCCTGGTTCGCATCCTCCACCGCGGAGGCCGTGGCGGCCCCGAGCGTGAGCGTGCCGGCGACAACGATCGTGATACCCAGGGCGACGCGCGGGAGATGGCGATGTGCCATGTCGGAATCCTGCTCTCATGAGTACGTGGTGCCCCGCACCGGAAGGGCGGGCCCGGTCATCATGAGGAGGCCAACTCGCCCACAACGGCAAAAACATGGCCTATTCACTCAAAAATGCGTGCCCTATTCACTCAAGAGGCGGGCGCACAGAGGGGGCGCTCATTCTCCGTCGCCCCCATGCCCCGCTCACACATCCTCGCCCCCGCTTCACCCGTCACCGAGCGATTCACGGCGCGCCGAAGCGCCGAAGAAACGACGCAAAAGAACCCATCTCCCCTTTGCGGAGGACGAGTTCAAGCAAGCGTACGCGACTCACTCCACCTGCTGGTACTCCGTCAGCGCATTGACGCATGGGGATTGACCAAGACCCTTTCGTGTGAAAGGTATGGGCCTGCCAACACGGAATCTCCATGACCACTTCCGTAGGAGAACCAAGCACCATGCGCATACCCGCAACAGCCGCAGCCACCGCACTCGGGGGAGCTCTTCTTCTCGGCCTCGGGACCATCCCGGCCGCGCAGGCCGCACCCGCCGACTCGGCCGGCTGCACCACGGACGTCTTCGGAATCGCCGGTAAGTACGGGGAGTTCGTTCTCGGCGACGACGTCCACTCACCCGACGCGGAGGGAGCGGTGGCCGTCGGCGGCAACGCCGACTTCCGCGGCGGTTTCAGCGTCGGGAACGAACTGTCGGCCGCAGAGGTCGACGCCCTGCCCGACCGGGCGACGCTCGTCGTCCGCGGCGACCTGGTCAACGACACCTCGGTCACCGCGGTGATGAAGGGCAACGCCGTCGTCGGCGGCAAGATCCGCGACCGCGCCCTCGAAATGCACTCCGGCAGCTCCCGTCAGAACGCCGGACTGATCGACTTCGAGGCCGAGTTCGCCAAGCTCCGGTCCTACTCCTCCGCGCTGGCCGCCGAACCGGCGACCGACGGCGCCACCGTGCAGGCCGCGGGCACCAAGCTCACCCTGGAGGGCACCGACACCACCCGCAACGTGTTCACCGTGACCGCGGACCGGCTGGAACAGGCCAAGGAGATCTACCTCAAGGTGCCCTCCGGCTCGACCACGGTCGTCAACGTCAGCGGAAAGACCTACGACATGGCCGCGGCCGGCACCACCGGCTTCTTCCTCTCCGACGGCCAGGGCTACGTCCTCGACGACAAGCTCCAGAGCGCCTCCGGAGGCAAGGTCCGCTCCCACCTCCTGTGGAACTTCCCCGAGGCCGGCACGATCACCAAGAACAGCCACGCCGCCTGGCCCGGCAGCGTGCTGGCACCCCGGGCCCACCTGGAACTCGGCACCGCCGCACCGGTCAACGGCTCGGTGTGGGTCGCCTCGCTGCACGGCTCGGGCGGTGCGGAGACCCACCACTTCCCGTTCAGCGGCTGCCTCCCGGAGACCGGCACCACACCCTCGACGGACACCACACCGTCAACGGACACCACCCCCTCGACGGACAGCACCCCGTCCGGCTCCGTGACCCCGTCCTCGGAGAGCGGCACCCCGTCAGCCGAGTCGTCCCAGCCGGCCGCACCGGGCACCCCGGCCGCGTCGAGCCCGGCGGCGGAGACCCCCGAGGGTGACCTGGCCTCGACCGGCAGCAGCGGCACGCTCCCGCTGGCGATCGGCGCCGCCGCGGTGCTCGCCGCGGGCGCCGGGATGGTCGTGGTGGCCCGCCGCCGCTCCAAGCGGGCCTGACAGCAGCCAGGACCCCGCCCGAGCCGGGCGGGGTCCTGGCTGGACACCTCAGCGTTCGACGACGGTCAGCCCCGCGCCAGCCGCTGCGCGACCTCCGTCGCCCAGTACGTCAGGATCATCTGCGCACCGGCCCGCCGGATCCCCGTCAGGCTCTCCATGATCGCCGCGTCCCGGTCGATCCAGCCCTTCTCGGCGGCGGCCTCGATCATCGCGTACTCACCACTGATCTGGTACGCCGCGACCGGCACGTCGACCGCGTCGGCGACCTTCGCAAGAACGTCCAGGTACGGTCCGGCCGGCTTGACCATGACCATGTCGGCGCCCTCTTCGAGGTCGAGCGCCAGCTCGCGCAGCGACTCCCGGACGTTCGCCGGGTCCTGCTGGTACGTCTTGCGGTCACCCTTGAGCGAGGAGCCGACGGCCTCCCGGAACGGCCCGTAGAACGCCGACGAGTACTTGACCGTGTAGGCGAGGATCGAGACGTCCTCGTGGCCCGTCTGGTCCAGCGCGTCACGGATCACGCCCACCTGGCCGTCCATCATGCCGCTGGGGCCCACCACATGGGCGCCCGCGTCCGCCTGGACCTGCGCCATCTCGGCGTACCGCTCCAGCGTCGCGTCGTTGTCGACGCGGCCGTCGGCCGTCAGCACACCGCAGTGGCCGTGGTCGGTGTACTCGTCCAGGCACAGGTCGGACATCACGACGAGATCGTCACCGACCTCCTCGCGCACCGCACGCAGCGCCACTTGGAGGATGCCGTCCGGGTCGGTGCCCGCCGTGCCCCGGCCGTCCTTCTTCTCGTCCGTGGGCACGCCGAAGAGCATGATCCCGGAGACCCCGGCCGCGACCGCGTCGACGGCGGCCTTGCGCAGGGTGTCCAGGGTGTGCTGCTGCACCCCGGGCATGGCCGAGATGGGGACGGGGGCGTCGACGCCCTCACGTACGAACGCGGGCAGGATCAGGTTCGCCGCATCGAGCCGTGTCTCGGCGACCATGCGCCGCATCACCGGGGTCGTCCGCAGCCGCCGGGGGCGGGAGCCGGGGAAGTTTCCGTACACAGTCATGCTTCGAGACTAGACCCGTACACATCACCGTCTTACCGACACTCGTGCCGGAAAACCGGAACCGGCCGGGGTACTACCCCACACGGATCACCGCCTCCCGGAAAACGGCCGGGGCCCGGCCGCCGAAGCAGCCGGGCCCTCGAACACCGTCGACCGGACCGGTCAGGTCGTCGTACGACGCCGCCGCGCCCCCGGACGCCGCTCGCTCGGACGCGTCACCGGGTCACCGGCCTCCCTCGCCGCCTCCCGGCGCTGCGCGCCGAACGTGGCGAGGGCCTCGGCCAGCTTGTGCACCGAAGGCTCCGGCGACAGGACGTCGACGCGCAGCCCGTGCTCCTCCGCGGTCTTCGCCGTCGCCGGGCCGATGCACGCGATGACGGTCACGTTGTGCGGCTTGCCCGCGATGCCGACGAGGTTGCGCACGGTCGACGACGAGGTGAAGAGCACCGCGTCGAAACCGCCGCCCTTGATGGCCTCGCGCGTCTCGGCCGGCGGCGGCGAGGCACGGACCGTGCGGTACGCGGTGACGTCGTCGACCTCCCAGCCCAGCTCGATCAGCCCGGCCACCAGCGTCTCGGTGGCGATGTCGGCGCGCGGCAGGAAGACACGGTCGATCGGGTCGAAGACCGGGTCGTACGGCGGCCAGTCCTCCAGCAGGCCCGCGGCGGACTGCTCGCCGGACGGCACCAGGTCCGGCTTCACACCGAAGTCGATCAGCGCGGCAGCGGTCTGCTCGCCGACGGCCGCGACCTTGATCCCGGCGAACGCACGGGCGTCGAGCCCGTACTCCTCGAACTTCTCGCGCACGGCCTTGACGGCGTTGACGCTGGTGAAGGCGATCCACTCGTAACGGCCCGTGACCAGGCCCTTCACCGCACGCTCCATCTGCTGCGGGGTACGAGGCGGCTCGACTGCGATCGTCGGGACCTCGTGCGGCACGGCACCGTAGGAGCGAAGCTGGTCGGAGAGCGACGCCGCCTGCTCCTTGGTACGCGGGACGAGCACCTTCCAGCCGAACAACGGCTTCGACTCGAACCACGCGAGCTGGTCACGCTGGGCGGCCGGGCTGCGCTCACCGACCACGGCTATGACGGGCTGGTGCCCCTCCGGCGACGGGAGGACCTTCGCCTGCTTCAGGACCTGGGCGATCGACCCGAGAGTCGCCGTCCAGGTGCGCTGGCGGGTGGTCGTGCCGGCCGCGGTCACGGTCAGCGGGGTGTCGGGCTTGCGGCCCGCCGAGACCAGCTCACCGGCGGCCGAGGCCACCGAGTCGAGGGTCGTCGAGATGACGGCCGTCGCATCGCTCGCGCCGACCTCGGCCCAGCAACGGTCCGAGGCGGTACGGGCGTCGACGAACCGGACGTCGGCACCCTCCGCGTCCCGCAGCGGCACACCGGCGTACGCCGGCACCCCGACCGCATTGGCGACACCCGGCACGACCTCGAAGGGGATGCCCGCGGCGGCACAGGCGAGCATCTCCGCACCGGCGTTTCCGTCCAGTCCCGGGTCGCCCGAGACGGCACGGACGACCCGCCTGCCGCCCTTCGCTGCCTCCATGACAAGATTGGTGGCATCCCTGAGAACGGGAACTCCGGCGGCTGTTGACTGCGCGTCAACAACCGTCAGCTCAGGGGTGCTTACGCCTGCCCGCGCATGGCAGCGGACAACGCCGAGAACGTCCGGCTCGGCGACAAGGACGTCCGCGCTCGCAAGCGCCTCGACAGCGCGCAGGGTCAACAGTCCCGGATCGCCGGGACCGGCACCGAGGAAGGTGACGTGCCCCTGTGCGGACAGGGCCGGAAAGTCGGATGCGGCGGGGCCGGTGGGGCTCAAAGTGCTCGCTCCCCCATAAGACCGGCCGCACCCTTGGCAAGCATCTCGGCCGCGAGTTCGCGACCGAGGGCCGCCGCGTCGTCGTGCGACGTGGGGACGGGACCGGTGATGGACATCTGTACCAGCGTGGAACCGTCGGTGGAACCGACGACACCGCGCAGGCGCAGTTCATTGACAGCCTGTCCGTCGACCAGGAGGTCGGCCAGCGCACCCACAGGTGCGGAACAACCGGCCTCCAGGGCGGCGAGCAGGGCACGCTCGGCGGTCACGGCGGCCCGGGTGTACGGGTCGTCGAGCTCGGCGAGTGCGGCGGCGAGGTCCGCGCTGGCAGCAGCGCATTCGATCGCCAGTGCTCCCTGGCCGGGAGCGGGCAGAACGGTATCGGTCGGCAGGAAGTCGGTTACCTCACCGGTCCGGCCGAGGCGGCTGAGACCGGCCGCGGCGAGTACCACCGCGTCCAGTTCCCCGCTGCGCACGAAACCGATACGCGTATCGACGTTCCCCCGGATCGGCACCGTCTCGATGTCGAGGCCGCGGGCGCGGGCGTACGCGTTGAGCTGCGCCATACGACGCGGCGAGCCGGTACCGACACGGGCACCGGACGGCAGTTCCCCGAGGGTCAGCCCGTCCCGCGCCACCAGCACGTCGCGCGGGTCCTCGCGCTCCGGTACGGCGGCCAGCACCAGGCCCTCGGGCTGGGCGGTCGGCAGGTCCTTGAGCGAGTGCACGGCGAAGTCCACATCGCCGCGCAGCAGCGCCTCGCGCAGCGCGGCGACGAACACGCCGGTCCCGCCGATCTGGGCGAGATGCTCCCGGGACGTGTCCCCGTACGTGGTGATCTCGACGAGCCCGACGGCGCGTCCGGTCACCTCGCTGACCGCCTCGGCGACGAGGCCGGACTGCGCCATGGCGAGCTTGCTGCGCCGGGTCCCCAGCCTCAGCGGCTTGGTGGCCCCCGCGCCCAGGGGTGAGTTGTCGGTCATGACCGCCCTCTATTCGGGTCGTTCAGGTCTGCCCGGGAGACGGCGGCGACCGTCTGCGGGTCGAGGTCGAAGAGTTCCCGCAGCGCATCGGCGTACCCGGCACCTCCGGGCTCGCTGGCGAGCTGCTTGACCCGCACGGTGGGCGCGTGCAGGAGCTTGTCGACGACGCGGCGCACGGTCTGCGAGATCTCGGCGCGCTGCTTCTCGTCCAGGTCGGGGAGGCGTCCGTCGAGCCGTGCGATCTCGCCCGCGACCACTCCGGCGGCCATCGTGCGCAGGGCGACGACGGTCGGGGTGATGTGGGCGGCACGCTGGGCGGCTCCGAAGGCGGCGACCTCGTCACCGACGAGGGTGCGCACCTGGTCCACGTCGGCGGCCATCGGGGCGTCCGCGGACGCCTCGGCGAGCGACTCGATGTCGACGAGGCGCACACCGTCGAGCCGGGCGACGGCTCCGTCGATGTCGCGCGGCATGGCGAGGTCGAGCAGGGCGAGGCGCACCGGGCCGGAGCCCTGGGCGGGCACGGTGGACCGGCGCACGGCCTGGCGCACCGTCCCGGCGGCCCCGTTCTCCACCCAGGCGGCATGCCGGTCGGGGTCGGCGGGCGGGGCCGGAACGGACGCGACGGGCTCCTCGCCGGCCGGGGCGAAGTCCAGCCCGAGCGCCCCGGCGACGGCCTGGGCGGTCAGCACCAGACCCGTGGCACCGGTGCACGAGACGACGACATCGGCACGTGTCAGTTCGTCGGAGACCGCGGCCATCTCCACGGCGCGAGCGGCCACTCCGGTACCGCCGGCCTGGGTCAGGATCTCGACGAGCCGGTCGGCACGGGCCCGGGTCCGGTTGGCGACAACGATCTCGGCGACACCGGCACGGGCCAGGGTGGCGGCGGCCAGCGAGGACATCGAGCCGGCACCGATCACCAGGGCGCGCTTGCCCCTGGCCCAGTCGGTGACCTCCGCGCCGTCCGCGAGCTGTTCGAGACCGAAGGTGACGAGCGACTGCCCGGCCCGGTCGATCCCGGTCTCGCTGTGGGCACGCTTGCCGACCCGCAGCGCCTGCTGGAACAGGTCGTTCAACAGCCGGCCGGCGGTGTGGCGGGTCTGGCCCAGCGCCAGCGCGTCCTTGATCTGGCCGAGGATCTGACCCTCGCCGACCACCATCGAGTCCAGCCCGCACGCCACCGAGAAGAGGTGGTGGACGGCCCGGTCCTCGTAGTGCACATAGAGATACGGAGTGAGCTCTTCCAGCCCGACGCCACTGTGCTGGGCGAGCAGGGTGGACAGCTCGGCGACACCGGCGTGGAACTTGTCCACGTCGGCGTACAGCTCGATGCGGTTGCAGGTGGCCAGCACGGCGGCCTCGGCCGCGGGCTCCGCGGCGAGGGTGTCCTGGAGGAGCTTGGCCTGTGTCTCGGCAGCCAGCGAGGCCCGCTCCAGTACGGAGACGGGGGCGCTGCGGTGGCTCAGCCCTACGACGAGAAGACTCATGCGGGCATCACGGCGGGCATGTCCCCGTCGGGTCCCTTCCGTCCTCCGGCGGGCGCGCGCAGAGGCGGCGCGGCCGGGTCCGGGTGGCTCTCCGCGCCCTCGTCGCCGGACTTGCGCTGCTCGTGGAAGGCAAGGATCTGGAGCTCGATGGAGAGGTCGACCTTGCGCACGTCGACACCGTCGGGCACGGAGAGCACCGTCGGCGCGAAGTTCAGGATCGAGGTGACGCCGGCCGCGACGAGCCGGTCGCAGACCTGCTGCGCGGCTCCGGCCGGAGTCGAGATGACGCCGATCGACACCCCGTTCTCGACGACGATCTTCTCCAGCTCGTCGGCGTGCTGCACGGGGATACCGGCGACGGGCGTACCGGCCAGCGCCGGGTCGGCGTCGATCAGTGCGGCGACCCGGAAACCACGGGAGGCGAAGCCGCCGTAGTTGGCGAGCGCGGCGCCGAGGTTACCGATGCCGACGATCACGACCGGCCAGTCCTGGGTGAGGCCGAGTTCGCGGGAGATCTGGTAGACGAGATACTCGACGTCGTACCCGACCCCACGCGTCCCGTAGGAGCCGAGGTAGCTGAAGTCCTTGCGCAGCTTGGCAGAGTTGACCCCCGCCGCCGCGGCCAGTTCCTCGGACGAGACCGTGGGGACCGAGCGCTCGGAGAGCGCGGTCAAGGCGCGCAGATACAGCGGAAGTCGGGCGACGGTGGCCTCGGGAATGCCTCGGCTACGGGTCGCCGGTCGGTGATTTCGGCCAGTTGCCACGGTGCTCCTGCGGGATGAGCGGGGCTGTAGGCGGCCGCACGTCCGATGGCCGCCCCGTCGAATGCAGGCTATGTCTTTGTGAACACGTGCACAAAGATGGTGTCCGTTTTGTCCGGTCAAAGTGACCGGGGTCACGCATATTCGTCGCGTAGCCCCGGAACCAAGGATCGCATCAACCCGTTGCGGGCCCGAAGGGGGCAAAGCGGAACACACTCCTCACTACCACTCCCCCGAGACCACTCAAAACGCCCACGATGGTAGCCGTCTTCGCTTACGAAAGCAGTGCCTTGCGCAGCCTCACCGGGTCCACCTTCCAGAACGTGTGCTGTTCGTGATCGATCAGGACGACCGGGATCTGCTCCCAGTACTCCCGGTGCAGTTCCTCGTCCTGGGTGATGTCCTTCTCCTCCCAGGAAGCGCCGGTCTGCGCACAGACCTCCCGCACCACCGCCCTCGCGTCGTCGCAGAGGTGGCACCCGGGCTTTCCGACCAGGGTCACCACCCGGTCCTCGGGCTTCTTCTTCGTACGTCGCAGCAGGGCACTCATGCCTTCATTCTGCGCCGCAGAAGCACCGCGGCCCGCGCCACCGGGGACCGGCCCGCGCGCCGGACACAGACCGACGCTCCGGTACGGGCAGAACCGGGCCCTGCGATCCTTGGACCGGAATCACCCGGACGCCGCTCGGCAATTCGGCGATGCGGCATCCCAGAGTTCACGGCACGGCATCCCCGCAGCCCGGGAAGGGCCGGACCGAATGGCTATGCTCACGGCATGGCCGCTCTTGGATGGCTCACACCGCGTAGGCGCCCCGCGACAGCACGGAGCGTGCTGGCAGGCGAGGCAGCAGCTGAGGCAGCACGGAAGTCCTCCCTTCCCGAACCTCCCGACGATCAGTCCGCCGCGGCCGAGGAACCACTCTTCCCCGTCGTCGGCGACGAGCGGGCCGCCGCCTTCTTCGACCTGGACAACACCGTCATGCAGGGCGCGGCGCTCTTCCACTTCGGCCGCGGCCTGTACAAGCGGAAGTTCTTCCAGCGCCGCGAACTGACCCGCTTCGCCTGGCAGCAGGCCTGGTTCAGGCTGGCCGGCGTCGAGGACCCCGAACACATGCAGGACGCCCGCGACAGCGCGCTGTCCATCGTCAAGGGCCACCGCGTCTCCGAGCTGATGTCCATCGGCGAGGAGATCTACGACGAGTACATGGCCGACCGCATCTGGCCCGGCACCCGTGCACTCGCCCAGGCCCACCTCGACGCCGGGCAGCGGGTCTGGCTGGTCACCGCCGCCCCGGTGGAGACCGCCACGATCATCGCCCGCCGCCTCGGCCTGACCGGCGCGCTCGGCACGGTCGCCGAATCGGTCGACGGCGTCTACACCGGCCGTCTGGTCGGCGAGCCGCTGCACGGCCCCGCGAAGGCCGAGGCGGTCCGCGCCCTGGCCGCGGCCGAGGGCCTGGACCTGCACCGCTGTGCGGCGTACAGCGATTCGCACAACGACATCCCGATGCTGTCCCTGGTCGGGCACCCGTACGCGATCAACCCGGACACCAAGCTCCGCAAGCACGCCCGCGCACACGACTGGCGGCTGCGGGACTACCGCACAGGCCGCAAGGCGGCCAAGGTCGGCATCCCGGCCGCCGCCGGCGTCGGCGCCCTGGCGGGCGGCACCGCGGCCGCCGTCGCCCTGCACCGCCGCCGCCGCTGACGCACACCCGTTCCCGCCCGCCCGCCCGGCCCCCGGGCCGCCGGGCCACGCCCGGACATCCGGCGCCAAATCCGGTCTTGTACCCACCGACCGCCCCCGCCAGCCGAATTGCTCGCACGCGACCACAACCCGTCACCCTCGAAGACAGTTCGCGAAGTAATCCGGTCAATAACCGGTCACGGTTTGCTACTCGGCACATCGAATAATCGCTACAGAAGCGACGGAATCGACGATTTGAGAAACTCGGTGTAGCAAGGCCTGCACTAAGCGTTATTCTCCTCAGACGCATTCCGGACCCACCACTCACTACGACGGGTGACGGTTCCGCACTGCACGTGATGGAAGCTCTGCCTCTGGGAGTCCCGTGTACCCACACGTCGGGGTTGACGCCTCGGGCCTGGCTACGCTGCGCGCAACGATCGCTGACCGCTTGCGCGGCTTCGTCCCCACCGCGTACGCCGTACCCGCATTCGCCACCCCTGCACCTGTCGGCCCCTGCTACGCCCTGGCCGAACGCGGGGCGGCGGTCGGAAGACGCAGCAACCGCGGCGCCCCTACTACGTCCACCGCCCGTCGGCCCACCGCCGACAGCGACAGCGCCCGCATGATGGAACTCGTCGAGCGCGCACAGGCCGGCGAGGCCGAAGCCTTCGGCCGCCTCTACGACCAGTACAGCGACACCGTCTACCGCTACATCTACTACCGCGTGGGTGGCAAGGCGACGGCGGAGGACCTCACCAGCGAGACCTTCCTGCGCGCCCTGCGCCGCATCTCCACCTTCACCTGGCAGGGCCGCGACTTCGGCGCCTGGCTGGTCACGATCGCCCGCAACCTGGTCGCCGACCACTTCAAGTCCAGCCGTTTCCGGCTGGAGGTCACCACCGGCGAGATGCTCGACGCCAACGAGGTCGAGCGCAGCCCCGAGGACTCCGTCCTGGAGTCCCTCTCCAACGCCGCACTGCTGCAGGCCGTGCGCCGACTCAACCCCCAACAGCAGGAGTGCGTGACCCTGCGCTTCCTGCAGGGCCTCTCGGTGGCCGAGACCGCGCGCGTCATGGGCAAGAACGAGGGCGCGATCAAGACCCTGCAGTACCGTGCCGTCCGCACCCTGGCGCGTCTCCTCCCGGACGATGCCCGCTGACTCCGCCCCCGCACTCGTGGTGACATGCCTCTCACCCACCGATCCGATCATCTTTCTTGCGTAACCCAAGCGCCGCGCCCCTCGTTGTGCTGGTTGCAGGCCCCCTGTCGTCACCTCCTGTCCGCTGCCACTCACTCGTTCGAGTGGAAGCGCTCAAGGTGCGGAACTTTCCGGACGCGCAGGGGAGTCGACCGTCATGATGAGAGGAGGTGCCGCCAGTGATCGCACCCATTTCGGCACACCGGCGGGCGAACGCCTTCGCCCAGGCCCTGGAGGAGCAGCCGCTCCACGGGGCAGCGGCCGTACAGCCCGAGGAACCGGCCGAAGCGGCCGACCACGGACCGCTGTTGGCCCTGGCGAACGGCCTCGGTGAGCTACCGCGGCCGGAGTTGGACCCCGAAGTCAAAAGGGCGCAACGCGCCGAGCTCGTCGCCGCCATGGAGGCCGCGTTCGCCGAGGGCGATGCGTCCGCGGACCCTACGGTGCCCGAACAGCGGACCAAGGGGGCCCATCGGGCCTCCCCGCTCCGGAAGTTGCGCCCGCGCTCACGCTGGACGAAGGGCCTCGCGGCCGGCGGGCTCACCGTCGGTGTGGCCGCGGGAGCCTTCGGCGGAGTGGCCGCTGCCAGTTCCGACGCCCTGCCGGGTGATTCGCTGTACGGGCTCAAGCGCGGCATGGAGGACCTCCACCTCGGCATGGCCAGCGGCGACACCAACCGCGGAAAGGTCTATCTCGACCAGGCGTCCACCCGGCTCAGCGAAGCCCGCCGGCTGATGGAACGCGCCCGCTCCGGCGATCTGGACCACGAACAGCTCGGCGAGGTCAGGCGCACGCTCAACGGCATGACGCACGACGCCACCGAGGGACACCGCCTGCTCCGCTCCGCCTACCAACGCGACGGCGCCATCGGCCCGATCCAGACCCTGGAGTCCTTCTCCCGCGCGCACCGCGGCAGCTGGAGCAGCCTGCGCGACCGCCTGCCCGTCCAACTCTCCGATGTCGGTGACCAGGTCAGCTCGGTCTTCGACGCCATAGACGACGAGGTCGAACCGCTGCAGTCGTTGCTGCCCGCCACCCCGGACAGCAACAGCAACTCCCAGCGGTCGAGCCAGAACGACCAGGACACCGGATCCTCCCGTACGGACCAGACCTCGCCCTCGTCGTCGGAGAGCTCACAGGACCGTACCGGCGACAGCACCTCGCCCAACCCCTCCGAATCCGACAGCACCTCGTCCGACGGCCTGATCGGCGGCGGCACGGACGGCATCTTCGGTACCCCGTCCCCGAGCACCACGCCGTCCACCCGCGGCGGGGACAGTGCCACACCCGTCCCAGACGTCACCCTGCCCCCGCTCCTCCCGGGCCTGCTCCCGGGCCTGGGCATCGACGGCGAGGACCTGAGCGAATAGTCGACGAGTGCTGCGGCCGGAAAGGTTCACCAGAGGGACAGAGACCTTTCCGGCCGCAGCACTCGCACACACCTCGGCCGGCGGGCAGGAAGCACCCCGCGGGAGAACCTCAGAAGAACACCGATCTCCGCTGCACCAGCAACTTGTACAGCGTGTGCTGAATCTGCTCGCGCACCTGATCCGTCAGATTGAACATCAGCATCGGATCCTCCGCCGCCTCCACCGGATACCCGCTCGTGGAGATCGGCTCGCCGAACTGGATCGTCCACTTCGTCGGCAGCGGCAGCGTCCCGAGCGGCCCCAGCCAGGGAAACGTCGGCGTGATCGGGAAGTACGGAAAGCCCAGCAGGCGCGCCAGCGTCTTCGAGTTGCCGATCATCGGGTAGATCTCCTCCGCCCCCACGATCGAGCACGGGACGATCGGCACCCCGGCCCGCAGCGCTGTGGAGACGAAGCCGCCCCGTCCGAAGCGCTGCAGCTTGTACCGCTCGCCGAACGGCTTGCCGAGGCCCTTGAAGCCCTCCGGCATCACGCCGACGACCTCCCCCTGCCGCAGCAGCCGCTCCGCGTCCTCCGCACAGGCCAGCGTGTGCCCCGCCTTGCGGGCAAGCTCGTTGACCACCGGCAGCATGAAGACGAGATCGGCGGCGAGCAGCCGCAGATGCCGCCCCGCCGGATGGTTGTCGTGCACAGCGACCTGGAGCATCAGCGCATCGAGCGGCAGCGTTCCCGAGTGATTGGACACGATGAGCGCCCCGCCGTCGGACGGGATGTTCTCGATGCCCTTCACCTCGACCCGGAAGTACTTCTCGTACATCGGCCGCAGCATCGACATCAGGACCTGATCGGTCAGCTCCTTGTCGTACCCGAACTCGTCGACGTCGTACTCACCGGTGACCCGCCGCCGCAGAAACGCCAGCCCGCCGGCGATCCGCCGCTCCCAGCCACCGCTCTGCGCGTCCTGGAGGGGCTGCTCGGCCTGCTGGGGCTCCTCCTGCGGCAGCGAGTCGTGCTGCCCCGGAAGGGCACTGACGGCCGCATTCCCGACCCCGGGGACCACCGAGGGCCCCTGCCCCCGACCACCGGCCCCGGTGGACCGGCGGCGCGCGGAGCGCGGTGAGCCGCCCGGCCGCGAACGGTCGTCGTCGAACGGAATGACCTTGGCGTCCGCCATCGTCCTGCGCTCCTCTACCTGGCGCTGGGGGTCGGGTGCCTGTCGCCCGCCCCGGTGGTTCCCGGAACACCGCCGGCCGCCCCGGCGAACGGCAGGGCGGCCAGTCGGTCGATCGTCCTGCCCACCGCCTCCGGCGGCAGCAGCCCCGGCCCCTGGCTGCGTGCGAACTCCGCGAACGTCCCCGCGGTGCTGAACCGCGGGCGGAACCCGAGGATCTCGCGCATCTGGACCGTGGAGACCACCCGGCCGTGGGTGAGGAGCCGGATCTGCTCCGGCGAGAAGTCCGTCATGCCGACCGTACGCAGCGCCTGGCCCACCCAGGTGACGGCGGGCAGCAGCAGCGGCACCGTCGGCCGTCCCAGCCGCCGCGAGCACTGCGAGAGCAGCAGCACGCCGTCCCCGGCGATGTTGAAGGTGCCGCTGTTCAACGTTCCGCGCCGCGGATCGCGCGAAGCGATCTCCAGGACGTCGAGGACATCGTCCTCGTGCACGAACTGGAGCCTGGGGTCGTACCCGAACACCGTCGGCAGCACGGGCAGCGAAAGGTAGTCGGCGAGCGGCGAATCCGCCTTCGGCCCCAGGATGTTCGCGAACCTGAGCACGCACACGGCGACGTCCGGCCGACGGCGCGCAAAGCCCCGCACATAACCCTCGACCTCCACCACGTCCTTGGCGAAGCCCCCGCTCGGCAGGGACTTGGGCGGGGTGGTCTCGGTGAAGACCGCGGGGTCGCGAGGCGCCGAGCCGTACACATTCGTACTGGACTTGATCACCAGTCGCTGCACGCTCGGGGCCTTCTGGCAGGCACCGAGCAGCTGCATGGTCCCGATGACGTTGGTCTCCTTGACCGTCGTCCGGCCACCCATGCTGACGGCCTTGGCGGAGACGTCCAGATGGACGACCGTGTCGATGGTGTGCTCGGCGAGGACTCTGCCGATCGCGGGCTGCCGGATGTCCGCCGTCACGAAGTCGGCGTCGCCCAGCTGATGTGCCGGCGCCACCACGTCGACCGCGATCACCCGGTCCACTCCCGGATCACGCTGGATACGGCGCACGAAGCGGCCGCCCAACTGCCGGGCCGCTCCCGTCACCAGCACGACCTTCCCCAAGACCAGCGCCTTCCGTAGAAAGGTTTCTCCCTGGCCGTCACCGTAGCGGGTGGATGTTGCCCTGTGATGCCCGCGCGACGGCCTTCGCCTGAGTCTTTGGCCCGAATGCGCGTACGCGCACCGTCCACGGCGCAACGCCGCGCAACGCACCGCAGCCCTCCCGCCGGATCGGCGGGAGGGCTGCGGATTCACGAACTGCGTTCGCCTACTTCTTGTTGCGACGCTGAACGCGCGTGCGCTTGAGCAGCTTGCGGTGCTTCTTCTTGGCCATCCGCTTGCGCCGCTTCTTGATAACAGAGCCCACGACTACCCTCGCTCACTTCTTCTTCACTGGTGCGGGGCGTCTGGGCCCACACGACCTACGTCGGCCTAGCCTACCCGCCACTGCGCGAGGGACGTAATCCGAGGGGACCTCAGGCGGACTCCACCCTCACAAATGACTCGCGGAGATACTCGTGAACCGCTTGCTCCGGAACCCGGAAGGACCTTCCCACCTGGATCGCCGGCAGATGACCGCTGTGCACCAACCGGTACACGGTCATCTTCGACACTCTCATGACCGAGGCGACTTCCGCCACGGTCAGAAACTTGACCTCGTTGAGAGGCCTCTCGCTGCCAGCAGCCATGACCCACCTGTACCTTCCGCGCCAGACGCGCACCGGCTTCCCCTCCGGTGACTCTTCGTCGCTGTGCGCTCACTCCCCAGATTAGGGGCGCGTGATGCGAGTGGGGAAGAGGAGAGCCGATCGGCCGCCTACTGTGACAGACACGCCCGATTGAGCACATAGCGCGTGAGCGGCCGGTAGTGGTCGGACCGCACGGCATCGTCGAGCGGAACGGCGACCCGCACCCGCCCCTCGGCCTCTCCGACGAACAGCGCCGGATCATCCGTATCCGCCAGCCCGATCGCCTCAATGCCCAGCTGACCTGCTCCGCAGACCCATCCGTGGTCCCCGACGACCAGTTCCGGCAGGCTCCCGTCCCCCTCCGCCACCGCCTCCAGGGCGACCCGTACGGGCAGCGGCGAGTGAGTGTGTACGCCGGTGACACCACCGGGAGCCTGCACGCCGGGTTCACGCACCATCGCGACTCCTCGTACGTAGTCGAGGCGGTGCGTACGTACGCCGAACCGGGTCGTTATGTCGATACATCGCCCCTGCGCGGGAGTGAGTACGGGGCATCCGGCCGCCGACATGGCGTCTGCCAGCTCTGCGTAGAAACCGAGCAGCCGGTGCGGGTGACCGGTCCCGAACAGCACCGGAGCCCGCCGGACCGCGGCGCAGGACAGCCGCGCCGCGAAGGCATCCAGACCTGCCAGTGTGCGCTCAGGATCAATCACATCCGTCCCCGCAACATGAGCAGGATCATCCGAAACCCCGCACTTGTCGGCCATGAGACGAAGAAGATCGGGCTCATCCCAGCCCCGCTCGGGCGTGAGACCGAGCGTCACCCGCGGGTCGCGGGCCGCGAACAGCCGATAGCTCCGCAGGCTCGCCTCTCTCGTCGTGGCGACGGGCCCCGCCAGTCGGGCCGCCAGCAGATGCGCACGCAGCGCTCCGGTGCTCAACACCCCACCGATGCTCCCCCAATCACCCGGACGGCGGGCCAGAAGCCCGGCCCAGCCCCACGGTTGGCGTAACCGTCCCTGACCGCGGCACAAAGAACAGCCGTACGGAGAACAGCCGCACCGCGACCATCCCGCCCGCCTCAGGCCAGCAGCCCCCGCAGCGGGAACACCGCCCGCCTGGTCGCCAACACCGCCTGATCCACCCGGTTCGCCGGGTCGTACCCCTCCTCCCAGGGTTTCCAGGAAGGAGTACGCCCGTCCGTCATCCGCATCGGCCCCAGCTGCCGCGTCCGCGCATAGACCTCGTCCCGCCACGACGACGGAATCACAGACTCCGGGTCCACCGGCGCATGCGCGGCGATCCCCACCAGATGCGTCCAGGACCTCGGCACCACATCGACCACCGCATAGCCGCCCCCGCCGAGTGCCACCCAACGCCCACCCTCCGTGTACTCATGGGCGAGATCGTGACAGGCCTCCATCACCGACCGCTGCGCGTCCAGCGACACTGCGAAATGCGCGAGGGGATCATCGAAATGCGTGTCGGATCCGTGCTGGGTCACCAGCACCTGGGGACGGAAGTCCGCCAGCAGCTCCGGGACCACCGCGTGGAACGCCCGCAGCCATCCCGCGTCCCCGGTACCGGCCGGCAGCGCCACATTCACCGCACTGCCCGCACCCGCACCGGCTCCGGTCTCCTCCGGCCAGCCGGTCTGTGGGAAAAGCGTGCGCGGGTGCTCGTGCAACGACACGGTCAGCACCCGGGGGTCCTCCAAGAACGCCGCCTGCACCCCGTCCCCGTGATGCACGTCCACATCGATGTACGCCACCCGCTCGGCACCCAGTTCCAGCAGCCGCGCGATGGCGAGCGCCGCATCGTTGTAGATGCAGAACCCGGCCGCGCCGCCCGGCATCGCGTGATGCAGCCCGCCCGCGAAGTTCACGGCATGGGCGGCGTCCCCGCGCCACACCGCCTCGGCCGCGGCCACCGACTGACCGGCGATCAGCGCCGACGCCTCGTGCATCCCCGAGAAGGCGGGGTCGTCCGTCGTACCGAGACCGTAGAGCTGGTCGGCCTGGCTCGGATCCTCCGAAGCGGCCCGCACGGCAGCCAGATAGTCCTCACGGTGCACCAGCCGCAGGGTGGACTCCCCGGCGGGCCTGGCCGCCACCACGTCCACCGCGCCGTCGAGCCCGAACGCCCGCACCAGCCCCATGGTCAGGGCGAGCCTGACGGGGTTCATCGGGTGGCTTTCCCCGAAGTCGTAACCCGTTACTGCGTCATCCCACATCAACTGCGTGCGGCCGCTCATGCCCGCCACCGTATCGGGCAGGGTCCGCACCGAACGACTTGGCATACACGAGCGTCGCCAGCACCAGCACCATCGGCACGAGCATCGCTCCCCGATAGCTCCACGCGTCCCCGAGCGCCCCCACCAGCGGTGACCCCACCAGGAATCCCACGTAGTTGAAGACATTCAGCCGCGCGATGGCCGTATCACTGGCCCCGGGGAACATCCGCCCGGCAGCGGCGAACGTCTGCGGCACGATCACGCACAGCCCGAGCCCCAGCAGAGTGAACCCGAGCATTCCCGTCCACGCCCCGCCGGCCCCCGCCACCACACCGAAACCCGCCGCCGCCAGCACACTCCCGAACCGCACCACGGTCACCGCCCCGAACCGCCGCACCCCGAAGTCCCCGACGGCCCGCCCCAGCAGCGTCGTCACCATGTAGACGTTGTACGGAACGGTCGACAGCTGCTCGGAACTCCCCAGCACGTCCTGCAGATACTTGGCGCTCCAGTTCGAGACCGTCGAGTCCCCGATGTACGCGAAGCTCATCACCAGACAGAGCGGCATCAACAACCTGAAGGAGACCGGGACAGATCCCTTCAACTGCTCCTCCGCAGGGCCCTCGTCCATCGCCGTCCCGTCGACGTACCAACGGCTCCCGATGAACGCGGCGGGCAGCAGCACCACGACCGCCGGCCAGTAGGACATCAGCAGCGAAAGGTCCCAGTGCGCCCCGGCCCATGCCATGGACGCACCAGCGATGCCGCCCAGACTGTAGGCGGCATGGAATCCGAGCATGATGGAACGCCCGTATGCCCGCTGAAGACTGACGCCCATCATGTTCATGGAGGCATCGAGCGCCCCGACAGCAAGCCCGAACACTCCGAGCGCCAGAGCAACCTCCCCCACCGCGCTGCCGGCACCGACAGCGAGCAGCGCAAGCAGCACCACCGGCTGAGCCCATCGCAGGACGGTCCCGGGCCGCGCCCGTACGACCACCTTCTCGATGGCCACGCTTCCCACTCCGGCCAGGATCGGCACGGCGGCGAGAAACACCGGCAACAGCCCGTCGGATATCCCGTACCGGTCCTGGATGGCGGGAATCCGCGTCACCAGTAGGGCAAACGTGGCTCCCTGCGCGAAGAAGCTCAACGTGAGCGAGGCCCTGCCGTGCCGCAAACGAGCGTTTGTCATGGCCGCGAGCGTAAGGCCAGTCTCTACCCATGGGTAGAGCGATCAAGCGAGCAATTCCCTCAGCTGGCTCATGTCGGAGAAGTACCCGGTCACACTGCCGAGCCGGTCGGCAGGCATCATCGACGTAAACCCGTACACATCCATCCCGGCACGCCTGGCGGCCTCGACTCCGAGCGGGCTGTCCTCGATGACGACACACCGCTCGGGGGCAACCCCCATCCTCTCGGCGGCATACAGGAACAGATCCGGGGTCGGCTTTCCCTGCCCCACGTCCTCCGCGCTGAAGATCCACTCTTCTTCGAACCACTGGTCGATCCCGGTCTTGCGGTGACCGACTCTGATGCGCTCGTGGCTGCTGGAGGACGCGACGCAGTAGGCGGTCCCGTCGGCGACCAGCTTTCCCAGCACGTCGTCGACGCCCGCGACCGGCTCCAGTTCCTGCTCGAACGCGGCGAAGACCCGGGAGTGGAGTGTCTCGTCGAAGTCCGCGGGCAGCTTCTCCCCGGTCCTCTCCTCGAAGAGATCGTGCACCCGGTGCACGGAAGAACCCATGTAGTCGCGGAGACACTCCTGGTACGAGGTGGGGTGTCCGAGCTCCGTGAGGTACTCGGACAGGATGGTGTTGGAGATCGGCTCGCTGTCCACGAGCACACCGTCGTTGTCGAAGATGACCAGTTCGTAGCGCATGGTTCGAGCCTAAGGGCTGTGAACGCAGAAAAGCCCCGTGCCACAAGGGCACGGGGCTTCCCGTAAAAGAAGTTCGGCGGCGTCCTACTCTCCCACAGGGTCCCCCCTGCAGTACCATCGGC
>NZ_JBFAWU010000013.1:0-214133 GCF_040680455.1 Streptomyces sp. NPDC052052 | reverse complement strand
GCTGGTCACCAACCTGGCGGCGGGGCTGAGCGGGGAACCGCTCAACCACGAGGAGGTGCTGCGGGCCGGCCGGGAGTCCGCCACCCGCATGGGCGCCCTGCTGGCACAGGTGCTCGAGCGGATCTGAGTCGGGGTCCGGGCCCCGCCCCTTTCGGATCGGGGCACCGGCCCGCACCCCCACACCGGCGAGGCCCCATCCCCGGGCCCCGGCCCCGCAGAGCGGTCGGGCCCGATCCCGCAGAAAGGCGGACACCGTGCAGCAGGACCTCATCACGCAGGCCAGGACATGGCTCGCGGAGGACCCCGATCCGGAGACCCGTGCCGAGCTCGCCGGGCTCATCGACGCCGAGGACCTCGACGAGCTCGCCGCACGGTTCGCCGGCACCCTCCAGTTCGGCACGGCCGGACTCCGCGGCGAGCTGGGGGCCGGGCCGATGCGGATGAACCGTGCGGTCGTCATCCGCGCCGCGGCGGGCCTCGCCGCCTATCTCAAAGCCACCGGGCACGGCGGCGGACTCGTCGTCATCGGGTACGACGCCCGGTACAAGTCCGCCGACTTCGCCCGTGACACCGCGGCCGTGATGACCGGCGCGGGCCTGCGCGCGGCGGTGCTCCCCCGCCCGCTGCCGACTCCCGTCCTGGCGTACGCCATCCGGCACCTGGGCGCCGTGGCGGGCGTGGAGGTGACCGCCAGCCACAATCCGCCGCGCGACAACGGCTACAAGGTGTACCTGGGCGACGGCTCCCAGATCGTCCCCCCGGCGGACGGCGAGATCGCCGCCGAGATCGCCGCGGTCGGCCCGCTCGACACGGTGGCCCGCCCGGACGAGGGCTGGGACGTCCTCGGCGACGAGGTCCTGGCGTCCTACCTGGCCCGTACCGACGCCGTGCTCGACGCCGGATCGCCGCGTACCGCCCGCGTCGTGTACACCGCGATGCACGGCGTCGGCACCTCCGTGCTGACCGCCGCCTTCGCCCGCGCCGGGTTCCCGGAGCCGGTACTCGTCGCCGAGCAGGCGGAGCCCGACCCGGCCTTCCCCACCGTCGCCTTCCCCAACCCGGAAGAGCCGGGCGCGATGGATCTCGCTTTCGCCACCGCACGGCGCACCGACCCGGACCTCGTCATCGCCAACGACCCGGACGCCGACCGCTGCGCCGTCGCCGTCCCGGACCCGGCCGCCGACGGCGGCTGGCGGATGCTGCGCGGCGACGAGGTCGGGGCGCTGCTGGCCGCCCATCTGGTGAACCGCGGTGCGACCGGGGTCCTCGCCGAGTCGATCGTGTCGTCCTCGCTGCTCGGCCGGATCGCAGAGAAGGCGGGCCTGGACCACCAGGAGACGCTGACCGGCTTCAAGTGGATCGCCCGCGTGGACGGCCTCCGGTACGGGTACGAGGAGGCGCTCGGCTACTGCGTGGACCCGGACGGCGTGCGCGACAAGGACGGCATCACGGCCGCGCTGCTCGTCGCCGAGCTGGCCTCCGTGCTGAAGGAGCAGGGGCGTACGCTCCTCGACCTCCTCGACGACCTCGCCCTCACCCACGGACTGCACGCCACCGACCAGTTGTCGGTCCGGGTGGAGGACCTCACGGTCATCGCGGATGCCATGCGGCGGCTGCGTGAGCACCCTCCGACCGCGCTCGCCGGGCTGGCCGTCACCTCGGCCGAGGACCTGTCCCGGGGCACCGGCCAGCTGCCGCCCACCGACGGGCTGCGCTACCACCTGCGGGGCGCCCGGGTGATCGTCCGCCCCAGCGGCACCGAGCCGAAGCTCAAGTGCTACCTGGAGGTCGTGGTGCCGGTCGGTTCGGCGGACGAACTGCCCGCCGCCCGTGCGAAGGGCGCCGAGCTGCTCGCCGGAATCAAGCATGACCTGGCGGCGGCGGCCGGGATCTGACCGGCAGCCGTCACCGGGGACATCCGGGTCCTGCCGGTCACGGCAGGACCCGCGGCCCCCGTACGACGCGGCCACGAGCCCTGCCAGGACCGTCGACCGCCTGACGGTCGGACAGCCGGTAGTCGTCAAGGACTGAGGGACGGACGCGGAGCGGACGGCTCGTGGCCGGCGTCCGCGGGCGACACGGCCGCATCCCGGCCATCGAGGACTTCCGACGCTTCAAGGAATGACACGCCTCCGCCCGGGTGAGGGCGTGTCGGAAAGTCGCCCAGTCAGCCGAACACCACGCCAATTCACCTGCTCGCGCAGGTTCTCGACGGGGCGTCAGATCGCGCGAGCGTGCCGTACGGCTGGCGTACGGGTGACTGTCGCCCCACCCGGAACCCCTGCGGTCACCTTCCCTCAGGGTCCGATATGACAGGAATGATGACCCTACGTACCTTCGGTCACGAGTCGACTGCGCAGCCGACCTCTCTGAGACAGGAGAAGTGACATGGCTACACGTACCACCGTCATTGCCGCCACCATCGCAGCTGCCGCAGCCCTGTTCGCCACCAGCAACAGCTTCACCTCGGCCGCCCCTACCGAGACGTCCCGGACCACTCCGGTCGCCCAGCCCGCCGCGCCCGCCGCCGCGCCCGCGGTGGCCGTCACCAGCGGGGGCGGCAGCGGCAAGGGCAACGACAACGGTGACCAGGGCAACGGAGGCAAGGGCAACGGCGACAACCGCGGCTACGGCGACAACGGCAACAACGGAGGCAGGGACAACGGCGAGGACCGGGACAACGGAGGAAGGGACAACGACGAAGGCCGGGACCGCGGGGACAGGGACCGCGACGAGGGCTGGATCCACTTCAACGACCGCGTGTACCCCGCCTACCCGAGCGGCTGCGTCACCGCGGCCAGCGGCCTGGGCGCGACGAGCTTCAACATCTTCAACGACAGTCGCCGGACCGTGGAGGTCTTCAGCGGGTCGACCTGTGACAACGGTGGCCCGGTGGCCGTCGTCGGACCCCACGGCGCCACCGACGGCGTGTTCCCGCAGCGTGTGGGCGGCGGCGTCTTCGTCAACGACGGAGTGGGAGCGAGTTTCCGGGTGATCGGGTACGACTACGACTACGACTACGAGTGACCGCCTGCATGGTCCGCACCGGACCTCGGCCCGCCGGAATCGGGCCGGGGTCCGGAACACCGGCACCCCCGGGAGACCGTGCGGGCAGGGTGCCGGACGCCGGCCCTCACCCCCGGAAGCGGCCGGTCGCCGAAGGCGCGCCTGCGCGCCACTTCGCCGCATCCGCCCCCGGACGGACCGGCCCCCGCGGCCGGGCCGTGACGGACCGCCTCAGGCCGACTCCCGGAGGACCAGCCTCATCGGGGTGATGACGGACGGCGCCGGGCGGTCGCCCCCGTCGTGGTCCCCTTCGGCGTGGATCTGCTTCATCAGGAGCCGCGTCATCTCCCGCCCCATCGCCTCGATGTCCTGATGGACCGTGGTGAGCCGCGGCCTCGTGGACTCCCCGACGGGCAGGTCGTCGAAGCCCACGACCGCCACCTCCTCCGGGACGCGGAGCCCTCTGGCCGTCAGCTCCCCCAGGGCGCCCGCGGCCATGAGATCGGACGCCACGAACACCGCGTCGAGATCGGGGCACCGGTCCAGCAGGGCCGCCATGGCCTGCGCTCCGCCGGGCTGGGTGAAGTCGCCCTCGGCGATCAGTGACGCCGGGCCGGCCGGAACGACGTCCCGGTAGCCGTCCAGACGGGCGACCGACGCCGTCTGGTCGAGCGGGCCCGTGATGGTCGCGATGCGGCGCCGCCCCAGGGACACCAGATGGCGGACGGCCAGCCGCGCCCCGCCACGGTTGTCGGCGTCGACAAAGACGGAGCGGTCTTCGGGGTGGTCCGTGCGACCACCGAACACCACCGGAAGGCCCATGTGTTCGAGAGCCGCCGGAAGCGGGTCGTCCGATTGCAGCGCGAAGACCAGCGCCCCATCGACGTGACCACCGCTCAGGAACTTCACGACGCGCGGGTAGTCCGTCGGCTCGTCCACCAGCAGGACCACGGGCTGCACGCCCTGCTGGGCGAGCGCCTTGCGGATCGCCCGCAGCTGGCAGTCGAAGTACGCGTCCGAGTACAGACGCTTCTGCGGCTCGGTCACGACGATCGCCACGGCGTCGTTGTGGCGGGTCACCAGGCTGCGCGCGGCCTGGTGGGGAACGTAGCCCAGTTCGCCCACGGCCCTGCGTACGCGCTCGGCGACTGCGGCACGCACCCTCGGCTCACCGTTGATCACCCGTGAGACCGTCGACTTCGAGACACCGGATCGGATCGCCACGTCGTCGAGCGTCGGGCGTCGCCCCTTGGGCCGTTGCTCCACCGTCCCCCTCTTCACTGTGCTGCGGCCACGTACACGGGCCGGCCGTACACCACCCCGCGGCGACGCTCCCGGCCTCCGGCCGACGGACCACGCGAACCGCCGCGTGCCTGCGTACACCAGGGATCAGCTGGTGCGCTCCACTATTCCACGGCCGAACAGCCGGTCAGGAAGTCGGACCGAGGACTCCGTTTGGGAGCGTTCCCACCGTGCCATGATCCGCGGTCATGGACGCTGAGCCCTTCATCCGCCCCTACCAGCCGTCGGACCGGTCGGACGTGGCGGACATCTGCGTAAGAACCGCGCACAACGGTCAGGATTCGACCTCGCTGTACCCGGACATCGAGCTGATGCCGTCGATCTTCAGCCACCCCTATCTGCACCTGGAGCCGGACCTGGCCCGGGTGCTGGACGACGGACGGGGCCGCGCGGTCGGATACATCATCGGCACCGCCGACACCGCACGCTTCGTCCGGCGGTTCCGTGCGGAGTGGCTGCCCGAGGTGGCCGACCGGTACCCGCGCCCGACGCAGGAACCGCGCGACCCGACCGAGGAGATGACCGTCCTGCTGCACGACCCGGAGCGGATGGTGCGACCCGAACTGGACCCGTTCCCCGCCCATCTGCACATCGATCTGCTTCCGCAGTGGCAGCGGCGGGGTTTCGGGCGCGCACTGATGGACTCGTTCCTCGCCGTCCTGCGCGCCAAGGACGTCCCCGCGGTGCACCTGTGCATGGTGCGGGCCAACACCAGGGCCAGGGCCTTCTACGACCGGCTGGGGTTCCGGGAGATAGCCGTGCCCGACCCCGGACCCGTCTGGTACCTGGGGCGCTCGACGGCACCCGGCGTTCCCGTCCCGGCGGCCGGGAACACACGATGAGTCCGGGGCGGCACGCTCCCTCTCCCCGGCCCGATCGCACCTCCGGCCCCCGCGGCCCGGCTCAGCCGATCGCGAACAGCACCACCAGCAGCACCAGGCCGACCACCGCCGGTGCGATCACCTCGTACGCCCAGCGCACCGAGACCGTGGTCGCCGCAGGGGACGGAGAGGACTTCCCCACACCCGCCTTCGCCCGCTCCGCCAGCTCCCGCATGTCCGCCATGGCCTGATCGGCCGCCGCCAACCGGGACTGGCTGTCGCGGACGTCGGCATGCACGGAGGTCCGGTTGTACGGGTCGTCCAGCGACTTCCGGGACTGATGCCTGGCCGCCTTCTTCCGCTGCCGCAGCGACACCGGCACCGCCCACATCTGGTACTTCGCACCGTTCTCGGCGAACAGCTCGCTCGAGTACCCGGCCCGCACATCCGCGACCGCGGTCCACGGCATGGCGATCGTCCGGAACGGGTTGCGGATCTTGATGCGCCGCTCACTGACGGACACGACGGGCCGCAGCGTGAAGGCCACGATCAGCGGCACCACGGTCAGCAGCCCGGCCAGTGCCAACCACGGCACCCGGCCCTCACCCCGGAACACGGCGTCCCCGCCGATCCAGCAGACGAGGAGGAGCAGCAGGACACCCCCGACGATCCCGGCGGACGACCGGAAGGTCCGGTCGGCGTAGGTCGGCTCGGCAGGAGGCTTAGGGCTCGTCATGAGCCCGATTCTGCCTGACGGGCCCCGGGGGTGCCGGGGCGGCCACCCGGGTCCTGGGGGACGCTCGGACGACCGGGCCCCCTGTACACGTCGCTACGCGCGTAGATATGCTGGTCTGGTGACCATGCCCACCACAGCTCCCCCGCTCTCCGACGTGACCGCGTCCGACAGCGCGCTGCGCCGCTTCCTGCACGGGCTGCCCGGCGTCGACGCCGTCGGCCTCGAAGCACGCGCCGCGTCCCTCGGAACCCGTTCGATCAAGACGACGGCCAAGGCGTACGCCATCGACCTGGCCATCTCGATGGTCGACCTGACGACACTGGAAGGCGCGGACACCCCGGGCAAGGTCCGGGCCCTCGCCGCCAAGGCCGTCCACCCCGACCCGCTCGATCGCACGGCCCCGCACACCGCGGCGGTCTGCGTCTACCCCGACATGGCGGCGACCGCCGTTGCCGCGCTGGCCGGATCCGGTGTGAAGGTGGCGTCCGTGGCGACGGCCTTCCCGGCCGGCCGTGCCGCGCTGGACGTCAAGCTCGCGGACGTCCGCGACGCCGTGGCCGCCGGGGCCGACGAGATCGACATGGTGATCGACCGGGGTGCCTTCCTCTCCGGCCGCTACCTCAAGGTCTACGAGGAGATCCTGGCCGTGAAGGCGGAGTGCGTCCGCGCCGACGGCACCGACGCCCGGCTGAAGGTGATCTTCGAAACCGGCGAGCTGTCCACGTACGACAACATCCGCCGCGCCTCCTGGCTCGGCATGCTGGCGGGCGCCGACTTCATCAAGACGTCGACCGGCAAGGTCTCCACCAACGCCACCCCCGCGAACACCCTGCTGATGCTGGAGGCGGTGCGCGACTTCCGGGCGCAGACCGGCGTACAGATCGGCGTGAAGCCTGCCGGCGGTATCCGCACCACCAAGGACGCGATCAAGTTCCTGGTCCTGGTGAACGAGACCGCGGGCGAGGACTGGCTGGACAACCACTGGTTCCGCTTCGGCGCCTCCAGCCTGCTGAACGATCTGCTGATGCAGCGTCAGAAGCTCAGCACCGGCCGTTACTCCGGCCCCGATTACGTGACGGTGGACTGATCCCCATGGCATCTGCATTCGAGTACGCACCCGCTCCCGAGTCGCGCTCGGTCGTCGACATCGCCCCCTCGTACGGCCTGTTCATCGACGGCGAGTTCGTCGACGCGGCGGACGGCAAGGTGTTCAAGACCGTCTCGCCGAGCAGCGAGGAGGTGCTCTCCGAGGTCGCGCAGGCAGGCGCGGCGGACGTCGACCGGGCGGTACGGGCGGCCCGGAAGGCCTTCGAGACGTGGTCGGCGCTGCCTGGCGCCGAGCGCGCCAAGTACCTCTTCCGGATCGCGCGGATCATCCAGGAACGCAGCCGCGAGCTGGCCGTCCTGGAAACCCTCGACAACGGCAAGCCGATCAAGGAGACCCGCGACGCGGACCTCCCGCTGGTCGCGGCGCACTTCTTCTACTACGCGGGCTGGGCCGACAAGCTCGACCACGCCGGTTACGGCGCGAACCCCCGCCCCCTCGGCGTCGCGGGCCAGATCATCCCGTGGAACTTCCCGCTGCTGATGCTGGCCTGGAAGGTCGCCCCGGCGCTCGCCACCGGCAACACGGTGGTCCTCAAGCCCGCCGAGACGACGCCGCTCTCCGCACTGTTCTTCGCGGACATCTGCCGGCAGGCCGGCCTGCCCAGGGGTGTCGTCAACATCCTCACCGGATACGGTGACGCGGGCGCCGCGCTCGTCGAGCACGAGGGCGTCGACAAGGTCGCCTTCACGGGCTCGACCGCGGTCGGCAAGGCCATCGCCCGCCAGGTCGCGGGCACGGACAAGAAGGTCACCCTCGAACTGGGCGGCAAGGGTGCCAACATCGTCTTCGACGACGCCCCGATCGACCAGGCCGTCGAGGGCATCGTCACCGGCATCTTCTTCAACCAGGGGCAGGTCTGCTGTGCGGGCTCGCGCCTGCTGGTGCAGGAGTCGATCCAGGACGAGCTGCTGGACGCGCTGAAGCGCCGGCTGTCGACGCTCCGGCTCGGTGACCCGCTGGACAAGAACACCGACATCGGCGCGATCAACTCCGCGGAGCAGCTCGCCCGGATCACCGCGCTGGCCGAGACCGGCGAGGCGGAGGGTGCCGAGCGGTGGTCCGCGCCGTGCGAACTCCCCTCCGCCGGCTACTGGTTCGCCCCGACCCTGTTCACGAACGTCACCCAGGCGCACACCATCGCCCGCGACGAGATCTTCGGCCCGGTGCTGTCGGTGCTGTCGTTCCGCACGCCCGACGAGGCGGTCGCCAAGGCCAACAACAGTCAGTACGGCCTCTCGGCGGGCATCTGGACGGAGAAGGGCTCCCGCATCCTCGCGGTAGCGAACAAGCTCCGGGCGGGCGTCGTCTGGGCCAACACGTTCAACAAGTTCGACCCGACCTCGCCCTTCGGCGGTTACAAGGAGTCGGGCTTCGGCCGCGAGGGCGGTCGTCACGGCCTGGAGGCGTACCTCGATGTCCGATAACCGTCTGAGCGTCTTCAAGACCTACAAGCTGTACATCGGGGGCAAGTTCCCCCGTTCCGAGAGCGGCCGGGTGTACGAGGTGACCAACTCCAAGGGCACGTGGCTGGCGAACGCTCCCCGGTCCTCCCGCAAGGACGCGCGGGACGCGGTCGTGGCCGCGCGCAAGGCGTTCGGCGGCTGGTCGGGCGCCACGGCGTACAACCGCGGCCAGATCCTCTACCGCATCGCGGAGATGCTGGAGGGCCGCAAGGAACAGTTCGTACGGGAAGTGGCGGACGCGGAGGGCCTGTCGAAGGCCAAGGCGGCGGCCGTCGTGGACGCGGCGATCGACCGCTGGGTCTGGTACGCGGGCTGGACCGACAAGATCGGCCAGGTCGTGGGCGGGGCGAACCCGGTCGCGGGCCCGTTCTTCAACCTGTCGACGCCCGAACCGACCGGCGTGGTCGCGGTGCTGGCACCGCAGGAGTCCTCGTTCCTGGGTCTGGTCTCGGTGATCGCCCCGGTGATCGCCACCGGCAACACGGCGGTCGTGGTGGCCTCGGCGGCCTCCCCGCTCCCGGCCCTGTCCCTGGGCGAGGTGCTGGCCACCTCCGACCTGCCGGGCGGCGTGGTGAACATCCTGTCCGGCGGGACGGCCGAGATCGCGGCCCCGCTCGCCTCCCACCAGGACGTGAACGCCATCGACCTGACGGGGGCGGACGCCGCGCTCGCGAAGGAGCTGGAGATCGCGGCGGCGGACAACCTGAAGCGGGTTCGCCGGGGCGATGGCGACGTCGGCTTCGACTGGTCGGCCGATCCGGGCACGCACCGCCTGACGGCCTTCCTGGAGACGAAGACGGTCTGGCACCCGACGGGCGCGCTCGGCGCCTCGGGGTCCTCGTACTGACGGCCCGCCCGCACGGACAGCGGCTCGCTCCTCCGGATGCCCGGAGGAGCGAGCCGCGTCCGTGTCCGTCTCAGCGCTGCAGCAGTCGTGCGGCCCGCCCCGCCACCGGCAGGTCCTCCAGCGTGCCGCCGCGGGTCACCGGGCCGGTGACGGAAGCCGTGGAGAGCGGCTTGAAGTCGGCGATCTGTGTCCCCACCGTGTTGTTCAGCGGGTCCGTACCCGTACCGGCCAGCGGGTCGAGCCGCAGATGCGTCACCGGCGCGACGCCGTTCCGGAACGAGTGCCCGAGCCCTCCGGTCACCGCACCGGTGACCTCCTCCCCCGTGTCGCCGAGGCCGGTGTCGACGTCCGTCGCCGGCGCGAGGGGCAACGGCGCCGCCTGGGCGGCCGCACCTCCCGCGCCGAGTGCGGCGCCCACCGCGATGACGGTCAGCCCTGTCCGCAGCAGGGTGCGGCGCCGGGACCTGGAAAGTGCGTGACGTGCCATGAAGTACCCACCTGAGGGAGCCGATCGAGTAATCGCTTGAGTGCGCAGAGTAGTTGAGATGTGATCCTCGATACCAACCCGACCCCCGGGGGATCCCCTGCGCGGGTCAATGCCTCAGACTCGTGTCCTGTGAATTCCCAACCGCTCCCAACCCGCGTCGTGCTGCTCGCAGGCCCTTCCGGCTCCGGCAAGTCCTCCCTCGCCGCCCGCACCGGTCTGCCGATCCTGCGTCTGGACGACTTCTACAAGGAGGGCGACGACCCCACGCTGCCGCTCGTCCCCGGAAGCACGGACATCGACTGGGACTCGGCACAGTCCTGGGACGCCGATGCAGCGGTCGCCGCGATCACGGAGCTGTGCCGCACGGGCCGGACGAACGTCCCGGTGTACGACATCGCCACGAGCTCCCGGGTCGGCCATGAGGCTCTCCATATCGACCGCACCCCCCTGTTCGTGGCCGAGGGAATCTTCGCGGCGGACATCGTCGAGCGGTGCCAGGAACTGGGCGTACTCGCGGACGCGCTGTGCCTGCGCGGCCACCCGACGACCACGTTCCGCCGTCGGCTGCTGCGGGATCTGCGGGAGGGCCGCAAGTCGGTGCCGTTCCTGCTGCGGCGCGGGTGGCGGCTGATGCGCGCGGAGCGGCGGATCGTGGCGCGGCAGACGGCGCTGGGCGCGCATCCGTGCGGCAAGGAGGAGGCATTGGGACGCCTGGCCGCTGCAGCGGCGGGGCGGTGCCGACGGGCGGCGGTGGGGACGCCGGTTCCGGAGTAGGGACGGGTGGCCGGCCACGCATTGCGCCCGGCGCGCACACGAACGTGAGCGACGCCGGGCGCACGGTCACATCCTCATCCCTTGGCTGCGCCGCAGTCGAAGGTATCGACCGCGGACTTCACAAAGGACTCGAAGTAGGCGCTCCGCTGCGGAAGTTCCGGGTGACGCTTACGCCCCTCCAGGTACTGGAGTCCCGACTTCGCCGCCAGATAGAGCTCGCCCTCGGCGCAGGACAGAACGATCCGTTGCTGATCGACGACATCGGCTTTCCGGCCGTCCGGCGCCTCACCCCTGCTCGTGCCCGGCGCCTTCCTCACCCCGGCGATCAGCAGCGGGTCCCGGGAAGCCGTGTACGTCATGAAGCCGTCGTTACGGACAATGCCACGTGAGTCGTCGTCCAGGAACAACGTGCACGACCACAGATCAGCGGGCGCCTTCTGACCGGCTTCGAGCACCTTGGTGCCCGTCGGCACCTGCCCCCGGACGGAAAAGCCCTCAAGACCGCAAACCCGTCCCTCGGACACCGGCGTGGCCGCCTCGGAGCGGGGCGGCACCAGCGTCCCGGGCTCCTCGGGCAGATCACCACACCCCGCCCGGGCCGCAACCGCGCGCGCCGTATCGGTGACCAGGGCAGCGAACCCGGCGCTGTCGGAGATCGGTTTGCTGGAGTTGCCTCTGACGATGACCGGCTTGGTCGTCCAGCACTTCTCGGGCAGCAGGACCCACCCCGTGTACGTGTCGACTCCGCCGGTCACCTTTCCGGAGAAGAACGACTCCTCCGGCAGATCGGGCCAGGCTCCGTCGCCCAAGGGAGCGTCGCCCTCCTCTTCCCAGACCCGGACCGTCAACGTGCCCTTTCCCGAGCCGAGTACGACGGACGACTTCTCGACCTCGCACACCGTGTCCTTCAAACGATCGGCCAGGCCGTCCCCTCTTGCGTCCAGACGACCGGCCCCCGGGAGAAGCGCATCCGTCTTCGCCACGGACACCAGCCCTCCGCACAGCCGGTCCTCCGTCAGCACATTGGTGTTGCGATAGACATGCAGCAGCCCCGCGACCACAACGACCAGGGTGGCAACGACAGACCAGACCTTCCATGCCGGCCTCGTCCGTCCCTCTGCTGTGCTCACTTGCTCACCTCCTGGTTCGCGGGGCCGAATAGGCTTCCTCAAGTCCGGTGACTTAACGCCGACTTGTACCCTCGGGGAACTCTCCCACCCTGTCCGTACTCGTGATCTCGCGGTAAGCGGGCATAGCCCCCGTCCACGTTGTCCGGTATGCCTGATGGCGTTGCGTGTATGGACACGGCCGTGCGTCAGCACACCCGCTTGACGTGGCCGCCTCAGATTACAAGAGCCTTCTTCCGCGCCAGGCAAAACAACGGGCCGCTCGCGCCCGGAACACCGCCGCGCACACGGCGAGTTCACGACGAACGGGGTCGGACAGGCCCCCCCGACCTGTCCGACCCCGCAGCGTTCCCCCGTGTCCCCCCGTACCCCCACAACCCGCCGCCTCCCCCGAAGCAGCGGCCCCGCTTTCCCCCGTACCCCCCGTACCCCCCCCCGTGCCCTCAGGCCACCAGCTCGCCGAAGGACTCCTCCTCGTCACGGCCGAAGCTGAGGGCCTCGTCCTCGCGCAGCCGGCGGAGCGACCGCCAGATACTCGACTTCACCGTGCCGACACTTATGCCGAGAATCGCCGCGATCTCCGGATCGGTACGGCCCTCGTAGTAGCGCAGGACCAGCATCGTGCGCTGGAGTTCCGGCAGCCGCGCCAGCGCCTGCCAGAGCACCGCACGCAGTTCCGTGCCCCGCATCGCGTCCGTCTCGCCGACCGTCTCCGGCAGCTCCTCGGTCGGGTACTCGTTGAGCTTGCGCCTGCGCCAGGCGCTGATGTGGAGGTTGGTCATGGTCCGGCGCAGATAGCCGCCGACCGCCGCCTTGTCGCTGATCCGGTCCCACGCCCGGTACGTCGAGAAGAGGGCGCTCTGCAGCAGGTCCTCGGCCTCGAACCGGTCTCCGGTCAGGTGGTAGGCGGTTGCGTACAGGGAGGCGCGGCGCTCCCGGACGTAGGCCGTGAACGCCGTTTCGGCGTCGTCGGCCTGCGCCGGGGACTTCCGCTCCCCCGTGACCTCCCCGTACGCGGCTCCCCCGCCGTTCCCCCCGGTTTCCCCCACGGACGAGTCGACGACCGTCATGAACGACGGGTGCTGACGCCCGGCGCCCCGCACACACCCCCGCGCTCCCCCGACCTCCCGGCTCCGTTCGAGCAGGGAAGCTCCCCCGGGAGCGCCGGACCTCTCGCTGCTCCGGCCGACATCGTGGAGACGCGTGACAACTGCGCTTGCGGTGATGCTGTGAGTTGCGTTCATCTCGCGCCCCCCATCGGTGGAGTCCGTCCGTTCCTTGTGCCAACGAGACTGCCGGGGCAGTTTCATCGGGCTGTCCCCCGACTGTCACAGCCCTGTCACAGGGCCTGCCGTGCACGCTTTCCGCGCACGTCGCGTGCATGAGTCCGCCACAACGGTCGAACTGGGGCTCCGCCATGGGCCAGAATGAACGACGTGCCTTTCCTGTTGCTGATCGAGGACGACGACGCCATCCGCACGGCCCTCGAACTCTCACTGTCACGCCAGGGCCACCGTGTGGCCACCGCGGCGACGGGAGAGGACGGCCTGAAGCTGCTGCGTGAGCAACGGCCGGATCTGATCGTGCTGGACGTCATGCTGCCCGGTATCGACGGTTTCGAGGTGTGCCGGCGTATCCGGCGCACCGACCAACTGCCGATCATCCTGCTGACCGCGCGCAGCGACGACATCGATGTCGTGGTCGGACTGGAGTCCGGTGCCGACGACTACGTGGTGAAACCCGTGCAGGGCCGGGTGCTCGACGCCCGGATCCGCGCGGTGCTGCGCCGCGGTGAGCGCGAGTCCACCGACTCCGCCTCCTTCGGGAACGTGGTGATCGACCGCTCCGCGATGACCGTCACCAAGAACGGTGAGGATCTGCAGCTCACCCCGACCGAACTGCGGCTGCTGCTGGAGCTGAGTCGCCGGCCGGGCCAGGCCCTGTCGCGGCAGCAACTGCTGCGGCTGGTCTGGGAGCACGACTACCTCGGCGACTCCCGGCTCGTGGACGCCTGTGTGCAGCGGCTGCGCGCCAAGGTGGAGGACGTACCGTCCTCGCCGACCCTGATCCGTACCGTTCGGGGTGTGGGCTACCGGCTGGACTCGCCTCAGTGAGCGATGCCGTCAAACGGGGCCTGCTGACCGGGCTTCGCTGGACCAGTCTGCGGCTGCGTCTCGTCGTCGTGTTCGGGCTGGTGGCGCTGACCGCCGCGGTGTCCGCCTCGGGGATCGCGTACTGGTTGAACCGCGAAGCGGTGCTGACGCGCACCCAGGACGCCGCGCTCGGGGACTTCCGTCAGGAGATGCAGAACCGGGCGGCGTCTCTGCCGGCGAGTCCCACCAAGGACGATCTGCAGAACGCCGCCGTGCAGATGGCGAGCAGTTCACCCGGCTACAGCGTGCTGCTGGTCGACGAGCGCGCCGTCGGCAAGCCGATCGTCGGCAACTCCGATCTGGACACCTTCACCCTCGACAACGTGCCGTTGTCGCTGCAGAAGGCGGTCAACGAGCAGCAGCCGGTGGATGCGGGCAACAAATACGAGTACCACCTGTTCTGGCAGCGGGTGAGCATCCGCGATACGCCGTACCTGGTGGGCGGCACGAAGATCATCGGCGGCGGTCCGGCCGGCTACATGCTGAAGTCGCTCGACCAGGAACGGCAGGACCTGAACTCCCTGGCCTGGTCGCTGGGGATCGCCACCGGGCTCGCCCTGATCGGTTCGGCACTGCTCGCGCAGGCCGCCGCGACGACCGTGCTGCGGCCGGTGCAACGGCTCGGGGATGCCGCGCGCAAGCTCGGTGAGGGCAAGCTCGACACCCGGCTCGTGGTGTCCGGCACCGATGAACTCGCCGATCTCTCCCGCACGTTCAACAAGGCCGCGCGTTCGCTGGAGAAGAGGGTCGCGGACATGAGTGCGCGCGACGAGGCGAGCCGCCGGTTCGTCGCCGACATGTCCCATGAACTGCGCACACCACTCACCGCGCTGACCGCCGTCACCGAAGTGCTGGAGGACGAGGCGGACAACCTCGACCCGATGATCGCGCCCGCGGTGCACCTGGTGGTGAGCGAGACCCGGCGCCTCAACGACCTGGTGGAGAACCTGATGGAGGTCACCCGCTTCGACGCGGGTACGGCCCGGCTGGTCCTCGACACGGTCGATGTCGCCGACCAGGTCACCGCCTGCATCGACGTCCGCGCCTGGCTGGACGCGGTGGATCTGGACGCCGAGCGCGGCACGATGGCCCGCCTCGACCCGCGCCGGCTCGATGTGATCCTGGCGAACCTGATCGGCAACGCGCTCAAGCACGGCGGTTCGCCGGTACGGGTCTCGGTACGGACCGAGGGCGAGGAACTCGTCATCGAGGTCCGTGACCACGGCCCCGGCATCCCCGAGGACGTGCTGCCACATGTCTTCGACCGGTTCTACAAGGCCAGCGCCTCCCGCCCGCGTTCCGAGGGCAGTGGACTGGGGCTGTCGATCGCCATGGAGAACGCGCACATCCACGGCGGCGACATCACGGCCGCGAACTCGCCGGACGGCGACGGAGCGGTGTTCGTCCTGCGACTGCCGCGCGACGCCGAGCCGCTCACCCGTTCCGACGGGGGACACGACACGGCGGACCGGAACGAGGAGGACGACCAGAGGTGAGCGGCAGCAGCAACCGCCGGACACACCGTCCGTCCGTGGCACTGGCCGGTGCCGTGCTCACGGCCGTACTGGCCGCAAGCTGCGGGATCAGGACCACCTCCGTGCCGGTGGACGCCGGGGCGGCACCGTCCCGGGTGCCGTGCTCGATGTCCGCGGAGAACGTCACCACCGAGACCTTCCAGGGTTTCCCCGTGCAGATCTATCTGGTCTGCGCCTCCCAGCTGGTCACGGTGGACCGCACGGTGCAGGTCGGTGAGACGAAGTCGGACCGGCTCCGGATCGCGAGGGCCCTCCTGGACGAACTGCAGCGGGTCCCGCCCGCCGATGAGCGGGAGGCCGGGTTCTCCACGGCTGTCCCGGCGGCCCTGCGGATCAGCGCGGCCCGCAGCGGCGACCCGCAGGGCACACTGCGACTGAACCAGCAGCCGGAGGACCTGCCGTCCGAGGCGCTGGCGCAGATCGTGTGCACCTACGCGGAGAGCGAGTCGCTCGCCCCCAAGGGCTCGGTGGTACTGGGCGGGCCGGGCAGCTACCCGCCGCACACCTATCTGTGCACGTCGGAGACGAAGACCAGCCCGAAGGCGACACCGAAGCCGGGCGCGACGGGCACCGGGACCTGAGAGGACGGCCGACGACCCTCGAATTCCGGGTGTGCGGACCGAGCGGAACCGATCCTGCCGCTCGGCGCGTCTTGGGATGCGTGCGTCAAGGTTCGGGCAGTCACACTGCCATCCGCATCCGCGCGGTCGGGCTCTGTCTCGTCCTCGCTCATCTGCTGTTCGTCGGGTGGCTGACGCTGCGCCCGCTCGACGTGCCCTGGATGACCGCCTCGAATTTCGAGCCGCTCGCCGGCATACGGGCGGACCTGTCCCTCGGCCCGGTCGAGGCCGCCCGCCGGATCGGGGAAGGGCTGCTGCTGCTCGCCCCGCTGGGCGTGCTCCTGCCGATGGCGGGCGGCCGGCTGTCCGTCTCCCCCTGGGCCTCACTGGCCCGTACCGTCGCGGCGGGCTCACTGATCTCGCTTGGCATCGAACTGGCCCAGACCGGTGTGCCGGGGCAGGTCGTCGACGTCGACTCGCTGCTGCTGAACACCTCGGGTGTGGCGCTCGCACATCTGCTGGTCGTCCCGATGGGCCGGGCGCGCCTGCGGCGCAGGAGCCTGCAGCGGACCGAGACGCTGCCCCGCCCCTCGGAGGAGGCGGCTCAGGGGTCGACCCCGACGATTCCCAGGGTCGGGATCGCACCGTAGAGTGATGCTTTGCCCTATTCCTTGAGCGACCATGGATGCATCGGGAGCACGACGAAGCTGCTCCCCTCGGAACGGTTCGCGAAGGAGCCCACCATGGCCGCACTTGCCCGCCCCCGTGACGGACGCATGATCGGCGGAGTGTGCGCAGCGCTGGCGAGGCGCTTCGGCACCTCCGCGGGGACCATGCGCATCATCTTCCTGCTCTCGTGTCTGCTGCCCGGACCGCAGTTCCTGCTCTACCTGGCACTGTGGGTGCTGTTCCCGAGCGAGAAGGCGTCGTCGTCCGCCTGGTGAGCCGCGTCCGCGCGTCATGCCGGTGGGGCGGGCACCCGGTCCGGGTGTCCGCCCCACCGGCATGGGTACGGGGATCAGCGGCCGAGCGGGAGACCGTTGGCCGACAGGCCGCTGGTGGTGATGCCACCAGCGGGCAGACCACCGATCAGACCCTTGGCCGGGGCGGTGGCGGAGCCGACGAGCTTCTGCTGACCGGTACCGAGCAGCTTGGTGGCGGTGTCCTGGACGGGCAGGGTCCGGGTGGCGTTCTGCAGCGCCGAACCGGCGACCGGCAGCGCGGTGGTGGCGACATCGGCCGGCAGCGCGACAGCGGAGGCGGTACCCGCGGCAGCGGCGGCGAAAGCGGCACCGAGTGCGGCGACGCCGAGAGTCCTGACAGCAGACTGCTTCATGTGACCTTCATCCTTGGGGAGAGGGAGGTGAGCGGCTCCGAAACGTAGCCAGCTCACTACCCGCCCCGCAAACACTCCGACACAGGAGAAAACGGCCGGGACTTCGCCGCCCCGGCCGTTTTCGTGAGGGTGATCGTCAGCCCTCGGAAGCGGAGGAACCGCTGGTCGTAGCGGTCTGCTCGAAGAGCCACTCGGACTTGAGCTCGGCATAACCAGGCTTGATCACGTCATTGATCATCGCCAGACGTTCATCGAAAGGAATGAACGCCGACTTCATTGCATTGACGGTGAACCATTGAATGTCATCGAGCGTGTATCCGAAGGTCTCGGCCAGTTTCTCGAACTCGCGACTCATGCTGGTACCGCTCATCAGACGGTTGTCCGTGTTCACGGTGGCCCGGAAATGCAGGCGGCGCAGCAGCCCGATGGGGTGCTCGGCGTACGAGGCGGCGGCACCCGTCTGGAGGTTGGAGGTCGGGCACAGCTCCAGCGGAATGCGCTTGTCCCGTACGTAGGAGGCGAGGCGGCCGAGCGTCACACTGCCGTCCTCGGCCACCTCGATGTCGTCGATGATGCGGACACCGTGGCCGAGCCGGTCCGCGCCGCACCACTGGAGGGCCTGCCAGATCGACGGCAGGCCGAACGCCTCGCCCGCGTGGATGGTGAAGTGGTTGTTCTCGCGCTTGAGGTACTCGAAGGCGTCGAGGTGCCGGGTGGGCGGGAAACCCGCCTCCGCACCCGCGATGTCGAAGCCGACGACGCCCTGGTCGCGGTAACGGTTGGCGAGTTCGGCGATCTCCAACGAGCGGGCGGCGTGCCGCATCGCGGTGAGGAGGGCGCCCACCCGGATGCGGTGTCCGTCCCGGCGGGCCCGCCGCTCGCCCTCACGGAAGCCCTCGTTGACCGCCTCGACGACCTCTTCGAGGGTCAGTCCGGCTTCCAGGTGCTGCTCGGGGGCGTAGCGCACCTCGGCGTACACCACCCCGTCCGCGGCCAGGTCCTCGGCGCACTCGGCGGCCACCCGGACCAGCGCCTCGCGCGTCTGCATGACCGCGCAGGTGTGGGCGAACGTCTCCAGATAGCGCTCCAGCGATCCGGAGTCGGCCGCCTCGCGGAACCAGATGCCGAGCTTGCCGGGATCGGTCTCGGGAAGTTTGTCGTAGCCGCACGCCAGGGCGAGCTCGACGATCGTTCCCGGGCGCAGGCCACCGTCGAGATGGTCATGGAGAAGGACCTTGGGGGCACGCCGGATCTGGTCCCGGCCCGGCACATGGGGGGTCTGGCTCATCATTCGGGCACTGTAGCGCCTACGCGCGTAGATGTCGCCGGTCGATGCGTAACAGTGACCGCGAATACGGGTGGCGGACACCGGACTTTCTGACACTGTTCTGCCATGGCACAGCGCGCACTCCCCCACCCCGCCCCGGGGCTGGGACGGGCCGTCGGATCGGCCGGAGCACCCTCTGCGGTCAGCGGCGTGGTGCTGCTGCTCCCGGACGGCGAGGCCGACTCGCACCGCCGCCCCTCCTCCCTCTCCTACGCCCGCCAGCTGCCGCTCGCCCGCACCCTGGCCCGAGCGGGCCGGGAGGACGGGCTCGCCGCACATGTGGTGCGCTACCGCTGCCGGGGCTGGAACGCGACCGACGCACAGCTCGCGACGGATGCCCGCTGGGCGGTGGACGAGGTCGTCCGGCGCTACGGCGACGTCCCCGTCTGCCTGGCCGGCCACGGCATGGGCGGCCGGGCCGCGCTCCGGGCGGGCGGCCATCCGGCGGTCCACTCCGTTCTGGCGCTGGCCCCCTGGCTGCCGGACGGCGCGACCGACGAACCGGAGCCGGTGAAGCATCTGCTGGGGCGGCAGGTCCTGCTCGTCCACGGCACCAACGACGCCCACACGGACCCGGAACTCTCCTTCCGCCTCGCCGAACGGGCCAAGAAGGCGAACCGCAGCACCTGCCGCTTCGAGGTCCACTCCGACGGCCACGGGCTGCGCCAACACCGTTCCGAAGTAGCGGCCCTGGCCTCGGACTTCGTCCGCGGCTCGCTCTTCGGCCGCGCCTACGCCCGCCCGGTCGCCGACGCCCTGGCGGCGCCACCGCCCCTGGGACTGCGGATGCCGCTGGCGGCGGGGTTCGGAAAGTCGTTGCGGGGGTGAGGAGACGTGGGCGCCCGGGTGCGGGGCGGGCGCCTGCGTACGTCACCGGCCACGCGCCCCCAAACACCCCACACCTGCGCCCTTTTCGCCCCTTGTGCGTCATCTTCATTCCATCAGGGACACGCGGTACCCGTCCCGTCTCCCGGCAGTTGCTCCTTCGTTGGTCTCCCTGCGGCCGCTGACGCGTGGGCAACTCCTGTCCTCCCGACACGTCTCAGCCGCACGAGCCAAGGGGGAGAACAGGAAGGAGACATTGCTGTGCACCTGACTCCACATGAGCAGGAACGGCTGATGGTCCATGTGGCGGCGGATGTCGCCCGTCGGCGCCGCGAGCGAGGACTGAAGCTGAACTACCCGGAGGCCATGGCGCTGTTGACAGCGCATGTCTACGAGGAAGCTCGTGCGGGCAAGGCCACGGTGGACGCCGTCATGGAGTCCGGGCGCCGGGTCCTCACACGTGCAGAGGTCATGGACGGCGTACCGGAGATGATCAGCCAGGTCCAGGTGGAGGCGACGTTCCCCGACGGGACGAAGCTCGTGACCATCCATGACCCGTTCGACGAGGCCACCGGCAAGGTGGACGTGCATCCCGGAAAGTTGGAACTGCTCCCCGACGGGGACGAGTACGCGGTCCACCACAACGAAGGCCACACCCCCGTGGTGCTGGAGGTGAGGAACCTCTCGGACCGCCCGGTCCAGGTCGGCTCCCACTTCCACTTCGCCGAAGTCAACGAAGGTCTCTCCTTCGACCGGGAGGCCGCACACGGCATGCGGTTGCACATCCCCGCCGGGACGTCGGTCCGCTTCGAACCCGTCGCCGAGGACGAGCACCTTGTGCATCTGGTGCCCATCTCCGGTGAGCGGATCGTCCGGGGCCTGCGGGCCGGGAAGAGCGAGCAGGAGGCACGCCTCGATGACCAGCGGAACTGAACCCACCCCGGGCCTGCTGAACCGGTCCACGTACGCGGACCTCTACGGCCCGACGAAAGACGACCGGATCCGGCTGGCCGACACCAATCTGGTGCTGCGGATCGAAGAGGACTGGTGCGGCGGCCCCGGCCACAGCGGCGACGAGATGCTGTTCGGCGGCGGCAAGGTGATCCGCGAGTCCATGGGCCAGTCACACATTCCCCGGGACGACGACAAGCGGCGGTCACCGGTGGACACGGTGATCACCGGGGCGTTGATCCTGGACCACTGGGGCGTGGTCAAGGCCGACGTCGGGCTGCGTGACGGCCGTATCCAGGCGATCGGCCGCGCCCACAACCCCGAGACGATGTCGCCACGGCCCCACACGGACCCGCGCGCCTCGGACTTCATCGTGGGGCCCGAGACCGAGGTGATCGCCGGCAACGGGCGCATCCTGACCGCGGGCGGCGTGGACACGCATGTGCACTTCCTGTGCCCCGAACAGATCCACGAGGCACTCGCCTCGGGGGTGACCACCCTGATCGGTGGCGGCACCGGTCCCGCCGAAGGCAGTACCGCCACGACCGTGACTCCCGGCAAGTGGCACATCCAGCGGATGTTCGAGGCTCTGGACTCCTACCCGGTGAACATCGGCCTGCTCGCCAAGGGCAGCACGGTCTCGGAGGAGGCACTGCGCGCCCAAGTGGCCGCCGGCGCCCTCGGTTTCAAGATCCACGAGGACTGGGGTGCCACTCCCGCGGTGATCGACGCAGCCCTGCGGGTCTGCGACGAGACCGGCGTCCAGGTCGCCCTGCACGCCGACTCACTGAACGAGTCCGGGTTCGTGCAGCACACCTTCGACGCGACCAGGGACGGCGGCGAGGGCAGGTACCGCAGCCTGCACATCTTCCATATCGAAGGCGCCGGGGGCGGACACGCTCCCGACATGATCAGTCTGGTGAGCAAGCCGAACGTACTGCCGGCGTCCACGAACCCGACCCGGCCCCTGACGGTCAACACCGTCAAGGAGCACATCGACATGATGATCGTGTGCCACCACCTCAATCCGGAGATCGAGGCGGACATGGCGTTCGCCGACTCGCGGATCCGGCCCTCCACCATGGCCGCCGAGGACCTGCTGCACGACATGGGCGCCATCTCGATGATGTCCTCCGACGCACAGGCCATGGGCCGCATCGGCGAGATGATCCTGCGGACCTGGCAGACCGCGCACGTGATGAAAGCCCGCTACGGACACCTGACCGAGGACGACGCACGGGCGGACAACTTCCGGGCCCGGCGGTACATCGCCAAGTACACGATCAACCCCGCCCTCACCCACGGCATCGACCACGAGGTCGGTTCCGTCGAAAACGGCAAGCTCGCCGACCTGGTGCTCTGGGAACCCAGGTTCTTCGGCGTGAAGCCCCACATGGTGATCAAGGGCGGACAGATCGCCTACGCGCAGGTCGGTGACGCCAACGCCTCGATCCCGACCCCGCAACCGCTCCTGCCCCGCCCGGTCTGGGGCTTCACCGGCCGGTCCTCGCGCAGCAACTCGTTCAACTTCGTGGCCGAGAAGGCCCTCGGCGGTGAACTGTCCCGGATCGGCCTGCTCAAACCGCTGCGGGCGATCAGATCCACTCGCCAGGTGACCAAGGCCGACATGATCCACAACGACGGCCTGCCGGAGATCGTCATCGACCCCGACTCCTTCGACGTCACCATCGGCGGCATCACCACCAGCGATGTGCGCGCCACCGTCGACGGGCAACTGGTCCAACGGAACTATGCCTGCGAACTTCCGCTGACACAGCGGTACTTCCTCTTCTGATCCCTTCCTGCTCCATTCCTGATCCATTCCTGATCCATCCGCCGGTACGGCCCGCCGAAGGCGCCGTACCGGCCCCATGAGAAAGGTGGTGCGCCGACCCGATGAGCCGTGCTGCCCTGCTCGTCCTGGCCGACGGCCGTTTCCCCGCAGGCGGGTACGCCCACTCAGGAGGCATCGAGGCGGCCGTCGCCTCCGGGGGCGTCCACGACACCAGAAGCCTGGAGGCGTTCTGCCGGGGCCGCCTCCACACGGCCGGACTGACGGCGGCGGGCCTCGCCGCCGCCGCGGCCGACGGCCACGATCCCGCGGAACTGGACGAGGCCGCCGATGCCCGCACACCCCTGCCGGCGCTGCGCCACATCGCCCGCAGACTCGGCCGGCAGATACTGCGGGCCGCCCGGGCAACCTGGCCCTCCCCCGCGCTGGACCGTCTCGCCGCCGACCGGCCGCAGGGCGCGCACCAGCCCGTCGTGCTCGGCGTCGCTGCCCGCGCCGCGGGCCTGAGCCCCTCCGACACCGCGCACTGCGCCGCGTACGAGAGCGTCGGCGGACCGGCAACCGCCGCGGTCCGCCTGCTGAGCCTCGACCCCTTCGACGCCACCGCGCTGCTCGCCCGGATCGCACCCGAGATCGACGACGTGGCCGCAACCGCCACCGCCGCGGCGGCCCGTGTTCCCACCGAGGGGCTCGGCGCCCTGCCGTGTGCCTCGGCTCCGCTGCTCGACATCACCGCGGAGCAGCACGCCGCCTGGACCGTCCGCCTCTTCGCCTCCTGACCTCCCGCTTGGAGCCTCCGTGCACCTCGACCACCCCGTGACGCTGCCCGAACGCCACACCCACAGCGCCGATTCCGGCCGCCCCGACGCTCTCCGCCCCGACGGCCGCCGCCGCGCGCTGCGGGTCGGCCTCGGCGGCCCCGTCGGCTCGGGCAAGACGGCAACCGTGGCCGCGTTGTGCCGTGCGCTGCGCGACACGCTGTCCATCGCCGTCGTCACCAACGACATCTACACCCGGGAGGACGCCGAGTTCCTGCGCCGGGAAGCCGTACTCCCGCCGGAACGGATCACCGCTGTGGAGACCGGCGCCTGCCCGCACACCGCGATCCGGGACGACATCTCCGCCAACCTGGAAGCCGCCGAACAACTCGAACAGGACCTGGGAGCACTGGACCTGATCCTCATCGAGTCCGGCGGCGACAACCTCACCGCGACCTTCTCGCGCGGGCTCGTCGACACCCAGGTCTTCGTCATCGACGTGGCCAGCGGCGACGACATCCCCCGCAAGGGCGGACCCGGCATCACCACCGCCGACCTCCTCGTGATCAACAAAACGGACCTCGCCCCCTACGTCGGCGCCGACCTGGCCGGCATGGCCGTGGACGCCGAGAAGCAGCGCGGCTCCCTGCCCGTCGCCTTCACCAGCCTGACCTCCGCCGACGGCATCCGGCCGGTCGCCGACTGGGTCACCGCACGCCTTGCTGCATGGCGCACCGGGGCAGCGGCGTGAAGAGCGCCACCCGGCCGCCGGGCCAAGTGGGCCCTTGCCCACCCGGGCCCACGACGCACCCGGCCGAAGAGCCCGTTGGCGTACCCGCTACTGTCCTCGCCGCCGCGCCCGCTGCCGGGACCACTGCCCCGCCCGGTCCTGCGGCCGTCCACGCCACGGCTCGCATCCGGGCCGCCCACAACGGCCACACGACGACACTGCCGCTCCTGCACTCCGACGGCCCCTTCCACCTCCGGAAGCTGCGTTCCCGCGGCGGTCGTGCCCGGGTCGGGGTGATCGGCGCGATGAGCGGGCCGCTGGGCGGGGACCGTCTCGGGTTCGACGTCGAGGTGGGGGCCGACGCGGACCTGGAGGTGACGACAGCCGCCGCCACCCTCGCCCTGCGCGGCTCCTCACCCGCACCCGCCACCTACGACGTACGGCTCACCGTCGGCGAGCGGGCCCGTCTGCACTGGCTGCCCCAGCCTCTGATCAGCGCCCGGGGCTCCACCCTGCACCAGTCTTACGTCCTGGAACTCACGCCCACCTCCCGGCTGCTCTTCCGGGACGAGCAGCTCCTCGGCCGCACCGCCGAGGAGCCCGGTCACCTCACCACCCGCCTGACGGTGCGGTGGAACGGCCGGACGCTCCTGGACCAGCAGAACGCCTACGGCGACACGGCCCCCGCCTGGGACGGCCCCGCGATGCTGGGCGGCCACCGCGCCACCGGACAGCTCCTCATCGTCCATCCGGGGATCACCGCGCCAGCAAAGCCACAACTGCTCGGCGGCGGACCGGAAGAGGGCGCCGCCGTCATCGCCCCGCTCGCCCACGGGCCGGCACTGCTCGCAACAGCCATCGCCCCGGGGCCGGCCCGGCTCCGCCGGCTGCTGGACATGGCGCTGGCGCGGGTGCCGGACGTGTAGGGGGCGTCTTGGGCGGTGAGAGGTGGGGTGGCGGTCTCCGCGGGCGTGGAGAGTAGCCGCCGAGCACGAAATGGCGGGGAGCAGGCGCGGGGAGCAGAGCCCGGGTACATCGGCCTCCAACGACGCGGGGAGCAGCGCGCTCTGCTCCATGCCGTCGTGCCCGCCCTGGGACCATCCCCGCGGGCGCGGGGAGCAGCGGTATCTCGGTCTTGACCCTGAACGGCAGCGGGGACCATCCCCGCGGGCGCGGTGAGCAGGCAATGACTTTGTACGGGGACCTTGCCATGTACGGACCATCCCCGCGGGCGCGGGGAGCAGTTCCAAGTGGACGAAGGTTGCCCAGGGTCGAGGGGACCATCCCCGCGGGCGCGGGGAGCAGACTCCGCGACCTGCGGTTTTAGTGCGAGTCCGGGCCGTTCTGAAGCACTTTTGCAGATTCCGACATATCAACCAGACAGCGCATACCGACACTCATCTCCTCCCGAAGCGCCGTCGCTTGGAGGCATTGCTCCAGCCCGCCTTCGGCCCCTCGGGACCGTTCCTTGGCGGCGCCGCAGCGTTCGGGCGACAGATCAGTGTCAGACCCTCGTGGTCAATCGGATGCCAGTTGTGGTCGTGTGTACGGAAGGTGAAACCCTGCTCATTGTTGGTTGTATAGGCGAGCAGAGCTCGGCCCTGTCCCGCGTACTGCTGCACCTCGTCCCACAGCACGTCACGGATTCTCGCCGACGGGTTGCCGATGAAGACGCCCGCGGAGATCTCGAGCAACCAGCGTGTGAGGAACCCCCTCAGCCCTACAGGGCAGTTGGTGAGGACAATCACGGTCACCAGAGCATCGCCTCATCTTCAGCGCTGCCCGCGCCTCCGCCCCCGTAATTGCGGCCGGCTGGGACCTTGTGGCCACCGTCGGTCTGGAGAGTGACGACATCCTGGTCGTCGGAGGCCGCGGAGTCTGCACGGTGGCGACCGTCACGTGCTCTTCACCGAGCCTGGTCCTGAGTGCTTGCGCGGTCTCCAGAACCCTCGCGACCGTGTTGCGGACGACCAGCGCGCAGCCGCCGCCGTCCAGTTCGACGGCGAGCCGGTCGACGAGGATGTCGAGGCCGTCGTCGATTCGTTCCAGGACGACGTCCGTGCTCCTGCCGGATGCCTCGGGACTTCTCAGGATCGGCTCCCCGCCAGGCGTCACCGCGGTCAGCAGGGGATAGCCGCGGGCCTTGCCCACTGCGTCGAACTCCGTTACACCGCGGCCCGCCGCAGCCTTGCCGCCCGCGTACGCCTCGACGAGCTCGCGGCGCCTGGCCGCAGGCAGGGTCGCGGACAGCACCACCACCGGCACCCTGTACGCACCGAGCCACGACAGGACGCGATCGAGATAGACGCTCATATACGTGTCGTAAGCATGCGCCTCGTCGATGACGATGACCTTCCCGGCGACTGCGAGGTGACGCATCGCCAGGTGGCGGCTCTTGAGCCCGGCGAACAGCAGTTGGTCGACGGTTCCCGCGACGAAGGAGGACAGCATGGCCTTCTTGCGACCCCTCAGCCAGGCGTGCGCGACCAGTTCGGCGGGAGCGGACCGTGTCGTGTCCGAGGGGTGCCACCGCGACTCGTCGGGCGCGTCCGCGTCGACGGCAACGATCCGGTGGCCGCTCGCGCGCATCAGGTCGGCGAAGTCCTCGTTCAACGCGGCCTTCGAGTGGGCAAGCAGGACCGAGTAACGGGCGTCCTGGGCCCCAGGCAGTCGCTTGAGTCAGCTCAGGAGGCGGGGGAACATCGCGTTGCCGGTGGCCATGGTGGGCAAGGCGAAGAACACCCCGCCCGCGCCCGAACGGGCGGCGAAGATCTCGGCGACCGCGAGAGCAGCCTCGGTTTTCCCCTCCCCCATCGGCGCCTCGATCACCATCAGCCCCGGTCCGTCCATCGTCCGCGCCAGCTCGACGGCAGCTTCCTGCACCGGACGGACCTTCGCACCCGGCGGCAGCCCGAAGCGGGACGCGAAAAGTTCCTGGGCGTCGCACACGGGCTCGTCCGGGCTCCAAGGCGCTGGGAGATCCAGTCCACGCCAGGCCGCGGCCACCCGCTCCTCGCTGCTGCGGGCAACATCCTGCGGGAAGTACGGAAAGAGGTCGGCGTTGCTGGCAATCCAGTCGGCGACGATCACCAGTGCCGTGAGCAACACCTGTACCGGCTGCGGCAGTTTCACCATCCGCCACGCCTCCAGCCGGGCCCGTACGCCGTACTCGTCGGCGCACGCGTCGAGCAGCTCACCCTGCACCCGCCGCCACATGTCCCGGCTCGGACCCGGAGTACGCAGCAGGTGCCCGTGCTTGTACAGGGCGGCGATCTGCCCGTGCTCCGGAGGTACCCCGTGGTGCCCTCCCACGACGACCGTGAACTGCCCGGTCTGCTTAGCCGTCCAGCCGTGCTGTTCCTGAAGCCACTCCCCGAGCAGCACCTGCCCGGCCAGCCCGTGCGGCGCGATCCTGCGATCCGGTCCCATGGCACGCGCAGAACGCATCTCCAGCCCCTGCTCGTGCATGACGTCCGCGAGTTGATCGACCTGGCAGGCGAACGCGGGCGTCGCCTTCCCGATGTCATGCACCCCCGCGAGCCACACGGCCAGCCGCCGCGCGTCCTGCTCACCACCGGGCAGCGCCGAGGCAACCAGCTTGCGCACGCTCGCGGGCAACCACATGTCCCACAACAGGTGGGCAACCGCGGCGCTGTCCTCCATGTGCCGCCACAGCGGCAACCACCCGTCGGAATCCCTGTCGTGTTTCGCCCACACCGTCAGAACCGGCCCGCCAAGCCTGCCCCGCAGGCCCGAGCGGGGCTCGCTGTCACCCGTCATGCCAGATGAATACAGGCAAACCCGTTCCCAGAACGCCTATATGACGAAAACTCAAGGGATTGGACTTCGATGTGGGCATAGCAACCCGAAAACAGGTGAGCAGGTTCTAGGATGGGCGCTTTGCGCGGCCGCCCCTCCTGACGCCGGGCGGACCAATCGAAGGGCATTATGGCCGTTATTTCTGCTATGTCGGAGTCGGCGAAAGTGTGGGAGAACCACGCGCCTCCACGATAAAGCCGCAGGTCGCGCAGTCTGCTCCCCGCACACGCGGGGATGGTCCCTGCCGCTCGTCCACCACCAACCCACCCTCTGGCTGCTCCCCGCACACGCGGGGATGGTCCCGCCATCATGACCTCGTCCGCGTTCGCCATGCGCTGCTCCCCGCACACGCGGGGATGGTCCCCCGCATCTGCCGCCCGCGTCATGGTCGATCGACTGCTCCCCGCACACGCGGGGATGGTCCCGCTCTGACCTGCATGTTTGACAAAGAAAGAGGCTGCTCCCCGCACACGCGGGGATGGTCCCACCACCGACCCGACTGCAAGACCGGTCATGATCTGCTCCCCGCACACGCGGGGATGGTCCCTGCCGACGCTGCGGGGTCGAGGTGCACGGCGTCTGCTCCCCGCACACGCGGGGATGGTCCCGGTGAGCCGGACGTAGAGCCGTTCGACATCGTCTGCTCCCCGCACACGCGGGGATGGTCCCGCCGGGTCGACCGCGGCCTCTTCCTCGATGTCCTGCTCCCCGCACACGCGGGGATGGTCCCGCGGTCATGATGGCGACCGCGGGCGCCTTTCTCTGCTCCCCGCACACGCGGGGATGGTCCCGCCTTGGCCTGGGCCCTGCGTTCCTCGGCCTCCTGCTCCCCGCACACGCGGGGATGGTCCCACCGGCAGCAGCCTTATCGACCTTCATCATGTCTGCTCCCCGCACACGCGGGGATGGTCCCCGCCAGGACCCCGATCCCGAGGAGCGTCACCCCTGCTCCCCGCACACGCGGGGATGGTCCCAGGCCGCGGCCGCTGCGGTCCGCCGGTATCTGCTGCTCCCCGCACACGCGGGGCTGGTACCCACAGCGGCAAGCCCGAGCCCGTCTTCACGGCCTGCTCCCCGCCCACTCGGGGATGGACCCGTTGCCAAGCCCGGCAGACTCCAGCGGTCGTTGGGCACGGCGGCTCCGCCCGGTCGGCGGGAACCCGCCCGCGGCTGGTGGCGTGATCAACAGCCGCGAGCGGGGGTTCACAGGCCCCGCACGCGCATCCGCTCGGTCCGGGTTTCCTGCAGCCACACCAAGTTGGTGAGAACGTCCCCGACCTCACCTCGCAGGCCGCGGATATGAGCCGGGCAGCCGTACGTCTCATGCACGGGCTCGACGCCCTGGTCGGTCCCGCAGGTGATGCAGCGGGGAGGGTGGGTCATCGTCGGGTCTCCCGCCAGGCGCGGCCGAGCCGAACAGCAGTCGAGCAAGGGCTCCCGGCCCGGCAGGTGGCACAGGTCACGGTGTGCCCGATCCAAGTGCGATACGCGGCGTCGGGCTTCGACTGGGCGGTCATCCGCGGTCCTTCACGCACCGGTCGCATGCGCAAGCCGGGTACGCCTGGGACTGTTCCACGGACTTGAGCGGGGTCACCTCAGCCTCTGGGCGGATGACTCGCGTCCTGCCGTAGCGGTCCACCTCGTACACCTTGATCGTCATCGCCATAAGTAGCCCCCGCCCTAAGTCGATTGAGGGGAACGCAGCCGATTTGCTGTACCGCCGCGCTGTCACACCCTGATGATGAGCGTGCACAGTGAGCAGCGAACAGGTCGCCGGATGGCCACGCGTGGCCACGTAGCGGCCACGGCCGGAAGCGCGCACGATGACACGTCAGACTGGGCCCGTGAGCCGAAACGACGCCCTGCGGGCCGCCCGCTTGCAGAAGGGGTGGCGAACCATCGAATCTGCCGCCACGGCCATCACGGAGCACGGGCAACGCCTCCTCGACGACCGGCAGTTCAACGTCTCTGCCCGCACATGGCGGCGCTGGGAAGGTGGCCGTCCCGGCTGGCCGGCCGAGGAGACCGCAATCGTCATTCACGACGCGCTCGGGCGCTGGCCGGAAGACCTGGGATTCACGACTCCGCCGGGCTGGATCCGGCCCGAGCACCACGAGGAGGGGCAGGTGGGCCGCCAAGCCTTCGTTTCCGTCACCGCTGCTGCGCTCGTTGCGGGACCGGTCGCGCCGCAGCACGTCGACCCCGCCCTGATCGACTACTTTCAGCAACAGTTGGAGGGGCACTACCGGGCCGACATGTTCCTGGGCCCGCACGACCTGATCGGCACCGTGTCTGCGCAGTACCAGCTCATCGACAAACTCATGAGGTCCACAAGGGGCGGGACCCGCCGAGGTCTCCTTCGCGTCGGCGCGGCCTACGCGGCGCTCGTCGGCTGGCTGTACCAGGACGCCGGCGACATGGACGGTGCCGCCTTCTGGCGTGGGGTGACGCAGGAGATCGCGATGCGGTCGCGGGATCCACACCTGATCGCGTACAGCCTCGTCAATCAGGCCCAGGTGCGTACTGACCTCGGCGACGGGCACGCTGTCATCGACCTGTGCGAAGCGGCGCTCGACGACGCTGACCAACTCGTTCCGAAGGTCAGGATCATGGCCATGCAGCAGCAGGCCCATGGCGCCAGTCTCACCGGTGACCGCGGCCTGGTCGACCACCTCATCGACAAGGCCGACCTGCTGTTACCCCGCGTTGACGACGACCTGCCGTGGGGAAACGCGTGCCGGAGGACCCCTGGTTATCTGGAGGTGCAGCGGGCCACCTGCTACGGACGACTCGGTCTCGGCGCGGAGGCCGGCGCCCTGTGGTCGCAGGTCCTCGCCATCGTCCCGGAAACCGCCCGGCGCGACCGCGGGGTGTACCTGGCCCGGCAGGCGACAGCTGCCGCCGTCGGACGGGAGCCGGATCAGGCGGTGGAGATCGCGCGCACGGTTGCGACGATCGCGGTCGAGACCAGGTCTGCCCGCATGGCCCGGGAGTTGATCGCTCTGGAGCGGGCGATGCGGCCGTGGCAGGATGCCCCGATCGGCCGGGACCTTGCCGAGGTGCTGGCGCCGGTGGCCGGGAGGGGATGACTGTGATGGGTGTACCGAAGCCGCTGACGGACGAAGAGATCGAGGCGCGGCTGGCGGGACTGCCGGAGTGGACTCGTGACGGAGACGAGATCACGCGGCGGGTGGACATTCGGTACCACGCAGGTGTCGCGATGGTCGTGCACATCGCCGACCGGGAGCGCCGCATCGGCCACCACGCAGACATCGACTTGCGGATCGACCACCTGCGCATTGCGGTGACCACGCATGATGCCGGCTACAAGCTGACCGCGGCCGACTTCGACCTTGCGGCCCGGATCGACGCCATCGCGGCGGCGCACCAGTCCACGCCGCTCGACTGACCTCGAACGCACGAAACCGCCCCCCTCTCGACGCTGGTCAGGGCCTCACCAAGCCTGCCTCGCAGGCCCTAACGGGTTCTCCGCCACCTGCCATGCCAGATGAATGCAGGCAAACCCACAGAACGCCTATATGACGAAAACTCAAGGGATTCGACTTCGATGTGGGCATAGCAACCCGAAAACAGGTGAGCAGGTTCTAGGATGGGCGCTTTGCGCAGCCGCCCCTCCTGACGCTGGGTGGACCAATCGAGGGGACTACGGTCGATATGTCCGCTATGCCGGAGTCGGCGAAAGTGTGGGAAAATCACGTGCCTTCACGATAAAGCCGCAGGTCGCGCAGTCTGCTCCCCGCACACGCGGGGATGGTCCCATCGACCTCGACGGCGGCACGTGCACCGTGGGCTGCTCCCCGCACACGCGGGGATGGTCCCCGGGTAGTCAAGCCGCTGATCGATCGCATTCCCTGCTCCCCGCACACGCGGGGATGGTCCCGTGATGTCCACTGATGCCCCGCTGTGGGCCCTCTGCTCCCCGCACACGCGGGGATGGTCCCTTCCTAGAACTCGTACAGGCTGACAACGAGTCCTGCTCCCCGCACACGCGGGGATGGTCCTCCCGGGCCGAACCCGCTCCACCGTGCGGAGCACTGCTCCCCGCACACGCGGGGATGGTCCCATCGTCGCGGTTCGCACCCGGACGCGGTCCACCTGCTCCCCGCACACGCGCGGATGGTCCCCGATCCGTGACCCTGGAGGCGGTTCCGAACCCCTGCTCCCCGCACACGCGGGGATGGTCCCAAGCTCACGCTTGCGCTCATGGCGCTACTCGGCTGCTCCCCGCACACGCGGGGATGGTCCCGAGTGCGATATTGAGTTCTCGCTCGCTTCGCTCTGCTCCCCGCACACGCGGGGATGGTCCCCGGCGTCACCGCCAAGGAAGACGCGCCGTGGACTGCTCCCCGCACACGCGGGGATGGTCCCGCCGCCCACGCAGCCCAGCCGATACAGGTCAGCTGCTCCCCGCACACGCGGGGATGATCCCTCGGCAGCGGCTGTCTTCGGACCGCGGATCCGGTGCTCCGCGCACACGCGGGGATGGTCCCTTGTCACGGCCGGGGAAGGCCGGCCGCGCGGGCTGCTCCCCGCACACGCGGGGATGGTCCCGTCGCCCGGCGCGACCCGCCCTCGGCCATGTGCCGCTCCTCGCCTTCGCGGGGATGCCCCGCAGCATCGGAGGAGGCGGAGAAGACACGGGGCACGTACGTCACCCCAGGCACGCCCACCTCACCCCACCGCATCCCACCCCACCGCCCCGCCCCCCTCAGTCCGGCAGCAGATGCCCCCGCCGCGACAGCAGGAAGCGTTTGAAGGCGGCCACCGGTGGGGTGTCCGGGTGGCCGTCCAGCCAGGCGACGCCGATCTCGCGGGCCGCTCGCGGGGCCGTGACCGTCAGCTCGACGACCCCGGGGCGGGCCACCGCGGGCGGGGGCAGCAGGGCCACGCCCAGGCCGGCCGCGACCAGGCCGCGCAGGGTCTCCGCCTCCTCGCCCTCGAAGGCGACACGGGGGGTGAAGCCCGCCTCGGCGCACAGGTCGTCGGTGATCCGGCGCAGCCCGTAACCGGGTTCGAGGGTGACGAACTTCTCGTCGGCGGCCTCCGCCAGGCGGATGCGGCGGCGGGACGCGAGAGGGTGGTCCTCGGGGACGACCAGGCGCAGCCGCTGTTCGTCGAGGCGGCGGGCGACCAGATCGGGGGCGTCGGGGACGGGTGAGGTGAGGCAGAGGTCGAGGCCGCCGGACCGGAGGCGTTCGAGCATCGCCTCGCCGTAGTTCTGTACGAGCTGGAAGCGGACCCCGGGGTGGTCGGCGCGGAAGGCCCGGATCAGGGCGGGCACGGTCTCGGAGCCCATGGTGTGCAGAAAGCCGAAGGCGACCTTGCCGGTGGCCGGATCGGCGTCGGCCCGCACCGATTCGGCGGCCTTCTCGACCTCGGCCAGGGCCCGCTCCGCGGAGCTCAGGAAGGTGCGGCCCGCGGGGGTGAGGGAGACGGTGCGGCCCTTGCGGGCGAAGAGGGTGACTCCCAGGTCCTGTTCGAGCCTGACCATCGACCGGGAGAGCGTCGACTGCGGGACGCCGAGTTCGTACGCGGCGCGGGTGACGTGCTCGTGGCGGGCCACCGCCACGAAGTGGGCCAGCCGCGGCGCGAGGACGGCGCGGATGTCTTCTTCGTAACTACTCGGTGACAGTCGAGGCTGTGAGCTGTGTTCATGCGCCATGGGAACGATTATGACGAGTTCATGCATTGGACGCATGAAACCTGGTGGTTTTAGTTTTGAGCCATGCCTCCCGCGAGTACCGAGGCGTCCACCCTCACCGTGGCCGCCTCGCCCCAGACGTCCCCCGCCGCCGCTGTCGCCCCCGCCGGCCCCGCCGCGACGGACCGCCTCGAGCCCGGCCGCCCCGGCTACCGCCGGATGAGTTTCGCGCTCTTCGCCGCAGGTGTCGCGACCTTCGCTCTCCTCTACTCCACCCAGGCCCTGCTGCCCGCCGTGTCGTCCTCCCTCGGCGTCACGGCCGGACAGGCCAGCTGGACGGTCTCCGCCGCGACGGGCGCCCTGGCCCTGTGCGTGCTGCCGATGAGTGCGCTCTCGGAACGGTTCGGGCGGCGGCAGATGATGACCGTGTCGCTGACGATCGCGGTACTGGTCGGGCTCCTCGTGCCGTTCTCGCCCTCGCTGGGCTGGCTGATCGCGCTGCGCGCCGTCCAGGGCGCGGCGCTGGCCGGACTGCCCGCCTCCGCGATGGCGTACCTGGCGGAGGAGGTACGGCCGAAGGCGCTGGTCGCCGCGATCGGACTGTTCGTGGCGGGCAACAGCATCGGCGGGATGAGCGGTCGCATCATCACCGGCTGGATCGCCCAGGCGTGGGGCTGGCGTGCGGCGCTCGGCGTGGTCGGGCTCATCGCCGTGGCCTGCGCGGTCGTCTTCCACTTCATGATCCCCAAGGCCCGGCACTTCACCCCGGGCTCGCTGAACCCGAAGGCCGTCGCCAGGACGGTGGGCGGGCATCTCGCGAACCCGCTGCTGCGGCGGCTGTACGCGATCGGCGCGCTGTTCATGACGGTGTTCGGCGCGGTCTACACGGTGATCGGCTACCGCCTGGTGGAGGCGCCGTTCAACCTGTCGCAGGGGCTCGTCGGTTCGATCTTCCTGGTCTATCTCGTCGGTACGGTCTCCTCCGCGGCGGCCGGCAAGCTGGTCGCCCGTCTCGGCCGCCGGGGTGCGCTGTACCTGGCCGTGTCCACCACGGCCGCCGGTCTGCTGCTCTCGCTCGTCGACCAGGTGGTCGCGGTACTCCTCGGCCTGGTCCTGATCACGGCGGGTTTCTTCGCCGGGCACGCGGTCGCCTCGTCAGCGGTGAGCCATACGGCGACGAAGGGCCGCGCCCAGGCGTCGGCGCTCTACCAGTCCGTGTACTACCTGGGCTCCAGCGCGGGAAGCGCGATCGGTGCGATCGCCTTCCACGCCGGCGGCTGGGCCGGGACGGCGTGCCTGGGACTGTTCGCGGTCCTCGGCGTCGTGACGATCACGCTGTTCGGTTCGCTGGCGGCGCGGGCGGAACAGCGCCGGCCGGCGCCGGTGGCGTCCGTGCAGCACTGAGACAGTTCCGAACCGAGAGAGTTCCGAACTGAGACATACGACGCACAACCAACCACTCCCCGACGCGCGTCTAGCATGCGGAAGCACCTCACCGCGCGCGAAGGGGAGTTGGCGTACATGAGAGTCACAGGGAACACGCGGGGCGTCCGGACGCGGCGGGCGCTCGCGCTGTCCGTCGCCGGTCTGACGGCGACGTCCACCCTGGTCCTGGGCACCGGCGGATCCGCGCAGGCGGCGTCCTGCACGACGTCCACCGGGCCGTACCAGAAGCAGGTCGAGAAGTATCTGCACCGGCCGGTCGACGGCAGGCAGTCGGCCGCCGACTGCAAGGCGATCCGGTCGTTCCAGCGCACCTACGGGGTCACCCCGGACATCGGTTACGCGGGCCCGATCACCTGGCGGACGATGAAGACGCTCACGGCCCAGAAGGCGGCCGGCAAGAACCCGAACAAGGCCAAGAAGTGCCCCACCAACCGCGGGCGGATCGCCTGCGTGGACCTGACCCGGCAGCTGAGCTGGATCCAGGACGGCAGCAAGCTGAAGTTCGGTCCGGTGCCGGTGCGGACGGGGCGGAACGGGTACGAGACCCGGACCGGGTCGAGCAAGATCTATCTGCGGCACATCAACCACTGGTCGACGCTCTACAACGTGCCGATGCCGTACTCCCAGTTCTTCGACGGCGGGCAGGCGTTCCACTCGGTGGGCGTGAAGATGTGGAACCCTCCGGGGTCGCACGGCTGCGTCAACATGCGCCCCGCCGATGCGAAGGCGTACTGGAATCTGCTGAAGAACGGCGACGACGTCTACGTGTACGGACGCAAGCCCGGAACGTGATCCGAAGGCGCGCCGCTCAGGCGCTCATCACCCCTGTTGTCAGTGGCCCGTTGTAGTTTCCGATGTGCCGAAGTGGGCGGGGTCACAGCACAACAGGGGTGGAGCGATGAGCGGTCTTTCTGCTGCCGAGGACATCGAGAGCAGCCTGGAAGGACACCGGGTCGAGCTGACGGGTTACTGCTACCGGATGCTCGGCTCGGCCTTCGAGGCACAGGACGCGGTGCAGGACACGATGGTGCGTGCCTGGCGCAACGTCGAGAAGTTCGAGGGGCGTTCCTCCCTGCGGTCCTGGCTGTACCGCATCGCCACCAACGTCTGCCTGGACATGCTGAAGGCGGCCGGCAAGCGGGCCCGTCCGGTCGATCTGTCGGGGCCGACGCCGCTCGCCCAGGCGGCGCTCAACCCGCTGGCGGAGCACACCTGGCTGGAGCCGATGCCGGACGGGCGGATCCTGCCGTCGGTGTCCGACCCGGCGGAGGCCGCGGTGGCGCGGGAGTCGGTGCGGCTCGCGTTCGTGGCCGCCTTGCAGCATCTGCCGCCCAGACAGCGGGCCGTGCTGATCCTGCGCGAGGTACTGGCCTGGAAGGCGAGCGAGGTCGCCGAACTCCTCGGCACCTCGGTCGCGTCGGTCAACAGCGCCCTCCAGCGGGCCCGCGCCACCCTCGCGGCGCGCGCGGAGCAGACCGCCGACACCGCCGATCCGCTCGACGAGGAGCAGCGCCGGCTGCTCGACCGGTACGTCGCGGCGTTCGAGGAGTACGACATGGCGGCGCTGACGGCGCTGCTCCGCGAGGACGCCGTGATGACCATGCCGCCGTTCGATCTCTGGCTCCAGGGGCATGACGACATCACCGGTTTCATGCTCTCCCTCGGCGCGGGCTGTGCGGGCTCGCGCCTGGTGGCGACGGCGGCGAACGGCACCCCGGCCTTCGCGCACTACAAGCCGGATCCGGACGGGCCGGAGTTCGTGCCGTGGGCCGTGCAGGTCATCGACATCTCGAAGGGCTCCATCGCCGGGATGCATTTCTTCCTGGACACGCCTCGCTGGTTTCCGCTGTTCGGCCTGCCGGATCATCTGGACACGGAGGCCGACGCCAAGGGCGGCGCCGACGCCGGCGCGAGGTGAGACGAAGTCCTGCGCGGCCCTCATCCGGCTCGTCAGGCCCCCGTCATGGCTTCCGCATCAGGGAGACCGAGGCCTCGGCCGAAACTCATCCGGCCGCTTCCTCACAGGGCCCGCGGTCTCGTACCCGGTTCACAACGGACCGAAAAGCCGGTGAATATCCGTCAGCTCTTGTCATGTGTGCGATTTCTGTGAACCTTTGTGCCCCAAACTACCTCTAGGTTAGGGACCGGTCGGCACCAACTGTCGCTCGGTGCCGGCTGACCAGTGGCCCCTCGGGGGGCCTCCTGATTCTCCAGGGGGAGAGTTGCGCAGACACGTGAAAAGCGCGTGCGTATCCACCATTGCCATGGCGGCCGCCGTGGCACTCACGGCCGGGCTCACCACCCCGGCCATGGCAGAGTCCGGCGCCTCCGCCGCGACGGGCGCCGGGCCGGTGGCCCAGCACCGGCTGACGCTCATCACCGGCGACCGTGTTCTGGTGGACGCCAAGGGCCGAGTCCTGGACTTCCGGCCCGCGAAGGGGCGGGAACACATACCCGTGCAACGGCAGATACGCGACGGGCACACCCTGCTCGTCCCGGCCGACGCGCACCGGCTGATCAGCTCCGGGAAGCTGGACCGCCGGCTGTTCGACATCACCGAGCTGAACCGTGCGGAGAACCGCCGGGCCCAGAAGGCGGGACTGAAGCTGATCGTCGCCTACCGGGGCGCACGGGCGGCGGCCGCGAAGGAGCAGGTCCGTGACGCCGGTGCCACCCGGGTCGGCCGGTCTCTGAAGTCGCTGAACGCCGAGTCGGTGACCACGCCGGACCGCGACGCCCAGGACATCTGGCAGGCGCTCACCAGCAAGCCCTCGGGCAGTGCACAGCGCACCACCGCCGCCGGCGTCGACCGGGTGTGGCTGAACGGTGTGCGCAAGGTGAGCCTCGACAAGAGCGTGTCGCAGATCGGCGCACCGACCGCGTGGCAGGCCGGTTACACCGGAAGCGGCGTCAAGATCGCCGTTCTGGACACCGGTGTGGACGCCACTCACCCCGACCTCCAGGGACAGATCCTCAGCACGAAGAACTTCACCTCGTCGCCCGACACCAAGGACCGTGTCGGGCACGGCACCCATGTGTCCTCGATCGCGGCCGGTACGGGCGCCAAGTCGGGCGGGAAGTTCAAGGGCGTCGCCCCGGACGCCAAGCTGATCGAGGGCAAGGTGCTCGACGACGAAGGCTACGGCGACGACGCGGGCATCCTGGCCGGCATGGAGTGGGCGGTCGCGGAGGGCGCCGACATCATCAATCTGAGCCTGGGTGGCATCGACACCCCCGAGGTCGATCCGCTCGAAGCGGCGGTGAACAAGCTCTCGGCCGACCACGGCGTCCTGTTCGCCATCGCGGCGGGCAACGAGGGCGACGCCGCCGGCACGGTCGGCTCCCCGGGCAGCGCGGACGCCGCCCTGACCGTCGGCGCGGTCGACGGCAACGACAAGCTGGCCGACTTCTCCAGTCGCGGCCCGCGCATCGGCGACAGCGCGATCAAGCCCGATGTCACCGCACCCGGCGTGGACATCACCGCGGCGGCCGCACCCGGCTCGGAGATCGCGCAGGAGGTCGGGCAGAACCCGTCCGGCTATCTGACGATCTCCGGTACGTCGATGGCGACCCCGCACGTCGCGGGCGCCGCGGCGCTTCTCAAGCAGGAGCACCCGGACTGGAAGTACACCGAACTCAAGGGCGCGCTCACGGCGTCCACGAAGCCGGGTGCGTACACGCCGTTCCAGCAGGGGTCGGGCCGGATCGCCGTCGACCAGGCGATCGCCCAGACCGTCGTCGCCGACCCGGTGTCGGTGAACTTCGGTGTGCAGCAGTGGCCGCACACCGACGACACCCCGGTCAGCAAGAACCTGACGTACCGCAACCTCGGTACGACGGACGTCACCCTCGATCTGGCCGTCACGGCCACCGGCCCCAAGGGCCAGGCCGCCCCGGCCGGCTTCTTCACGCTCGGCGCCGAGCAGGTGACCGTCCCCGCGGGCGGCACCGCCGACGTGCCGCTGACCGCGGACACCAGGCTCGGTGGTACGGCCGACGGCTCCTACTCCGCCTATGTCGTCGCGACCGGCGACGGCCAGACCGTCCGCACCGCGGCCGCGGTCGACCGCGAGATCGAGTCGTACGACCTCACGCTCAAGGTCATCGGCCGTGACGGGAAGCCCGCCGCGTTCTACAGTTCCAGTCTCTACGGTCTGTCCGGCACCGCGAGCGATGTCTGGATGTCGCCCACCGGCCCCGACGGAACGGCCAAGGTCCGTGCCCCCAAGGGTGGTTATGCGCTGGACGCCGCCGTCTACGCGGACCCGGAGGACACCACCAAGGGCGTCGACTGGATCGCCCAGCCGAATCTGAACGTCACCAAGGACGTCACCGTGACGTTCGACGCGCGCAAGGCGAAGCCGGTCGCCTTCACCCTGCCCGCCAGTGACACGAAGGCCCGGTTCGCCGCGCCCGATCTTCAGTGGGACAGCGAGAACAGCGCATACACCTCCGGCTGGTTCCTCAATTCGTACCAGGGCTTCCGCACTCTGCACGTCGGCCCGAAGGTGACCGACGGTTCGCTCTCCCAGCACTGGCTCGGCAGCTGGGCCAAGAGCTCCTCGACCCGGTACGACATCGCGGTCGGGGGCCCGGTGACCCAGGCCGCGACCGGATACACCAGGAAGTTCACCACCGCCCAGATGGCCAAGGTGAAGACCTCGCTCGGCGCGTCCGTCAAGGGCAAGAAGGGCGGAATCGCGGCGTGGAGCCAGCTGCCCGGTGCGTACTCCGGCTGGAGCTACTGGTCCACGCAGAACCTCCCGGGCACCAGCACCATCTATGTCTCCACCGCCAACAAGGTGAAGTGGAGCTTCGACTTCAGCCAGAACGGCGGTCTCGACGCGGACGGCTTCCCGGTGGCCGAGGCGATGTACTCCCTCGGTAACCCGAAGACCCTCACGGCAGGCAAAACCTACACGAAGAAGGGCAACACCGCGGTGTTCGGCCCCGCGGTCGGTTCCGGCTACGGGGTCTACCGTGACGGCAACGACCTCGTCGGAATACTGCCGCTGGCAGCCGACGGAAGCGGCAACATCGGCTGGTCCACGTACAGTTCGGTCAAGACGGTCCTGTACCGCAACGGTGTCAAGCTCGCGCAGAACACGGACCCGCTGGAAGGCGACCCCGCCATCCGCGTGCCGTCCGCTGCCGCCGACTACAAGCTGACGACCTCGGTGAAGCGCAGCTCCAAGGTCTCGGCCGTCTCCACCCGGATCGATGCGAGCTGGACCTTCCGGTCCAAGAAGACCTCGACCCCCACTCTGATGCCGATCTCCACGGTCCGCTTCACCCCCAACGTGACCCTGGACGGCAAGGTGACGGCGGGCAGGACCGCTTCCGTGCCGGTGAAGGTGCAGGGGGCGGCGGCCGGCAGCAACCTCAAGTCGCTGACGGTGTACATCAGTTACAACGGCGGCAAGACGTGGAAGAAGGTCGCGGTCAAGAAGGGCAAGCTCTCGGTGAAGAACCCGGCCAAGGGCAAGTCCCTCTCCTACCGGGCCAAGGTCACGGACAAGAAGGGCAACACGTCGTCGGTCACGATCTACCACGCCTACTTCGGCAAGTAGGCCCCTCGACGGCGACCGCATGAGGACGGCCCGCCGGGACGGATCACTCCGCCCCGGCGGGCCGTTCGTGCGAGGAGGGGACAGCCCTCAGCTGACCGGAAAGACGCCGGTGTCCAGTACCAGTGCGAACGGCTCGGGCAGGGTCAGCTTCTCCCCGTACTCGACCGCGTCCAGGACCCGGTACGTGCCCGCTTCGGGTTCCCCGTACAGGGTGGCCGTGGGGCGGCCGGACTGCCAGGGGTCGAGGAGCAGGAAGAGCTCGACACCGGCCTTCGCGTATCCGTGTGCCTTGCCGATGCGGTCGTGGTTGGCGTTGGCCCGCAAGGTGATCTCGACGACGAGCCGGGCCTCCTTTGCCGGTACGCGGTTGCCCGGCCCGGTCACCTCGGCCCGCGGGACGACGACGAGATCGGGGACGTAGAGCCCGGCTCGGCCCGGCACGGTGACAGCAAGGGTCTGGTAGATCCCCCAGTCCTCCGGAATCACGGAGTAGAGCCGGCGTTGCAGCAACGCGGCAGTGAGACTGTGGTCGTTGGACGGTGGTGGCGACACAGTGACGATCCCCTCGATGATCTCCACCTTGCAGCCCTCGGGAGCGTCCGTCTCCTCCCAGATCCGGACGAGGTCGTCCCAGTCCTGGCCGTGGCCCGGCACGGGGTCAACGGTGAGGGGGCACATGGCGGTCTCCTCTGTCGGTACGTCACCTGAAGGGCCGCCTCCGTCCAGCATGCCGAACGGGACCGGCGGCAGTCCACCGATCCCGTTCACCCGGACGAGTAAGCCGCAGGTCAGGCGATACGCTCTCGCACCACCGGGGTGGCCGTGAAGTCCGTGTCGGCCGGGGCGATGTCGTACGCGGAGGGCAGGGCCTTCAGCGCGTAGTCGAACTTCTCCGGGGTGTCGGTGTGCAGCGTCAGCAGCGGCTGTCCGGCCGTGACCTGGTCGCCCGGCTTGGCGTGCAGTTCGACGCCCGCGCCCGCCTGCACCGGGTCCTCCTTGCGGGCCCGGCCCGCGCCGAGGCGCCAGGCGGCGACGCCGATGTCGTACGCGTCCAGGCGGGTCAGTACGCCGCTGGCCGGGGCCGTGACCACGTGCTGCTCGCGGGCGACCGGGAGCGGGGCGTCCGGGTCGCCGCCCTGGGCGGAGATCATCCGGCGCCACACGTCCATGGCGGAGCCGTCGGCGAGGGCCTTCTCGGGGTCGGCGTCCTTGAGTCCGGCCGCGTCGAGCATCTCGCGGGCGAGGGCCAGGGTGAGCTCGACGACGTCCTTGGGTCCGCCGCCGGCCAGCACCTCGACCGACTCGCGCACCTCCAGGGCGTTGCCCGCGGTCAGGCCGAGCGGGGTGGCCATGTCGGTGAGCAGCGCGACCGTGCGCACGCCACTGTCGGTGCCCAGGGCGACCATGGTGGAGGCCAGTTCGCGGGCGTCCTCGATGGTCTTCATGAAGGCGCCCGAGCCGACCTTGACGTCCAGGACGAGCGCGCCGGTGCCCTCGGCGATCTTCTTGGACATGATCGAGCTGGCGATCAGCGGGATGGCCTCGACCGTGCCGGTGACGTCGCGGAGCGCGTACAGCTTCTTGTCGGCGGGGGCGAGACCGTCGCCGGCGGCACAGATGACCGCGCCGGTGGTGTCCAGGACGTGGAGCATCTCCTCGTTGGAGAGGTGCGCGCGCCAGCCGGGGATGGACTCCAGCTTGTCGAGCGTGCCGCCGGTGTGGCCGAGACCGCGCCCGCTGAGCTGCGGCACCGCCGCGCCGCAGGCGGCGACCAGCGGGGCGAGCGGCAGGGTGATCTTGTCGCCGACGCCTCCGGTGGAGTGCTTGTCGGTGGTGGGCCGGGAGAGCGACGCGAAGTCCATGCGCTCGCCGGAGGCGATCATCGCGGCGGTCCAGCGGGCGATCTCGGCGCGGTTCATGCCGTTCAGCAGGATCGCCATGGCCAGCGCGGACATCTGCTCGTCGGCGACCTCACCGCGGGTGTACGCGTCGACGACCCAGTCGATCTGCTCGGGGGTCAGCTCGCCTCGGTCCCGCTTGGTGCGGATGACGGAGATGGCGTCCATGTCCTGGGATTCCTTCCGGCCGGTACGTGCGTACGCGAGAGAGTCAGACTCTACGCGCATAGAGGGTGGAGAGGGGGGTGGCCCTCCCCCGTGCGAGGGAGGGCCACCGGGGTTCTACTTCAGATGGTCCGGTCCGAAGGCCTGCGGCAACATCGCGTCGAGCGTGCGCAGCCCGTCGGGCGTCTCCAGGATCAGCTCCGGCCCGCCGAACTCGTACAGCAGCTGCCGGCACCTGCCGCACGGCACCAGGACCTCGCCCGACCCGTCCACGCAGGTGAAGTGGGTCAGGCGCCCGCCGCCGGTGGCGTGGAGCTGGGAGACCAGGCCGCACTCGGCGCACAGGCCGACACCGTACGAGGCGTTCTCGACGTTGCAGCCGGAGACCGTGCGTCCGTCGTCGACCCGTGCCGCGGCGCCGACCGGGTAGTGCGAGTAGGGGACGTACGCGTGCGCCATCGCGGACCGTGCGGCGTTCCGCAGTGCCGCCCAGTCGAACTCCGCGTCGGCTGTCACTTGCCCTGCCCCTTCCGGTAGCGCATGCCGTCCGCCTTCGGCATCCGCAGTCGCTGGGCGGAGAGCGAGAGGACGAGCAGAGTGACAATGTACGGCGTGGCGCTCACGAATTCGGTGGGCACGGTGTCCGTGGCGAGGTACCAGATGAGTACCGCGGCGGCGACGACCGCGCTGACCCCGCCCTGGACGAAGCTCTTGCGGTAGAGCTTCCAGGCTGCGAGCACGGCCAGCACGACCACCAGCAGCAGGAGCAGCGCGTGGACGGACTCGCCGCCGTTGCGGAGCTGGAGCGCGTCGGCGAAGCCGAACAGGCCGGCGCCCATGGCGAGGCCGCCGGGGCGCCAGTTGCCGAAGATCATCGCGGCGAGACCGATGTATCCGCGCCCGCCGGTCTGGCCCTCGTTGTAGATGTGCGAGGTGACGAGCGAGAGGAAGGCGCCGCCGAGGCCGGCCAGGCCGCCGGAGACGATCACCGCGATGTACTTGTAGCGGTAGACGTTCACGCCGAGCGACTCGGCGGCGACCGGGTTCTCGCCGCAGGAACGCAGCCGCAGCCCGAACGAGGTCTTCCACAGCACGAAGAACGTGAGGGCGAAGAGGACCACGGCCACGATCGTCAGCAGCGACACATGGGTGACCAGGCCGCCGAGGACACCGGCGAGGTCGGAGACGAAGAACCAGTGGTGCTTCTCGATGGAGTGCAGCCAGTCGGAGAGGCCCGGGACGGTCACCGAGGTGATGTCGTCGGACGGCGGGGACTGCTTCGGGCTGCCGCCCTTGGCCGCCGCCTCGCCCTCGTTGAACCAGAGCTTGGCCAGGTAGGTGGTGAAGCCGAGCGCCAGGATGTTGATGGCGATACCGGAGATGATGTGGTCGACGCCGAAGGTGACGGTCGCGACGGCGTGCAGCAGCCCGCCGAGCATGCCGCCGATGACGCCGGCCAGCACGCCGAGCCAGGGGCTGGTCTGCCAGCCGGCCCAGGCGCCGAAGAACGTGCCCAGGATCATCATGCCTTCGAGGCCGATGTTGACCACGCCGGACCGCTCGGCCCAGAGGCCGCCGAGACCGGCGAGCCCGATCGGCACCGCCATGGCGAGCGCCGCACTGATCTGTCCGGCGGACGTGACGTCCTGGGCGCCGGTGATGGCGCGCACGGCGGACAGGGCGAGCAGTGCGCCCGCGACGATCAGGAGGATGACGGGGAAGGAGAGGCGGGTGCGGCCGCCCTTGCCGCCGGAGACCTTGGGTGCCGCGGCGGGCGGGGTGGAAGTCGCCGTGACGGTCACGCCGACACCTCCTGCTTTTCGGAGTTACGGGCGGCCTGTGCGGCGAGTTCCGCGCCGACCTTGCTCTGCTGGCGCTTGAGGCCGTAGCGGCGGACGACTTCGTAGGCGATGACGACGCACAGGACGATGACGCCCTGGATCACGCCGACGATCTCCTTGTCGTACCCCTCGAACTCGAGCTTGCCGGTGCCGCGCTCCAGGAAGCCCCAGAGCAGGGCGCCGAGCGCGATGCCGATGGGGTGGTTGCGGCCGAGGAGGGCGATGGCGATGCCGGTGAAACCAATACCGACCGGGAAGTCGCCGCTGTACTCGTAGCTGTCGTTGAGGAGGGTCGGCATGCCGACCAGGCCGGCCACGGCTCCGGAGATCAGCATCGAGGTGACGACCATCTTCTTGACGTCGACGCCGCTGGCCTCGGCCGCGGAGCCGGACTGTCCGACGGTGCGCAGGTCGAAGCCGAACCGGGTGCGCGAGAGCGTGAACCAGTAGGCGACGCCCGCGATGACCGCGATCACGATGAAGCCCCAGACGGGCGACGGGGTGGTCGGGAACTCGAAGAAGTGCGAGGACTCCGGGATCGGCTTGGTGGAGATCTTCGTGCCGGCCGTGTCGAGGTGGCCGAGGCGGCCCTGCTGGAGCAGGTAGCCGATGATCGCCGTCGCGATGGCGTTCAGCATGATCGTCGCGACGACCTCGCTGACGCCCCGGGTGACCTTGAGGACACCGGCGATACCGGCCCACATCGCGCCGACGATCATCGCGGTGAGGATGATCAGCGGGATCTGCAGGGCGCCGGGCAGGGTCAGCGCGCCGCCGACCGCGGCTGCGAAGAAGGCGGCGAGGCGGTACTGGCCGTCGACGCCGATGTTGAAGAGGTTCATCCGGAAGCCGACGGCCACCGCGAGACCCGCGAGGTAGTACGTCGTCGCCTTGTTCAGGATGTAGACCTGGCTGTCCGACTTCATCCCGTAGTCGAACATGATGCCGAAGGCGCTGAACGGCTGCTTGCCGGTGGCGGCCAGCACGAGTGCGGTCACCAGGAAGGCGACCACGATCGCGAGTACGGGGGCCGCTATCCCCAGGAGCAACCGCTCCTTGTCGATCTTCTTCATCGGTCCTCTCCCCCGTCCCGGGGGTCGGTTTCGGTGCTGTCGCTTCCGGTAGCCGAGCCGGCGGGCGCCGTCGCGCCTTCCGGTGCCGCGGTCCCGTCCGGCACTGCGGTCCCGTCCGGCTCTGCGGCCGCGTCCGGCTCCGCCTCGTCCGGTGCTTCGAGGTGGCCGGTGGCCGCGCCGGTCATCGCCGAGCCGAGCTCCTCGGGGGTGATGGTCGCGGGGTCGGCGTCCGCGACCAGTCGGCCGCGGTACATGACGCGCAGGGTGTCGGAGAGGCCGATCAGCTCGTCCAGGTCGGCGGAGATCAGCAGCACGGCCAGGCCTTCGCGGCGTGCCTCGCGGATCTGGTCCCAGATCTGCGCCTGGGCGCCGACGTCCACGCCCCGAGTGGGGTGCGCGGCTATCAGGAGCTTGGGATCGTGGCTCATCTCGCGGCCGACGATCAGCTTCTGCTGGTTGCCGCCGGAGAGGGAGGCCGCGGTGACGTCGATACCGGGCGTGCGGACGTCGTACTCGCGCACGATCCGCTCGGTGTCGGCGCGGGCACTCCTGGGGTCGAGGAACGGACCCTTGCTGTTGGGGCGTTCGGTGACATGGCCGAGGATGCGGTTCTCCCAGAGCGGGGCCTCCAGCAGCAGTCCGTGCCGATGGCGGTCCTCGGGGATGACGGCCATGCCGTCCTCGCGGCGCTTGCGGGTGGGTATGCGGGAGATGTCGACGCCGTCCAGGGTGAGCACACCGGCGTCGAGGCCACGCATGCCCATGATCGCGTCGACCAGTTCGGACTGGCCGTTGCCCTCGACGCCCGCGATACCGAGGACCTCGCCCTTGTGGATGGTGAAGTCGATGCCGTCGAGCACCGCGCGCACCACGCCGTCCGGGTCCGTGGCGGTGAGCCGCAAGCCGTCGACGGTGAGCATCGGGACGTCGGTGACGGTCGACTCGCGGGTCTCCGGCGACGGGAGTTCGCTGCCGACCATCAGCTCGGCGAGCTGCTTGGTCGTGGTGCTCTTCGGGTCGGCGGTGCCCACCGTCGTACCGCGCCGGATGACGGTGATCTCGTCGGCGACCGACAGCACCTCGCCCAGCTTGTGCGAGATGAAGATGACGGTCAGTCCCTCGGCCTTGAGCTCGCGCAGGTTGTCGAAGAGCGCGTCGACCTCCTGCGGGACGAGGACCGCCGTGGGCTCGTCGAGGATCAGGGTGCGTGCGCCGCGGTAGAGAACCTTGAGGATCTCCACGCGCTGCCGGTCGGCGACCCCGAGGTCCTCGACCATGGCGTCCGGGCGGACCCCGAGGCCGTAGGCGTCCGATATCTCGTTGATCTTGGCGCGGGCCCGGTCGCCGATCCCGTACAGCTTCTCGGAGCCGAGGACGACGTTCTCCAGGACCGTGAGGTAGTCGGCGAGCATGAAGTGCTGGTGCACCATGCCGATGCCGCGGCCGATGGCGTCGCCGGGGTTGTGGAACGAGACCTGCTCGCCGTCCACCGCGATGGTGCCCTCGTCCGGCTTCTGCATGCCGTACAGGATCTTCATCAGAGTGGACTTGCCCGCGCCGTTCTCGCCGACGAGAGCGTGGACGGTGCCGCGGCGCACCGTGATGTCGATGTCGTGGTTGGCCACGACTCCGGGGAACCGCTTGGTGATGCCGCGGAGCTCCACGGCATGAGGACTGCTGGACGCGTTGATGGCGCACTCTCCTTGGCAGGAGCGGAGGGCGGAGACGGAGGGACGGGGCGGGGACGAAGTGGGGGACGAGCCGGTGGGGGCGAGAAAAGGTACCGCGCCCGGCGGTCGCTACGCGCGTAGTGTCCCTGAATCGTCAACCACCGGATCGGGCGGTGGCGGACCGTGTGCGGACGGCTACGCACAACACAGGGGGCGCCGTACGCACATCGGGGCCCGTGTGAAGCCGAAGCGGCTCACCCGGGCCCCGACCGACCAAACGATCAGAGCGTGGTCTTGACCGTGATGGTGCCGTCGACGATCTTCTTCTTCGCCTCGTCGAGCTGGGTCTGGATGTCCGAGAGGTGGTCACCCGTGGTGGTCAGGCTGACGCCGCCCTTGGCCAGGGAGTAGGTCTGCGTACCGGCCAGCGGCTTGCCGTCCTTGACCGACTGGACCAGGTCGTAGACGCCGGTGTCGACGTTCTTGACGACCGAGGTCATGATCGTGTCCTTGTACTTCGCCAGCGACGCGTCGAGGGCCTGGTCGGAGTCGACGCCGATGGACCAGGCGCCCTTCTTGCCCGCGACGGCCTCGATCGAACCGGCACCCGAGCCACCCGCGGCGGCGAAGATGACGTCCGCGCCCTTGTCGAGCATGCCCTTGGCGGCGGCCGAGCCCTTGTCCGGGCTGCCGAAGCCCGAGAGGTCGGAGCCGGTGGACAGGTACTGGATCTGCACGTTGGCCTTCGGCTTGGTGTCGAGGACACCCTGCTTGAAGCCGGCGGCGAACTTCTTGATCAGCGGAAGGTCCACACCGCCGATGAAGCCGACCTGGCCGTCCTTCGACTTCAGCGCGGCGGCGACACCGGCGAGGTAGGAGCCCTGCTCCTCGGTGAAGACGATGCTGGCGACGTTCTTCGCCTCGGCGACGGAGTCGACCAGACCGAAGCTGACCTTCGGGTACTTGGCCGCGATCTTGTCGACCGCGTCCTTGTACGCGAACCCGACGGCCACGACCGGGTTGTAGCCGCCCTCGGCGAGCGATTCGAGGCGCTGCTCACGGTCGGCCGGGGTCTCACCGTTCTTGGCGGTGAGCTCCTTCGTCTCGGCACCGAACTCGGCCTTGGCCTTGTCGAGGCCGCGCGCGGCGGAGTCGTTGAACGAGTTGTCGCCACGGCCGCCCACGTCGTAGGCCATGCCGATCTTCATCTTGCCCTCGTCGGAGCTGCCGCTCTCGGTGGACGACTCACCACAGGCGGTGGCGGTGAGCGCGAGAGCCGCAGTAACAGCACACGCAGCGGTGATCTTGGATACCCGGCGCAAGAGAAGGCCCCTTCGAAACTGACCGAAGCGCCTCTTCCGGCGCTGGTTTCGCCGCGATCGTAACGCGCGTAGATGTCAGATAAAGACCTGTACGGAAGCTGTTATCGGATCGTCGCGAACGGAGGGCGTACTGTCCGATTACGGCCGGTTGCCGTCGAGCAACGCGCAGGCAGTGAAGAGCTCCACGGCCACGGTGATGGCCTCCTCGTCGGCGTCGAAATCACCCCGATGCAGATCGAGCCGGGCCGTGTCACCGGGCGTACGGACCCCGAGCCGGGCCATGGCTCCGGGGACATCCTCCAGGTACCAGGAGAAGTCCTCGCCGCCGAGACTCTGCTCGGTGTCCTCGATTGCATACGATCCGCGGCGGGCGGACATCGCCCCGGCGAGCAGATCGATCACCGCGGCGTCGTTCACGACGGGCGGGACCCCGCGGACGTAGTTGATGACCGTCTTGGCCCGGTACATTCCGGCCACCTCGTCGATCGCCGCGTGCACCAGGTCCGGAGCCTCGCGCCAGGCCGCCAGGTCCAGGCAGCGCACGGTGCCGGACAGCTCGGCGTGCTGCGGGATCACATTGCAGGCGTGCCCGGCCTGCAACCGGCCCCAGGTGACGGCGAGCCCGGACCGGGCGTCGACCCGGCGGGCCAGCAGCGCGGGCACCTCGGTGGCCACCTTGGCCGCGGCGGTGACCAGGTCGGTGGTCAGGTGCGGCCGGGCGGTGTGGCCGCCGGCCCCGTCGAGCGTGACCTCCAGCCGGTCGCAGGCCGACGTGATCGCCCCGACCCGCAGCCCGATCCGCCCCACGTCGACCTTCGGGTCGCAGTGCACCCCGATGATCCGCCCGACGCCCTCCAGCGCTCCGGACTCGATGGTGTCCGGAGCGCCGCCGGGCAGCACCTCCTCGGCGGGCTGGAAGATCAGCCGCACGGGGTTGGGCAGCAGCCCCTGCCGGTCCAGCTCGGCGAGCACGAGCCCGGCGCCGAGGACCGAGGCGGTGTGGATGTCGTGTCCGCAGGCGTGCGCCCGGTCGGGGACGGTGGAGCGGTACGGGACGCCGGCCTTGGTGTCCGGGATGGGCAGGGCGTCGATGTCCGCGCGCAGGGCGAGCATGGGCCGGGTGTCGCCGTCCCGGGTGCCCACGTCGCAGATGAGTCCGGTGCCGGTGGAGAGCACCTGGGGCCGGAGACCGGCCTTCTCCAGCCGGGTCTTGATGGCCTCGGTGGTCCGGAACTCCTGGTTGCCGAGCTCGGGGTGCATGTGCAGATCGCGCCGGAAGGCGATCAGCTCGACCCGCAGGGCCTCGGGCAACGTGCCGGGGAGCGGGGTGGTGTGGGGGGTCGGCTCGGCTTCGGACTCGGCGGACATCAACTGGTTCACCTGGTGAAGGGTAAGGCCCTTCCCCCTTCAACTGACCATGAAACAAGAAAAGTTCAGCCACACAGACGAACATATGACTGCGTTGAAGCGTGTGGCGTGAGGGCAGGGCGGGTAAACTCACCCATTTTCCCCACGGGCCTTGGGGTGGGGCCTCTTCTCGCCTACCGCCCGGTGACGGAGGGCTCCGTCCGCCATGTGTCCGGCGGGCCTGTGTCCGGCAGGCCCGCGGCGGAAGGCTCCTGGTGCTCGGAACCCTGCACCACGGCTTCCCGCCCTGGCACCCTCGCCCGCACCGCTGCCAGGGCCACCCCGATGCACAGGGCCCCGACCGCCAGCAGGTCCAGGCCCGCACCCCCGGCCCACGGCTCAGGGTCCGTCGGTGGTGACTCCGGTTGGCCTCCGCTTGCCGACAAGCGCGGCGCCTACTGACGAGGGAGGTTCGCCGGGTCGATATCGAGGGGGAACGGGACGTCCAGGTGGGTGGTCGTGCCCGAGAGCGCCGTCGTCCGCTCCACGTAGCAGCCGGCCTGCAGTTCATGGACGACAAGCATGGGGGCGGGGTCGAACTCGAGCCGCCAGAAGTGCGGGATGGCAGCCTCGGCGTAGAGCATCGGCTTGAACGTGCAACCCACCACGCGGTTGCGGGGAGAGACGAGTTCGACCACGAGCTGTACGTTCTCGGCGTCGACGCTGATGTCGTCCTCGGCCGTCGCACCGGAATCCGTCACCACGAGATCGGGGACTACCAGGCCGGAGGGCAGGACGACGTTGATGGCTTCCAGTACCTCGACCGGCGTTTCGGCAGCCTGGGCTGCCGCGTGCAGGGTCATGGCGAGCCGGAAGGAGGCCCTCTGGTGACGGATACCGGGGACGGGGGACAGTACGAGGGACTCCCCCAGCAGTTCGTAGCGGGTGGTGCGGTCCTCGGGCAGGGCCAGGACGTCGGCCACGGTCCAGGGCCCGACGTGGCCGCCGGGCGATGCGCCGGAGGTGACGGGCTGCATTCCGGTGACCTCAGACGTGGCGGTGGCGCTCGGCGTACGTGAAGGCGAGGAACTCCTCCAGCTCCTCGTCCGACTCGAACGTGTCGGCAGCGAGGTCGTTCAGGGAACGGATCGGCTGGGTGTTCTTGGCTGCCAGCAGCGCCTCGACCGACAGGCGCGGCCTCGGGTGCGGACGTGCTCATCAAGGCCTCCACCAGGGGCAAGGGGTCGGCTCCATGGCCAGCATACGGGCGCTCTCACGTGAGGCATTGGCCTTCGTCGGCGCGAATGAACCACCGAACAAACGTGCCGCGGGTTGGATCGACGGCTTCACCGATCGGTGGGCAGGGCGCGGACAGCGCCTGGTCACCCGCCCCACGCGACCGCCCTGCCTGCCCGCGACCGGGAAGACCTTGGAGGCCACGCACCGGACGGCCACCCAGCAATCGTCGTTGCCCGCAATCCGAAGAATCCCCCCGACACCCGTGTTCAGGATTTACGCAGTGGATACCGGCTAAGAATTACCGGAAGACTCCGACTTCGACGGCTTTATGGTTTTCCACAGAGTGCGAGTCCCGTCGATCGTGTTCGAGACGTCAAGGAAGACCCACGCGGCTTTACCGGCATACTTCAGCCAACGAAGGGCGATCGCCGCAAATTCTTCCACCACTTCTCCGGTTTCCATGTGGTACGGGATGGTACGCATCCGCTTCGACAGGAGTGGCGGGGGTTCTGTCGTTCCGCCAGCGAGGCTCTTCGCTACCACTCAAACCCGGTGATGGCTTGGGCAGGAGCAGTCCGTCCGCAGACTCTTCCGGTAGACCGTAGAACTGTTTCGGACCTTCATACCCACGCGCAGATACAAGCCGAGTGCCCCGGTGTCGGAGTGCGTGCCGAGGGTGCACGTCCGCCGGCCCTGGCGATAGAAAGCGCGGAACGCGTGACGCAGGAGCAACTGGGCGATGCCTTGGTTGCGGTGGTCGCGGCGCACCGCAACCTGCTCGATGTAACCCTCCCCGGTCTCCGGCAGGTCCAACGAAAGTGCAGCGCCCACCAGTTGGCCGTCGGTGAATGCCAGGGCAGATGCCGCGGGGGCGAACGTGGAGCGTTCGACGGTGTGCTGGGCCCACTCCTGGTAGGGCATGCGCCGCTGTTGCCATTCGTCGAAGGCGTCCTCGATGAGCTGGTGCGCCTCGTGCTCGTCGCCCGGACGGAAGGGCCGGACCGTCACACCTGAAGGCGGTTCGGGCATCGTCGGCTCCTTAGGCATGGCGAACTCCAGCAGCCATTCGCTCACCATCGGCCCATATCCGCGGGAACGCAGCAGGGCGACTGCGCCCAGGTCCTCGTCCGGCACGGTCTGGACGATCTGTTCGCTCCCTGCCCGGCGGGCCCGGTTTTCGGCCCAGTCCAGGAGCATGGCGCCGAGTCCCCGGCCCCGATGCCGGGGGTGGACGTCCACCTCCGAGCGCCGGTTCACCCAAGCACGAGCGGCCAGTTGCCCGGCCTCGTCGTGGATCAGCAGTGTGTCGAGCTCTGGAAGCAGCCCGGGTCGGGCCAGTACGGCAGCGACGGCGCCAGGGTCCGTCCGCGCTCGGCCGTAGAGCTCGCGCTCGCAAGCCGAGACGAGGCAATGGATGGTGCCGAGGTCGTCGGCTGTCGCGGGGCGTGCCCGGTAGGGGGAAGGCAGTGCCGGCACGAGGTCTGGCATGGGTAGGTGCTCCCGGGACATCGAATCTGTCGCTGCCTGGCGACGACGCAGGCACCGTCGCGACAGTCTTCCTCAAGGGTCGGTACAGCGAAGCACCGAATACCGACCGGTGCCGTCCCTCGCGCGCTACGCGAGGGGCGCTCATTCTCTCTCGCCTCCTCGCACCGACCCTCGGGCCGCCAGGCGGAGCCCCCACTGTGACAGTGCGAGCCATTCCCGGGACGGGACAACGACATTGTCACGGCAGTGCAATCAGCTGATACGTCATGACGTTTTCATCCACTCGCTGGATAGCTTGAGCCCGTCGTTGCCGGGAGATGAGAAGGAACTTTCATGAGACTCACGCGTGTTGGCCGGATGGGTGCCACTGGCGGGCTGATCGCAGCCGCGCTCGCGACATCGATCGTCATCACCCCCTCGTCGGCCTCCGCAGCCGACAGCTGGCAGTGCTACGGCAAGGAGGTCAGGCGCTGCGCCACCGTCTCCTGGGACAATACGAACAAGACCTTTCGGGCAAAGGCCAAGATCACCGATGTCGCGGGCGGCGGCAACTACCAGGTCAAGGTCACCAACGTGAAGCTCGAACGCTACCCGGCGGGCAAGCGGGTGACGATGCGCACGGCGAAGGACTACGACGGTTGGCACAGCACCATCGACTCGGCCGCGACCAGCACCGTCAACGCCTGCAAGTACCCGCATGACAGCTACCGCGTGGTGGCGACGTTCAGCTGGAAGAAGGGCACGGCCTCGGAGAGCAAGACCTGGCGCCCCGACATGTCATGGGTCGGCTGCTGATCCACTCAAAGTGTCCGCCCCGTACGGAGGGGTGAGGGAAGGACGCGCGTCCGTCCCTCACCCCTCCGTCACCGCCGCAGCCCGCCACGGCGCCAACCGCCGGGCGCCCCGGGCCGTTTCCGTCACTCCCGACAGGAAGCCCTGGGCGCGCGGGGAGGCCGTGGAGCGGAGCCATTCCGGGGCGATGTCGCAGACCGCGACGGTCACCTCGGTGCCGGCCAGGACGAGGGGCAGGGTGTGGACGACCGTGGAGGGGAAGCTCAGGATCGTGCGGCCGATGGGGCCGCGGCGGGCGATGAGTTCCAGGGGGAGGTCGGGGCGGACGATCTCCAGGCCGGTGGCGGCTTCCAGGGCGTGGAGTTTGTCGGTGGATTCGCGGCGGTGGGCGAAGTAGCGGGTGGCGTGGTGGGTGCGGGCCAGGGACCCGACGGCCTCCAGGTACGCGTACTGGTCGACCACACCGGTCTCCACCAGCGAGGTGCCGACCAGGTCCGCGCCCCTGGTGAGCAGCGGTGGGCCGAAGCGGGCGCGGGTCCAGGCGTAGGTGTGGGGGGTGACGGTGACGCCGGGCGGGGCCTCGACCGGCAGGGCGGTGAAGACCTCCACCGTGCGGGTGGCGGACGGGGTGAAGCGGCTGCGGGCGCGGGCCGTCACCGGGGCCAGGACCCGTTCGCGCGGGCCCGATCCGCCCTTGCGGTGCCAGCGCACCAGGCTTTCGCCGCAGGCGAGTTGGGCGGCGAACTCCATGGTGGCGGTGCCGTCGTCGACCACGGTGAGGTGGCGGGCTCGGGTCAGGGTGAGGAGGAGCTGGACGTAGCGGGAGAAGGGGTCGCCGATGACGATCCGTTCCGCGCTGCGCAGCAGTCCGGTCAGTGAGCGCAGGGTCTTCAGGGGTGCGCCGGCGCCGCCGCGCGCTTCCTGCCAGCGGACGTGGACGCCCTCGTCGCGGGCCAGCTGCGCCATCCGGCGCAGCTGGCCGCGCGACATCGGGTCGACCGGGGGGAGGACGACGACCGTGATGTCGGTGAGGACGTGGTCGTCGCTTCCCTCTGCGTGGGCCCACTCCAGGACGTTCAGGAGCTGGACCGGGCTCTCGACGAAGGCGAGGTCCACCGGTCGGCCCGTCAGACCGCGACCGGTTCGGCGGCCGGGACGGCCTCGACGGCCAGAACCGGCTCGGCGGCGGCGAGCCGTTCGGTTCCGGCGACCGTCTCGGCGCTCTCGGCGACGACGCCCGCGACGCGGCGGAGCTTCTTCATCGGGCCGAGCTCGGACTCGTACACCTTCTTGATGCCGTCGCCGAGCGAGGCCTCGATGGTGCGGATGTCGCGGACGAGGCGGGCCAGGCCCTGCGGTTCGACGGAGGCGGCCTGATCGGAGCCCCACAGGGCGCGGTCGAGCGTGATGTGACGTTCGACGAATGCGGCGCCGAGAGCGACGGCGGCCAGCGTGGTCTGGAGGCCGGTCTCGTGGCCGCTGTAGCCGATCGGGACGTTGGGGTACTCCTGCTGGAGTGTGTGTATGACCCGGAGGTTCAGCTCCTCGGCCCTGGCCGGGTACGTCGAAGTGGCGTGGCAGAGCAGGATGTTGTCCGATCCGAGGACCTCGACCGCGTGGCGGATCTGGCGCGGGGTCGACATGCCGGTGGAGAGGATGACCGTGCGGCCGGTCGCCCTCAGGGCGCGCAGGAGTTCGTCGTCGGTGAGGGAGGCCGAGGCCACCTTGTGCGCGGGGACGTCGAACTTCTCCAGGAAGGCGACGGCCTCGGTGTCCCACGGGGAGGCGAACCAGTCGATGCCGCGCTTGGCGCAGTGCGCGGAGATGGCCCGGTACTCGTCCTCGCCGAACTCGACGCGGTGGCGGTAGTCGATGTACGTCATGCGGCCCCAGGGGGTGTCGCGTTCGATGTCCCACTGGTCGCGGGGGGTGCAGATCTCCGGGGTGCGCTTCTGGAACTTGACGGCGTCGCAGCCGGCTTCGGCCGCCACGTCGATCAGCGCGAGGGCGTTGTCGAGGTCGCCGTTGTGGTTGATGCCGATCTCGCCGGTGATGTAGACGGGCCGGCCGGGACCTGCGGTGCGGGTGCCGAGGGTGCGCAGACGGGAGGTGCTCATGGGAGGTGTTTCCTTAGTTCGGGGGACTGCGAGGAGCTTGACGGGAATCGTGGGGTGTTCGTGGGAGGTGACGGGGTTCGGGGGAACCCGGTGGTCATGCGGAGGGTGGAGCGGGAGGAGTGGGGGTGAGGGTGGGGCTGAGGGTGGGACCGAGCAGCCAGGCGGCGATCTCGCGGATGGCGCCGAAACCGCCGGGGGTGGTCGTGACGGCGCGCGCCGCGGAACGTACCGAGTCGTGGGCGCTCGCGACGGCGACGGGCCAGCCGGCGAGTGCGAAGCACGGCAGGTCGTTGACGTCGTTGCCGACGTAGAGGACACGTTCGGGAGCGATGGATTGTTCGTCGCACCACTGCTTCAGTGCCAGGTCCTTGCGGTCGATGCCGTGCAGGACCGGGATACGGAGTTTGCGGGCGCGGGCCGCGACGACCGGGTTCTGTTCCGTGGAGAGGATCAGCAGCGGCAGTCCGGCCTTGCGCAGGGCCGCGATGCCCAGGCCGTCCCCGCGGTGCACGGCGACGGTCTCGCGGCCGTCGGCGTCGATCATGACCCGGTCGTCGGTCTGGGTGCCGTCGAAGTCGAGGACGACGGCGTCGATGTCGTCCCGGGTGGGCAGCGGTGCGGGGTCCAGGAGGGGTGCGAGGGCGCGGGCGCGGGCCAGGTCGTGCGGGTCGTCGATCTCCAGGACGCGTGCGGGGTCGGTGCGCACCAGGGCGGTGTGGCCGAAGAAGCGGTGGCGGTGGGTGCGGAAACCTGCCGCGTCCATGGCGTACGCGGTGCCGGTCTCCAGCAGGTCCTCGGGACGGTCCTGGCGCATCTGCCGGACGGACTTGTCGTGGTTGACCCCGTGGTTGTCCTCCTCCGGCGCGCCGCCGTCGCGCCAGAGGAAACCATGGAAGGGCGCGACGGTGACCGCGGTGTCGGCGCCGTCGTGGGCGACCGCCGCGGCGACCCCGTCGATGTCCTCGCGGACGACGAAGGGGCTGGTGCACTGGACCAGCAGCACCACGTCGGCCCTCCGGCCGCGCAGCGCCTCGTACGCGTCCAGGGCGTGCAGCACCGCGTCCTCGCTGCTGGCCCGGTCGCCGGCGATGGCCCGGGGGCGCTGGACGATGTGCACCCGGTCCGGGGCGCCCAGTGCGTCGCCGGCGGCGCGGGCGGCGTCCGCGATGGCGGCGTCGTCGGTCGTCACGACCACGTCCGTGACCGCACGGGCGGCCAGGCAGGCGCGTACCGCGCGGGCGACCAGCGGTACGCCGCCGACCTGGGCGAGGTTCTTGGCCGGTACGCCCTTGGATCCTCCGCGGGCGGGTATCACGGCGAGCACGGTGGGCGGCGTCATCGCTGCTCCTGGGGTCGGGGGTGGAGGGAGGTGGGGGGTGCGGTGGTCACAGTTCGCCCATCCGCCGGATGACGGGGGCGACCCGCTGGACGCCCTGCCGGTACGCGCCGCGGGCCGCTTCCCGTACCGCGTCGCGGACCGCGCCGCGCAGCCCGCCGGTCCCGCGCGGCCGGCCGGCGCCGGGCACCGGGTGGCCGTCGGGGGCCAGGTGGTGGCGGGCGAGGACGGCGGGAAGGTAGCCGGGGGCGGTGGCGGGTGTGTAGTACGGGGCGAGGTCGGGCAGGCGGGGAGCGGCGAGCAGGGCGTCGACGCGGGCCCGGGCCCGGTCGAAGGCGGCGGCGTACGTGCCGTCGGCGGCGACACCCTGGCCGGCCAACCACGCGCCGTCGGGCTCCGGAAGGTGACCGCCGTCCAGGTGGTCCCAGGAGGTGAGCAGTCCTGAGCCGAGGAAGTGGTGGTTGCCCAGGGCCTCGCGGACCCCGAGGTCGGTGAGGATCGCGGTCGGGATGCGCCGGTGCAGGGCCTCCAGCGCGGCGGTCGAGGAGACGGTGACCAGCAGGCCGGTGCGGTCCAGGACCTCCCCCATGTGCCCGTACACCAGGCGCAGGTTGGGCGGCAGACCGCCAGGAAGTCCGTCCGCGAGCCGCTGGTAGGGAAATTCCTCGATGTGGGTGGTGTGCTCGCCTGGCTTGGAGCGCAGCTTGAGCAGCACCTCGCGGTCCGGGCGCAGCCGGGCGTGCTCGACGAGCCTGCGCAGCAGATAGGTGCGGTCGGCGCGGGAGGCCGGTACGGAGGGCTGGGCGGCGAAGACAACCGTCTCACGCCCTTCCTGCGGGCGGTGCGGCTCGCCGCCGAGAAACGGCAGGGCGGCCTCCGTGACGGCCGAGGCGTCGGCGCCCACTCCCTCGTAGACCGCGCGGAAACGCTCCGCGTCGTGGCGGGAGTTGGCGAGGACGACGTCCGCGCCGTGCCGCAGTAGGAGTCCGTCGGCGAGCTTCTCGTAGACGACGCCGACATAGCCGGTGACGACGACGGGCCTGACCGGCAGCCGCAGTGCGGCAAGACCGTGCAGCATCGCCTGGACGGCTCCGCCGACGAGGGCGAGCACGACGAGGTCGTACCCCTCGTCCCGCACCTCGTGCAGGAAGTCGACGGCGGTCACCTCGCGCACCCGGCCGGTGTCGATACCGACGTCGCCGACCTCGGCGAGCTGGCGCGGTGTCGGGGTGGCCCGGCCGCGCAGCAGCAGTCCGGTGATCTCGGCGCGCCGGGCCGGCCCGTCGTCTGAAGTGCCGGAGGTGAGACGGCGCGCGGTGAGCGCGCCCCATTTCCACCGGGTGTCGGAATCTGCGAGTACGGCCACCCGGAGGGCGGTCGTTCCATCGGTACGTGGGGGCACGCCTCAGAACTTAGGAAAGCAGGTCGATTCCCGGCCCAACGTCATGGCAACAGCTGGTTAACAACCCGCCGACGTCCGGCGAATCCGTTTTCCGAAGAGGGATCCCTGCCATGCCATTCGGTCCGGTTCATCATTCCGACATTCGTCGTTCACCCGACGGACTTCCGGGGGTCGAGGCATATGACGGGCCCGCACCTAACGTGAGGCGGGTGGTCAAGCTCTCGGTCATCGTGCCGTTCTACAACGTGCAGACATACGCCCCCGACACCCTGAGGAGTCTGCGGTCCAACGCCCGTGGGGACTTCGAATTCATTCTCGTCGACGACTGTTCGACCGACGGGACCGCGGACCTGCTGCGCCGCGCCGAGGACGAGATTCCGGGGGTGGTCGTCCGCAGACACGAACGGAACGGCGGCCTGGCCACCGCCCGGAACACCGGCCTGGACGCGGCACGCGGCGAGTACCTCGCGTTCCTCGACGGCGACGACTGGCTGGCGCCCGGCTACTGCGCCGAACTGCTGGCCCGGACCGAGGCGCTGGGCTGCGACTTCGTCCGTACCGACCATGTCCGGGCCGAGGGCAGGAACCGTACGGTGCACCGCGTCCCGCACGGCCGGCGCGACGAGGTCCTGGACCCGAGAGACCTGATCCTGCCCGCCGAGCGGTCCACCTCGGTCGACTACCCGTACGCCTGGGCCGGGCTGTACCACCGGCGGCTGCTGGACCGCGGGCTGCTGCACTTCACGGACGGACTGCGCACCGCGGAGGACCGCCCGTGGATCTGGCGGCTGCATCGCGAGGCCGAATCCTGTGCGGTGCTGGGAATTCTCGGAATTTTCTACCGGCGCGGAGTCAGCTCTTCGCTGACCCAGATCGGCGATGTGCGGCAGCTCGATTTCATTCGCGCATTCGACCAGGTCATTCAGGAAACGACCTCGGACCCCGATGCATCGGAACTCCTGCCAAAAGCAATCCGTACCTACTGCGCCATCATTGCGCATCACATGGCCTCGATCGAAAGGTTCGAACCCGCGGTGGCCCGCACACTGAAATCGATGAGCGCGGCCGCACTGAGGCGCATGCCGCACCAGATGCTCGACGAGGTCCTCGACTCGATGGACGTACAGCGCGCCACGCTGCTGCGCCGACTGCGGCGCCGCCCGGTCCTCGCGAGCGGCGAGGAGGTGGCGGCCGCGTGAACGGCGCCCGGTCCCGCACCACACAGATCTTCTTCGTCTCCACCCTCTACGGCACCGCCACGCTCGCCGCCGCGCTCGACGCGGGCTGCTTCCCGGACGCGGACCGCCGCATCCTGCTGGTCTCCAACAACGCGGCCGTTCCGGAGACCACGCCCGCCGTCGACGCGATGCCGGGGTTCGGTGCGCTGCGCGCCCGTTTCGACGACGTGGTGTCCTGGAACGCGACGATCGCCCCCTTCCACCCCGGCGGCTGGGCGCCCCGCCCCGACGACGTGCCCCTGTGGGAACGGCATCTGCGTCTGGCCTGGGGGCTCGGTGACGATGCCATCGAGCTCGCGGTCGAGTCGATCCAGGTAAACCCGGCGATGGCGGTCACCCAGATCTTTACCGGCGCACCGGTCGATGTGTACGCGGACGGGCTGATGAGCTATGGCCCCACCCGCAACAAGATCGACCCGCTGATCGGTACGCGGGTGCGCCGGCTGCTCCATCTCGACCTGGTGCCGGGGCTGAAGCCTTTGCTGCTCACGGAGTTCGGGGTGGTGCCGCGGATCGTGCCGACCGAGGTGTTCCTCAAGGTGCTCGCCGAACTGGGGCACGCACCCGAGGTCCAGGACTGTGTGCCGTCCTTGGAGGCGCCCGCCCTGCTGCTGGGCCAGTACCTGTCCGCGCTGGGCCTTATCGGTGCGGACGAGGAGGAGGACCTGCATCTGCGGATGATGCGTGGCGCGGCCGGACTCGGTCACACCCGCATCGTCTTCAAGCCGCACCCCACCGCCCCGGCGCAGTGGTCACGGGCGATGAGCGCGGAGGCCGAGCGGCTCGGCGTCGAACTGACGGTGCTGGACGCGGGGGTGGTCACCGCCCCGGTCCTGGCCGAGGTGCTCTACCGGTCGATGCGGCCCGCGCTGGTCGTCGGCTGCTTCTCGACGGCGTTGCTCACCGCTTCGGCGTTCTACGGGCTGCCGGTGGCCCGGGTCGGTACGGAGCTGCTGCTGGACCGGCTCATCCCGTACGAGAACAGCAACCGCATCCCGGTCACCCTCGTCGACGCACTGGTGCCGGAGGTGACGGACCGGGCGGCCGTGGAGAAGGCGGCACCCCCTGATCCGGCGGCGGTGGAGGACCTGACCGGGCTGGCCGCGGCCGTCGGATACGCGATGCAGCCCAAGATCCACCCGGGGCTGCGCCCGGCCGCCGAGCGGTACCTCTCGACGCACCTGGACGCCAGGACCTGGCGGTACTTCAAGCGCAGGCGCATCACCTCGCTCGCCCTGCCGGGGGCGGTCCCGGCACAGCTCGCCTTCCTGCCGCGCAATGCGGTGGTACGCAGGGTGGCCCGGTCGGTGCGGCGGCGCGTGGTGCGGCTGTAGGGGTGGCGGGCGAGGGCGCAGGAGCGGCGGGCGGTGCGGGCGGCGCAACTCCGCGTTCGCGTCGAACTCACCGCGCAGCTCGAAACGGACAGTTCGTGCTTCGCATGTGCTTCAACGAACCCGCTGGGGAACTACTTCCACGCGACGGCCACGATGGCTGCGGCCGCTGTGAACACCCCCACGGTGTAGAAAGCCCACGGTTGCTTGTTGCGCATGCCCACCAGCGCTGTCGCCGCCACGAGGACGTCCAAGGCCAGTTTCACCCCCATCTTCGCGTGAACCACCGGAAGATCCAGGGATATTCGGGTCCAAATGAGGCCCGCACCGGTGACCAGCTGGACGACCGCGCTGCTCGTCATGTAACTGCCAGTCACCGGGTCCTTCCCTCGCAGCTGGAAGAAGAAGCCACCCAGGAGCGCGGCGAACCCGAAGAGATGGAAGACAAGGAACACATACCTGAGGATCTCCATGCCGGCGATCGTTCCATGGGGACAGAACAAATTGACGACCTTTAATGAAACACGACCACGTCCGCATCACCCTCGCGATCGCCACCGTCAAGGCCGAAGTTCACGACCTCGACGGCCTTCCGAACACATCCGAACCGCCCCCGGGCACTCCTCTACTCCCGGCGTCTGGCGGTCGTTACAGATCGGGAGTGCACGCGCCTCCGCAGCTTCGCCAAGGTCTGTGCCTGCTGGTGGTGTCGGGTCAAAGCAGCAAGCTGGATCAGATCCCTGTGGTTGGCTGCGCGTACGGACACGGCGCGCGTCTGCCAGCGGAGGCCGGAGGGGCGAATCAGGATCAGCACGAGGCCCTGGCGGGCCTGAACGACACCGACCAGCTGAGTGGCGTTGTCGAACACGGGCGTACCGGGCTCACACATAGTTCCCTGGTTCATGCCCTCCGCCTTTCGCTGGTGACTTCATCCAGTCAACGGCGACGGGGACCGGGGAACTTGCACACGAATTGCACACTGGAGGTTCAGGGATGAAAGAACCTGCTGCGGTTACTCGTATCGCTTGCGACGATGGCTCTGGCGACCGTCTTCCTGGGTAGGGCTGATCTCATGGGCACGACCACCGAGCTGGCACCGGGCGCGAATCTTGCTGCGCTCCGGAAGGAACGTGGATTCACTCAGAGGCAGTTAGCCAGGCGTGCCAACATCAGCGTCTCCCTGCTGTCCAAGATCGAAGTAGGGGACCGAACCTTGACTCCGGCCGTGGCTGCCGACTTGGGCAAGCCCATGGGCCTGAGCATGGCTGAGGTCCTGGGGAAAGCCTCTGTGCCACAGGACGAGGAAGAACGTCTACCGGCACTGCGGTCGGCCATCCGGGACTATGACCTACCTGGACGCCAAGCCGTCCAGGAAGACGCCCTCAGCGCCTCTCTGGGGGCCGCTGGACAGTACCGGGACAACGTAGAGGTGACTCGGCTCCTGGCGACGCTCCCAGGGCTTCTGAGGGACGCCACGACGCATGCGCACAGAGCCAACACAGTAGATGCGTGGATGGCTCTTTCCGAGGTCTACAGCAGCGTCTATTGGTTGGCCGCCCGGCACAGGTGGATGGACATGGCAAAGCTGGCCGTGACTCGGCAGCGGTGGGCCGTTGAGCAGAAGAGGAATCCTCTGGGTGTGGCGATCGCTGCCAGGGATCGGGCGGGGACGTACCTGAACGGCGGAAACTTTGAAGGCGGCCTCGTGGTCGTCGACCGGGCTATCAGCCACGCACAGGCCAGCCTGTCAGGGCCGGAGCGGGCTTTTGCTGTGGGAGTCCTCAACCTGCGGGGGATGACCTTGGCTGGACGCTTCAAGGACAAGAAGGAAGGAAAGAAGGAAGCGGAACGGCACATCAAATCGGCGTGGGAAGCCTCCGAGTGGTTCCCGAGGGATGGGAACCGGCACAGCATGATCTTTGGCCCTCAGAACACGACCACCCACGTTCTGGCCACCCGCCTGGACCTGGGGCGCCCCCGTGAGGCTCTGCGCGTAGCTGACGACATCAGCAGTGTCCTGGAAGGGTTGCCGCCTACTCGGATTGCCCCAACGCCCATCAACATGGCTCGGGCTCAACTCGATGTCGGGGACCGTGATGGGGCCCTGGAGAACCTGTCGCTTGCGTGGGATGTGGCTCCGCAGCTGGCCCGCATTCACCCCATGGGCCGGGAGGTTTTCCGCGTACTGGCATCGCTTCACCGCCGGAGCAACCCGGCGCTGTTGAAGCTTTCCAAGGTGTCCGGCATCCCCATGTGAAGGCATCGAATCAGCTGAACCAACCTGCACCTCCCGCTCACCGCCTCACCGCACCCCGTACCGCGCCTCGATGCCCGCGACGAGCAGCTGGAGACCGTCCTCGAAGCGTTCGTCGTAGTGGGCGAAGATCTCGGCGCCGGCCGCGGCCGCAAGCGGATACCGAGCCATCCGCCGGGCGCGCTCGTCGATGTCGTAGCCGTCGCGCCGCTCGTCGGGCATCGGCTGGACGCCCTGCTCCTCGGTGACGAAGCCCAGGGTGTACGCGTGGGCGGTGGTGCCCACCCGGACCGCCTGCCACAGTTCGAAGCCGGCCTCGACCATCGTCCGCAGATGGGATTCGAGGCTGTCGGCATGGTCGGTGCCGGTGAACCTGGCGCCGCTGTAGACCTTCGCCCCGTCCCGGTAGCGCAGCAGCGCGGTGCGCAAAGCGCGGTGGTACGCGACGAGTTGGTCCTGCCAGCGCTCCGGGGTCGGGCCGGGCAGGTCCTCGTCGAGCATCCGGCGGTACATCACCGTGGCCATCTCGTCGAGGAGTGCCTGCTTGTCCTTGAAGTGCCAGTAGAGAGCCGGCGCCTTGACGTCCAGCTCCCTGGCGATGGCGCGCAGGGTGAGCCCGTCGAGGCCCACCTCGTTCAGCAGCCGCAGCGCGGTGTCGGCCACGCGCTCCCGGTCGATCTTCGTTGTACCCACCTTGACAATTTAACAGCGTTAAGCACAGACTCCGAACCATGGAACTTAACAGCGTTAAGGAACTCGATGTCCTGATCGTCGGCGCAGGCCCCTGCGGCCTGGCCCTCGGCTGCGATCTGGCCCGCCGAGGCGTGCGCGCCCTGGTCGTCGAGCAGGCACCCGCCCTCTTTCCCGGCTCGCGCGGCAAGTCCGTCCAGCCGCGCACCAGGGAGGTCCTCGACGATCTCGGGGTGGGCGACGCGGTACGCGAGCTGGGCGGTCCGGCCCCGGTCGGGCTGGTCTGGCAGGACGGGGCGCGGCAACAGGAGCACGACATGTTCCGGCGGGCGGCCCCGACTCCGGCCGAGCCGTACGGGGAGCCGTGGATGATGCCGCAGTGGCGCACCCAGGAGATCCTGCTCGCCCGGCTCCGTGAACTGGGCGGCGATGTCGCGTTCTCGACCCCGCTGACCGGACTCGTCCAGGACGCGGACGGTGTGACGGCCCACCTGGGCACCGAAACGGTCCGGGCCTCCTTCCTGGTGGCGGCGGACGGCGGCCGCAGCACGGTCCGGCGCGCCCTGGGCATCGCGATGACGGGCGAGTCCGTGGACCCGGCACCGATGCTGGTCGCCGATGTGCGGCTGGCCGAGGACACCCTGGACCGGCTCAACTGGCACCTGATGAACGGCGAGGACGGCTTCCTCAGCCTCTGCCCGCTGCCCGGCACGGCGGACTTCCAGCTGGTCGCCCAGTTCAAGGAGGGGGCACCCGACACATCCCCGGACGGAGTGCGCGCACTGGTCGCCGCCCGCTCCCATCTGACGGAGCAGGACGTCACCGAGGTCCTCTGGTCCTCCGACTTCCGGCCGCGCGCCGCACTGGCCGACCGGTTCCGCGACGGCCGGGTCTTCCTGGCGGGCGACGCCGCGCATGTGCACTCCCCCGCGGGCGGCCAGGGCCTGAACACCAGCGTCCAGGACGCGTACAACCTGGGCTGGAAACTCGGCCAGGTGCTGCGGCACGGCGCGCCCGTCGCCCTGCTCGACAGCTACGAGGCGGAACGCCGCCCCGTCGCGGCCGACATGCTCGGCCTGTCGACCCGCATCCACCAGGGCCGGCAGGAGCGCGGCGCCGCGGTCCAGCAGCTGGGCCTCGGCTACCGCGAGGGCCCGCTGTCGGCGGGCCGGGCCGGCGCCCTGCACTCCGGTGACCGCGCCCCGGACGGGCCGACGGCAGGGGGCCGGCGCCTCTTCGACGTGTTCCGCGGACCGCACTTCACCCTGCTGGCGGTCGGCACGGACACCGCACTGCCGGTGTTCGACGACGCCCTGGTCCGTGTACACCGCACGGATGCCCACGCGCCGTACGGAAAGGGCCTGTTCCTCGTCCGGCCCGACGGCTACATCGGCTGGGCGGGCGAGGACACCACGGGCCTGGCCACGTACCTGGCCCCGCTCGGCGTCACCACGCTCACACCGTGCTGAACGAGAGCTTCGCCGCGAACCCCAGGAACAGCAGACCGGCGGCCGACGTGGCCCCCGCCGACAGCCGCTTGCGGCGGCGGAACGCCTCGGACAGACGGGTACCGCCGAAGATCAGCGCCGACAGGTAGAGGAAGCTGGCGATCTGCAGCAGGGTGCCCAGCACCAGGAAGGACAGCGCCGGATAGGCGTAGTCGGGGTCGACGAACTGCACGAAGAAGGAGATCAGGAACAGGATCGCCTTCGGGTTGAAGAGACTGACCACCAGCGCCCGCCGGTACGGGCGTTCCGCCGCACCCCTCGTGCCGCCGTGGTCCGCGGTGTCGTCGGTCAGCTCGGCGATCTGCCGGTGCCGCTCGCGCCACATCGACACCGCGGCCCGCAGCATGCCGATCGCCAGCCAGCTGAGATAGCCCGCGCCCGCGTACTTGACGACGGCGAAGAGCACCGGCGTGGTCTGCAGCAGGGAGGCGGCGCCGAGCGCGGACAGCGTCATCAGCACCGTGTCGCCGGTCCACACACCGGCCGCCGCCGCGTACCCCGTCCGCACACCGCGGCGGGCCGCGACGGAGAGCACGTACAGCGAGTTGGGCCCCGGCAGGAGAACGATCAGCACGAGGCCGACGAGGTAGGTCGGAAGATCGATGACACCCAGCATGAGATGGAGTGTCGCACGTGAGTGCGACACTCCGTCCAGGTGTCTCGGCAGGCGTCCGGGCCTCAGCCTTCGCCGTCGAGGAGTCGGTCCACGGAGAGCTCCAGACTGACGCCCAGGTCCGAGGCGAAAGGCAGCCGCATGCCACGCTTGTACGTCGAGCAGGTGCGGTACTCATCGCCCTCGGGCGTCGAGTACACCAGCACCTGGCCATGCTTGCGGTCGACCACGACGTACTCCGGGATACGGGCCTCGGCGTAGGTCTCCACCTTGGTGGCCAGATCGTTGCCCCAGTTCGAGGAGGTGACCTCCAGGACCAGGCGGAACACGTGTGGCGCATAGCAGTTCTTCTCGACCACCGCGTCCCGGTAGTCGGCGTCGACGATCGCCAGATCGGGAATGGCGTAGTCGTCACGTCCGGTCGGCAGCCACAGCCCGATTCCCGCGACCGCCCTGAATCCGGCCTCCCAGCCACCGGCCTGCCGGAACGCGTAGCCCACATCGAACAGAGTTTCCTGATGGGGGCCATCCGGCGGCGGCGTCACGATAATGCTCCCCTTGAGGATCTCCACTCGGTGCCCGGGCAGTTGACCGGAGAGACGCTCGGCAGCTTCGCCCGTCGTCATCTCGTGCAGTATCACGGCCACGGAAACCTCCTTTCGGGAACATTCCATACAAGAGTAGGCGGCGCCGCCCGGATTCCGCTCGGGCTCACCCGATCGAGAGGGCCCCCTCAGACGTCCTCGGACATCAGAACGCGTCCGTGGGCACGTAGGCCCCCCACACCTCGCGCAGCGCGTCGCAGACCTCGCCCACCGTCGCCCGTGCCCTGAGGGCGTCCTTCATCGGGTACAGGACGTTGTCCGTGCCCTCGGCCGCCTTCTTCAGCCGGGCCAGCGCCTCGTCGACCACGCCCTGGTCACGCTCGGCACGCAGCTTCGCCAGCCGGGCCGCCTGCTGGGCCTCGATCGCGGGGTCGACGCGCAGGGGCTCGTACGGCTCCTCCTCGTCGAGCTGGAAGCGGTTGACGCCGACCACGACGCGCTCGGCGCTGTCGGTCTCCTGGGCGATGCGGTAGGCGCTGCGCTCGATCTCGTTCTTCTGGAAGCCGTGCTCGATCGCGTGGACCGCACCGCCCATGTCCTCGACCTTGTGCATCAGTTCCAGGGCCGCGGCCTCGACGGCGTCGGTCATCGACTCGACCACGTACGAACCCGCGAACGGGTCGACGGTGGCCGTGACGTCCGTCTCGTACGCCAGGACCTGCTGCGTACGCAGGGCGAGGCGGGCCGACTTGTCCGTCGGCAGGGCGATCGCCTCGTCGAAGGAGTTGGTGTGCAGCGACTGCGTACCGCCGAGGACCGCGGCCAGTCCCTGGACCGCGACGCGCACCAGGTTGACCTCGGGCTGCTGGGCGGTGAGCTGGACGCCCGCGGTCTGGGTGTGGAAGCGCAGCATCAGCGACTTGGGGTTCTTCGCGCCGAACTCCTCCTTCATCACCCTCGCCCAGATCCGGCGCGCGGCACGGAACTTGGCGACCTCTTCGAGGATCGTGGTGCGGGCGACGAAGAAGAACGACAGGCGCGGGGCGAAGTCGTCGACGTCCATGCCGGCGGCGACGGCGGTACGGACGTACTCGATGCCGTCAGCGAGAGTGAACGCGATCTCCTGCGCGGGCGAGGCACCGGCCTCCGCCATGTGGTAGCCGGAGATCGAGATGGTGTTCCACTTGGGGATCTCGGCCCGGCAGTACTTGAAGATGTCGGCGATCAGCCGCAGCGAGGGCGCGGGCGGGAAGATGTATGTGCCGCGCGCGATGTACTCCTTGAGCACATCGTTCTGGATGGTGCCGGTGAGCTGCTCCGCCGGAACGCCCTGTTCCTCGCCGACCAGTTGGTACATCAGCAGGAGCAGCGCGGCCGGGGCGTTGATCGTCATGGACGTGGAGACCTTGTCCAGCGGGATCCCGCCGAACAGCACCCGCATGTCGTCGATCGAGTCGATCGCGACGCCGACCTTGCCGACCTCACCGGACGCGATCGCCGCGTCGGAGTCGTAGCCCATCTGGGTGGGCAGGTCGAAGGCGACCGAGAGGCCCATCGTGCCGTTGGCGATCAGCTGCTTGTAGCGGGCGTTGGACTCGGTGGCCGTACCGAAACCGGCGTACTGGCGCATCGTCCACGGGCGGCCGGTGTACATCGAGGGGTAGACACCGCGCGTGAAGGGATAGGCACCCGGTTCGCCCAGTTTCTCGTCGGGGTCCCACCCGTCGAGTGCGTCCGGTCCGTACACCGGCTCGATCGGCAGTCCCGACTCCGACTCGCGCGTCATCTGCTGTGCCTCCCACTGAAGCTGCCCAGTTCAAGTGTCCCCGCGACGGACTGTAGCGGCGGGTGCACGGTCGTTGGAGGGGCACAGGCTGGGAGCTTGCTCACAGCCCTCCTCCACGCCCTCGCTCCCCCATCATGCGCGGGTTTCGGCAACCGGGCAGGCCAGGATTCCGTCCCAGTGAACGGGACGAAGAGCCGGAGAGGCAGGGGCCGAGATGTTACGGAGCACCATCGGACACACGAAGCAGCACGGGCCACGGGGCCGGGCGGCGACCACGGCCGCACTCGCCGCACTCGCCGTTCTCGCCCTGGCCGCCGCGACCGTCGGCTGCACGCCGGAGACCGTCGACGGAGCGCCCGCGGCCCCGTCCACCACGCCCCGGGGCACCGCGACCGACGACGCCAAGCCCGCCACGTCGCGGCCGCCCTCCCCGGAGGCGTCGCCGTCGTCGCCGCGGGCCACCGAGACGCCCACGCCGCAGCGGGACCCGCAGGGCACGGTCCTGATGAAGAGTGGTTCCGAGGGCCGGCAGGTACGGGAACTCCAGGCCCGGTTGCGGCAGATCGGCCACTTCGACCGCTCCCCCACCGGCTACTACGGCACCGTCACGGTCGCCGCGGTCCGCTCCTTCCAGGGCAAGCGCGGTCTGGTCGCTACGGGCAGGACGGACACCCTCACCTGGCAGAAGCTGCTCGGCATGACGCACGCGCCGACGGCTGCCGAGCTGCATCCGCCGACCACCCGGCCCGTCGGCAAACCGGACAAGCGCTGCATGACGGGACGGGTGCTCTGCATCAGCAAGAACAGCCGGACCCTGTCCTGGATGATCGACGGCCGTGTCCTGTCGTCGATGGACGTGCGCTTCGGCTCCCAGTACACGCCGACCCGGGAGGGCACCTTCTCCGTGTACTGGAAGTCACGGCACCATGTGTCGACGATCTACCACACGGCCATGCCGTACGCGATGTTCTTCAGCGGCGGCCAGGCGGTGCACTACTCGGCGGACTTCGCGGCCCGGGGGTACAGCGGTGCCTCGCACGGCTGCGTCAACGTCCGCGACGAAGGGAAGATCGCTGCGCTCTTCGACCAGGTGAGGACCGGCGACAAGGTCGTCGTCTACGGGTAGGGCCATGTCGTCCGGATCACGCTCCGGATCACGCGAGCCCGGCGCGAACCGGAGGAGAGCGCCGAGCCCCGTTCGGCCGTGCGAGTGGGGGCGCGGACGGGACCGGGGGAACGTGCCCCGCCCGCGCCGAATGCGCCGAGCCGCAGGTACGGGGGGAACCCGGGCTCCGCGCGCGCCGATGACCAGTCGGCTCAATATGTACTGCGTCAGGGGCTCGGAAAACGTCACACCTCGGGGTGTACGGCCCGGGACAGTGCGGTGCGCGGGCCGCTCAGCGGCGTGATCCAGCCGTACCGAAGGACGCCTCTGCCCCGGACGACCGGGGCGTCGAGGTCATGGACCTGGCCGCCGGGAAGGCCTCGGAGCGGCTGTCCTTCCTTCCCGCGCCGTTGCGGTGGGCCGGCCGGCCTTGGCCGTCGTCCTCGTCCTCGTCCTCGTCCTCGTCGCCTTGGGCGTTGCCGCCGCCAGTGCCGTTGTTGCCATTGCTGTTGCTGTTGCTGTTGCTGTTGCCGCTGGACGGACTGTTCTGGCTGGACGGACTGTTCTGGCTGCTCGTGCCGGTCAGCTGGTCGCAGAACCGTGCCACGTTGCGGGCGCCCTTCGCCTGCGCTTCGAGGAACCTTCTGCGGCTGTCGTCCAGCTCCCCGTTGCGGTAGTCCCGGCAGGCCTGGAGCGTCTTGGTGTACCGGCCGCCAGAGGTGCCGGTCCCCGAACCATCGGAGCTGCTGTACGGGGACGCGTTCACCGTGCCGTCCGGCGTGCGGTCGGCGTCGCGCTCGCGGTCCTCGCCCTCGCCTGCTGCTCCTCCCGTCAGGTCGTCCCCGGGGGTGGATCGGCCCTCGCTGCCCGAGAAGGTACTCGTCCCCGGGGAGGCAGGCAGCCGAGCGGACGAGTCCCCTCCGGTGCCGCCCGCCGGGCCGAGCCCGCCGGAGGGCGCGGCGGCGGAGACGGAGGCCGCCGGTACGGGGGTACGCCCGCCGAAGGGCTCCGGGAGCATTCCGGTGCCGGCGGCCAGGGCCGCGCCGCCGAACACGCACCCCGCGAAGGAGGCGACCAGGCCGAAACGGACGGGGCCGATCCAGCCCAGGGCACGAGGGCGTCGGGAGGCCGCGGTGGAAGAGGTGCGCTCCGGAGCGGCGCCCGCGGCGGCGGGACGGATGTATACCGGTTCGAGGACCTCGGCCGACTCGTACGCGAGCACGTCAGGCTCGGCCGCACACACGTCCGCCGGTGCCGGACCGGCCGTCCGCGGTGCCTGTCCCGGCATGGCCGGGTCGGACGCCCGCGCCGTTGCGCGCGCGGAGTGCGCGGTGCGGAAGGCGGCCAGTGCCGCGTTCTCGCCCGGCAGTTCGCCCGTGGCAGGGCGCGCCGCCCGTCTGACGGAGTCGAGGGCTGCCGCGAGTGTCTCCGCCTGTCTACCCGGATGACCGCCGATGGGGTCGACCGGCTCGCCGCGGAGCAGCCTCTCCACGGCGTCCTGGTCAAGCCATGCGTACTGCTCGTCGGCCATCACATGTCCTTCTGCGTCCACGGCCGCGAATGCGTCACACCGGCCGGCGCTGTCAGACCGTCACGGTGGGCGCGTGGGGCGGGCACGATGGGGAGTCCCGCCTGTCGGCCTGTCGCACGGGCGCGAGGAGCGGGCGCACCAGCCCGGTCGCCCGCGGCAGCACGGTCCGCGGCGGTGCCCGCGACACGTCCGACAGGGCCGTCGCCGCCCTCGCCGTCCCCGTCGCCGGATCGGCTCTCCGCGCTGTCCGCCCCGTCCGGGCCTTCAGCACGCAGCAGTTCGGCCAGCCGCTTCAGTCCTCGGTGGGCCGCGGTGCGTACCGCGCCCGGACGCTTGCCCAGCGTCTGGGCCGCGCTCTTCGCGTCCAGGCCGACGACCACCCGCAGCACCACGGCCTCGGCCTGGTCCTGCGGCAGCTGGGCGATGAGCGACATCGTGCGTCCGGTGGCCAGGGCCTCCATCGCCTCGCCCGCGGTGTCGGACTCGGCCGGCCGCTCCGACAGCTCCGACTCGTCGCCGCCGATCACGGGGCGCCTGCCGCGCATCCGCAGATGATCCAGGGCGCGGTTACGGGCTATCCGCGCCGCCCAGCCCCGGAAACGGTCGGCGTCGCCGCTGAACCGGTCGAGGTCACGCGCGATCTGCAGCCAGGACTCGGACGCCACGTCCTCGGCGTCCGGATCCCCCACCAATGTCCTCAGGTAGCCCAGCAGTCGCGGCTGCACAGCGCGGTACACAGTACGGAAGGCGTCCTCGTCCCCGTCCTGAGCCGCGAGCACCGCGGCCGTGAGCTCCGCGTCGTCCCCCAGCACTCCCTCAACCTGTCCTGCTGTTCCGAATCGCAGCTGGTCATCACTGCCGCGCCACCCTGCGCGACTCAGCACGCTACGTCCTTTGCGGGGGTTGCGTCCATGGCTTGTGCAACCTGCGATTTTCGTCCGGCACCGGGGCGGTGTGACAGAAATCGAAGCAATGGCGCTGAGAGAAGTACGGGGTCGTCCTACGGCCCCGCGGAAGACGACCGGGGCCTCTCCTGTGGGGGGTGGCGGCCCCGGTCGTCCTCGTTTTCTCCCCCGCTCCGACCAGGCGATATGCGGGCCACGGGGGCTCCGAGCAACCAACACGTGACCAACGCGGCCGAGTGTTCAGCCGGTCCGTTCCGTCCCAGCCGAGTGCACCGTCGCGAATGCACCGAAGAGCAGCTTCCGGTGCGTCAGCGAGCAGCAGGCCAGGGGACTGAAGCGGTTCCACCTCCGCCCCGGCGATGTCGTCCAGGCGCCCCGCGGAGAGCCAGGACGAGCCGCCGCCGTCGGCGAGGAACAGCATGGCTGGGTGTGCGGCACAGGGTGCTTCCTGCTACGTCCCCCGCTGAACCCGCCGTCGAGGCTCCACGGAGCACCCGGCTCGCCGCAGCCACAGCCGCTACCGTGAGGGCATGACCGCACTGCCCGAATGGATGCGTCCGCCCCGCGCGGAAGGCTGGTTCGCGGAGGATCTGGACCGCCTCCCCGAGGCCCCGCGCCACACCGAGCTGATCGACGGAGCCCTCGTTTTCATGATGTCGCCCCAGCGGTCCTGGCACGGCCGTCTCGTCACTGCCCTGACCACGACGCTCATGGAGCAGGCGCCACCCGGCATCGAGGTCGAGCGGGAGATGACGATTCGCCTGGATGCCCGAAACCGCCCCGAGCCTGACCTCCTGCTGACAGACCTGCCCTACGACCCCGACCGCACCTGGTACGCCCCGGAAGACGTGAAGCTCGTCGTGGAAGTCGTCTCCCCCGAGTCCGCCCACCGCGACCGCACGGTCAAGCTCCGCAAATACGCAGAGGCGGGCATTCCTCACTACTGGTGTATCGAGGACGAGGGCGGTGCACCCGCCGTCCACGTGTACGAGCTCGACGAACCAACGGGCGCTTACGCGCCCGCCGGCATCTTCCGGGGTTCCCTCCAGCGCCTGCTGCCCTTCGAGGTCAGTCTCGATCTCGACAAGCTCACGCCTCCCCGGAGCAGCTGAACAAGCAAGAGCCGGGACTTGCCGGAGTCCGGCCCTCCAGAGCCGCATGTCTGATCGTCCCGCATGCCGTACTACCTGGCGGTCTTCTCAACCGTGGCCCAGACCCGAGCTGTCCACCTCTTCGACGAGTTCGATGCCTGAGCGGCCTGCGTCACGGTTCTGCCCTTCGCAAGCGGTTCACCCGGATGGTTCGTTGTCAGGCCAACCGCACTGCCCACTGCGTCCACAGCGGGAGCAGGAGCAGTGCGACGACCGAGCTCTTGACGACGAGGGCGGCGGAGATGTCGACACCCACGTCGTATCGCTGGGCGAAGATGAAGAGGTTCTGCGGCGCCGGCATGGCCGCGATCAGGACGAGATAGCTGAGCCACTCACCGCTGACGCCGAAGAGGAAGTGGCACACGGCGTACGTGATCAGCGGGAGTGCCACGCACTTGAAGGCGATGATCCACATCTCCTCCGGAGTGGTGCCACGTACCCGCAGGCCGCTGCCGCCCAGGTGTAGTCCGAGGGCGAACAACGCCACAGGAGAGGCGCTGTCGCCGACGAACGAGAAGCTGTCGAGGACCACGCCGGGCACGGTCACGGGCAGCAGGTTGAGCAGGATGCCCGCGTTGCAGGCGATCACCACCGGGGTCATCAGCGAGGCAGATACGGCCGATCCGAGCCGTCGGGCAGGACTGCCCATGCGGTCCTCGCGCCCCAGTTCCATGATCGCGATGATGACCAGGGACAGGACGCAGACCTGGAACAGCAGCACCGGGAAGATCGGTGCCGCGTTCCCGAACAGCATGATGAACACCGGTACCGCGAAATAGGCGGTGTTCACCTGGACCGCCGCCATGACACGCAGCGCCACACCGCGTGGATCGCGCACGCCGGTGGCCCGGGCCACCAGGACGGTCAGCACGGCCGCGGCGCCGGCCGCGGCCGCGTAGCCGCTGATGGCCCGCCAGTTGAACAGCGCCCCCAGGTCACTGCGGTAGATGTTCCCGAACAGGAAACAGGGCACCGCGAAAAGAAAGGCATAGTCCGCAAAGGCCCTTGAGCTCTCCGACGGAACCACCTTCCGCCTCGCCAGAACGACCCCGCACCCGAAGACGAGCACCACCGGCGCCAGCTTCTCCAGAACCCCTGCCGCTCCCATGTACGCGCCCTTGCTCTTGCGGCTCCACGAAGGAGCCTTGACCGGTTCGTCGTGCCAAGTTTCCGGGGACGGTCTCAGCGCCCGAGCAGCGCTCCTCCGTCGACGTTGAGGAACTCGCCCGTGGTGTACCCCGCGTCCGGTCCGGCCAGGAAGACGACGGCCGCGGCCACGTCCTCGGGCTCACCGACCCTGCCAATCAGCGTCTGCGAGCGCCTGCGCGCGAGTTCCTCCTCGGTCGCGGGTGCGCCGAAGAACTCGGGACCCGCGGGTGCGACCACGTTGGCGGTGGCCCAAGGGTCCCCAACTACCCGTCCAGCGTGTGGTTCCACGCCTGCAGGGCCGCCTTCATCGCCCCGTAGGCCCCCTTGCCACGCAGCGCGGCGACGGAGCTGATCGTGATCACGAGGCTGCCCGGTGAGCCGAGACGGGGCAACAGTGCCTCGGTGAGCAGGACCGCGGGCAGGCCCAACTCCCCTGCGCTGATGGCAGCGTGGTAGAGAATTCCGCCACGGCGGTCACCAGCCCCGCCGCCCTCGGCCATGAGCGGCACCCACGCAGGGCCGGCCTCCTCGGTGACGCGCACCGAGCCCTGCCACGAACCGAGGTCGTCAACGCCCGTCATCGTCAAGGCCGGACCGCCCGCCACCCTGGCACTCGCTCTCGTGCACATCGACTTGGACGAAATGTGTCCAAGTCCACTTCGGCAGAAGGCGTCGCACGACGACCTTCACCGCCTTCAGCAGCGAACAGAGCCGGACCGACGTGGCTCCACGCGTCACCTGCCCCCGCTCCGGGGCAAGTTGCCCCGAAATACGCATCCCCAGGAGTCGACGCCCTGGCCACCACGGACGATCGACCGCATACCGATTCTTCACGCACTCGACAGCCCTCCGCGGCGCACTTGCGCAAAAGGCCACGTCAGGAGTGGTCGTGACGCCGAAAGATGGGTGTCAGCATGTATGGATTCGTCGACCAAGATCGACAACAGTTGCTCCGCCGACTGTTCCCTGACCAGAGGGAGGCCGACGGCACGGCAAAAACACGCGAACCGGGCGATAAAGGGGGGACGGGACGTGTCGCTGTTCTGGCGGATGTTCCTGTCGAACGCCCTCGTGCTCGCGATCGCGACCGCACTCCTCATAGGACCATGGGTCACCGTCTCCAGCCCCGTCCACCTGGGCGAGGCGCTGGTGCTCGGCGGAGGGCTGCTTGCCCTGTTGGCGGCCAACGCACTGCTCTTCCGTATCGAGCTCGCACCGTTGAAGCGTCTGACCAGGGCGATGGCGGATGCCGATCTGCTGGAGCCCGGTCGCCGCACTCGGGTCACCGGTCATGGCGAACTGGCGGAACTGACGGAGACGTTCAACGTCATGCTCAGCCGTCTGGAGGCTGAGCGGGCCGGGAGCAGCGGCAGGGTCCTGTCCGCGCAGGAGTCCGAGCGCCGACGAGTCGCCCGTGAGCTGCACGACGAGGTCGGCCAGACCCTGACGGCCGTGATCCTGCAGTTGAAGGCCCTTGCCGACCATGTGCCGCCGGCGCTGCGCGAAGAGGTCTTCACCGCGCAGGAGACGGTACGGGACAGTCTGGACGAGGTACGGCGCATCGCACGCCGACTGCGCCCGGGCGTGCTGGAGGACCTCGGGCTGCCGAGCGCGCTGAGAGCTCTGGTGACGGAGTTCTCGGCGCCCGGCGTTTCCGTCAGCCACCAGGTGGACAGCTCTCTGCCGGCTCTCGGCGCCGAGGCCGAACTCGTGCTCTACCGCGTCGCCCAGGAAGCGATGACGAATGCCGCCCGCCACTCGGAGGCGAGCAGTATCCGCCTCGAACTGCGGTCGGCCGGTCCCGGGACGGTGGACCTGGCGGTCAGCGACAACGGCAGCGGCCTCGTCGGCGCGGAGGAAGGGGCCGGCATTCGGGGCATGCGTGAGCGCGCCCTCCTGCTCGGCGCGACGCTCACCCTCGCCTCCGACGACTCGGGCGGCGGTACGGCCGTACGCCTCCGGGTCCCCCCACAGGCCAGGGGCGCCGCATGAACGCCCCTGTACGCATCCTGCTGGCCGACGATCACGCCCTCGTGCGACGGGGCGTACGCCTCGTCCTCGAGTCGGAGCCGGACCTGGCCGTGGTGGGCGAGGCCGATGACGGCGCCCATGTCGTCGAGATGGCCCGGAGCGTGGACGCCGACCTCGCCGTCCTCGACATCACGATGCCGCGCATGACGGGTCTTCAGGCCGCACGTGCCCTGGCGAAGGCGCGCCCCGGCCTGCAGACCCTTTTCCTGACCATGCACGACAGCGAGCAGTACTTCTTCGAGGCACTGAAGATCGGTGCCTGTGGCTACGTGCTGAAGTCGGTGGCCGACCGGGACCTGGTGGACGCGTGCCGTGCGGCGATGCGTGACGAGCCGTTCCTCTACCCGGGCACGGAGACCGCGCTGATCCGCCACTACCTGGATCTCGTCCGCCGCGGGGAGGGGCTGCCCCGCAAGGTGATCACCGAGCGCGAGGAGGAGATCCTCAAGCTCGTCGCCGAGGGCCGCTCCTCCAAGGAGATAGCCGAGCTGCTGGTCATCAGCGTCAAGACGGTCGGGCGCCACCGCGCCAACCTGCTGCAGAAGCTGGGCATGCGCGACCGGGTCGAGCTCACCCGCTACGCCATCAGGACCGGCCTGATCCAACCGTAGCGGCGGCGTGCCGCGCCGCCATCTCCAAGGACTCGCCGGTCCGATCGCTTCGTGCCGACCGGCGTGGGTCCGGCGCCCATGCACCGGATCCGTATCACCATGCATGATTCATGTACGAGGGGAAACACGTGAAGAGCCATATACCGGCGCGCCCATTCGGGCGTCGCGCACGGTACAGACTCGATCAGTCCAGGGGCCTGCGGGGCACGGTGGTCAGCCTCGCCGTGCTGATGTCCGTCTCGACCATCTACGGGTCGGAGGCGGCCGTCGCCGCTCCGGCCCAGGCGCAGCAGAAGGCGACCGCCCAGCCCGTGACCACGGCGGCCGACATCGCCTCGGCGCGCGTGGCGGCCCGGCTTTCCGGGCGGCGGGTGGAGGCGCTGTCGGAGCGGACCGAGACGTCGACGACCTGGGTCAACAAGGACGGCTCGCTGACCACCGAACTGTCTGCCGGTCAGGTCCGCTACAAGGATCCGGCCACCGGCAGCTGGCGTGATATCGATGTCGAGCTGGAGGCGCAGCCGGACGGTTCGGTCGCCGCCAAGTCCCACCCGCGGGGTCTGACGCTCGCCGGGAAGACCGGCGCGCCCGCTCGCTCCCTGCGGGCGGCCCAGTCCGCCCCGGCCACCGACCTGGTCACCCTCGGGCAGGACGACGAGCAGATCGCCCTCCAGTGGCGGGGCGGCCTGCCCGCGCCGGAGATCGACGGCACGCGCGCGACCTATGTCAACGCGGTGCCCGGAGCCGACGTCGTGGTCGAGGCGACCCGTACGGGCTTCGAGCAGTTCGTCGAGATCAAGCAGAGGCCTGACGACGGCTTCTCCTACACGCTCCCCCTGAAGACCAGGGGTCTGAAGGCCGAGCAACAGGCCGACGGCAGCGTGCTGTTCACCGACAAGAAGTCGAAGAAGACCGCGGTCATGCCCGCCCCGGTGATGTGGGACGCGACGGTCGACCCGGTCTCCGGCGAGCACACCCGCCGGGTCGAGGTCGCCATGAAGGTCGTGAAGACCAAGGGTGGCGTGGACCTCGTCATCACCCCGGACGCGGAGTTCCTCGCCGACCCGGAGACGAAGTACCCGGTGACGGTCGACCCGTCCACCTCCGCCCTGTCGAACGTCTTCGACACCTACGTCCAGCAGGGCGAGACCGTCGACTGGTCCAACGACGTCGAACTCGACCTGGGAAACCCGGGCACGACGAACGCGGACGGCACCTACCGCACGGCGCGTTCCTTCATCTCCTGGAACACCGCACCGATCTCCGACGCCCTGGTCACGGACGCGAAGCTGTCGCTGTGGAACTTCCACTCCGGCAACTACACCGGCTCGTCCTGCCCGAACCAGCCGTGGGAGGTGTGGTCCGCCGGGGCCGCCTCGACCTCCTCGCGCTGGGCCGCGCCCAACCAGCCGGCGTGGACCGCGAAGAAGGCCACGTCCTCGGAGACGACGGGCAACGCCTCGTGCAGCGCGCAGCCGGACGGCTGGATCAACGCCGACGTCACCACGATGGTGCAGGAGTGGGCGTCGGCCAAGGCCGCCAAGTCCCACATGGGTCTGCGCGCCTCGGACGAGACCGTGACGGGGCAGTGGAAGCGGGTCAACTCCGCCAACGCCGCGTCCAACCCGCCCAAGCTGGTGGTCACCTACAACTACCGGCCGCGCACGGGTACGAAGCAGGAGGCGGGCCCGCCGTACTTCTCCTACGACGGCGCCTACGTGGTCAACACCGTGACGCCCACCCTGCGGGACACCTTCGTCGACCCCAACGGTGACAAGGTCAACGGCACCTTCCAGATCTTCGACTCCGCCAGCAACGCCCAGGTCGGCAACGTCCTCGTCTCCCCCTGGGTGAACTCCGGGCAGGTCGCGTCCGTGGACGTCCCGGCCGGGCTGCTCACCAACGGCAAGACGTACAAGTTCCGCACCAGCCCGTACGACGGCACGCACTACAACCTCGGCTGGTCGGACTGGAAGACCTTCACGGTCGACACCGCCTCGCCCATCGCACCGACGAGCATCGCCTCGACGGACTACCCGGCCAACGCCTGGGTCAAGGGGGCGGACCAGGCAGGCACCTTCACCGTCACGCCGAACGGCACCGACCACAACTGGCTCGAGTGGTCGCTCGACGGCATCACCTGGACGAAGGTTTCCACCGGCGGCTCCACCGCCGCCAAGGCCCTCTCCGTCACTCCGCCGAAGAACGGCACCCACACCCTCCAGGTGCGGCAGGTCGACAAGGCCGACAACAAGTCCGAGGCCATCGAGTACACCTTCCACGCCGGCCCCGGTGGCTTCGTCCAGCCGGACCCCGGCGAGCGCACCGCGCGCCGGCTGCCGCTGGTGGCCGAGGCCGACGGCGCGAAGTACAACGCGGTGTCCTTCTCCTGGCGCCGCTCCGAGGCCGACCCGTGGCAGACCATCCCGGCTGGTGATGTCACCTCGGGTGCCACGGCGCTGACCGAGTGGCCGGTGCCGCTGACCGGTGGCAGGAACGCGCCGCTGGTGTGGAACGCCACGGACACCGTCGACCCTGACGGCACCGTCCAGATCAAGGCCGACTTCACCGGTCCCGACTCCGCGACGGGCAGCACGCTGCCGCTGAGTGTGGTCGTCGACCGCAATGCCTCGGGCGCCGCCACCCAGGAGGTCGGACCCGGTTCGCTCAACCTGCTGACCGGTGACTTCGCGCTTTCCGGCGCAGACGCCTCGGCGTTCGGCCTGTCCGCCGGCCGGAACACGTCCTCCCGCAACCCCGCCGCGCAGTCCGAGGGCCAGTTCCCGATCTTCGGCAAGGAGTGGACCAGCTCGGTCGTCGCCGACATCAGCAACTCCGGCTACGTCGAGATCGTGAAGGTCTCCGACACCGCGCTGTCGGTCGTGGAGCGGGACGGCAGCACCATCGGCTTCACCGCGAACGCGGCGAAGACCGCGTGGATCCCGGAGCCGGGTGCCGAAGAGCTGACCCTGAAGGGCGCCTTCGCCGACACCTTCACGCTCACCGACACCGAGGGCTCGGAGACCGTCTTCGCCAAGCCGGCGTCCACGGCGACCACCTGGGTGGTCGACCGGTCCAAGCTGAACGGCCTGACCGCCAGCACCACCGGCGTCGTCTCCGAGACCGTCACCGCGGGCGGCAAGACCCTGGCCCGCCCGAAGCTGCTCGTCGCCCCGACCTCCGCCGCCACCACGTCCACCTGCGCGGCCACCCCGTCCACCCGCGGCTGCCGCTCGCTGGAGTTCGTCTACGCCACCTCCACCACCGCCACCGCGAGCGCCTTCGGCGACGTCAGCGGCCAGGTGAAGGAGATCCGTCTGTGGTCCACCGAGCCCGGTGCCACCGCGGCGACCGCCAAGACGATCCAGTCGTACGTCTACGACGACGAGGGCCGACTCCGCCAGACCTGGAACCCGCAGATCAGCCCCGCGCTGAAGACCGAGTACGGCTACGACAGCGCCGGCCGCGTCACCGAGCTGACCACGCCCGGCCAGCTGCCGTGGACCTTCACCTACGGCAAGGCGGGCAACGCCGCCACCGCCGGTGCCGGCATGCTGCTCAAGGCGTCCCGCTCCGGCCTGCAACAGGGCACGGCCGACACCGTCTCGGGCACCAACGCCACGAGCGTCGTCTACGACGTGCCGCTGACCGGCTCGGCCGCCCCGTACAAGATGGGCGCCGCCGACGTGAAGGCCTGGGGCCAGACCGACGCCCCGACCGACGCCACCGCGGTCTTCCCCGGTGACGCCGTTCCCACGTCGAACTCCGGTTCCGCGCTGGGCAACGACGCCTACGCGCGCGCCACCGTGCACTACCTGGGCGTCTCCGGACGCGAGGTGAACACGGCCGAGCCCGGCGGGCACATCGGCACGGAGGAGTACGACCGCTTCGGCAACACCGTCCGCAAGCTGAGCGCGGGCAACCGCGCCGTCGCCCTCGGCACCGCCCCCGGCGCCGCCGGAACCCTGGCCGACCTGGGCATCGGCTCGCTCACCACGGCCGAGCGCGCCGAGGAGCTGTCCTCGCTGTCCTACTTCAGCGCCGACGGCATCCGCGAGGTGGAGACCTTCGGGCCGCTGCACCGCGTGGAGCTCACCGGAGACCTGAAGTCCGGCACCACCGTCCTCGTGGCCGCCGGGAACTCCGTCCCCGGCCGCCAGTGGACCGTGAACGAATACGACGAGGACCGCCCCACCGACGGCACCGCGGTCGTCAAGGACCAGCTCACCATCAGCGTGACCGGCGTCCGGGTCCGCGGCTATGACTCGAACATGGGCGAGAAGCGCGTCGACGAGACCCTGTACGACTGGGCCAAGGGCCTGCCGACCCTGTCCATCCAGGACTCCGGCGGCCTCAACCTGAAGACCGCCACGTCCTACGACGACCAGGGCCGCGTCACCGACCAGTCCCTGCCCGGCGGCACCGGCGACGACGCCGCCAGCACGGTCACCGTCTACTGGTCCGCCACCGGCACCGGCTGGTGCAAGGGCCGCCCGGAGTGGGCCGACGCCGTCTGCTGGACCGGCCCGGCCGGTGACATCACCGGCGGCGGCACCAACCCGGAGCAACTGCCGGACACCACCTTCGAGTACGGCTTCTACGGCCAGGTCACCAAGAAGATCGAAACGGCCAACGGCGCCTCCCGCACCACGGTCACCACGTACGACGACGCCGGGCGTGAGACGAAGAGCACCGTCACCGGCCCCGGCCAGGCGGTGCCGGACGTGACCACCGAGTACGACCCGGCCACGGGTCTGGTCGCGAAGACCACGTCCACCACCGGCGGTGCCCTCGTCAAGGCGTACGACAAGCTCGGCCGCCAGATCTCCTACACCGACGCCGACGGCGGCGTCACCACCACCGAGTACGACCTGCTCGACCGGCCGGTCAAGCTCGGCGACAACGCTCCCTCGACCGTCACGTACACCTACGACACCGCCGTCGAGCCGCGTGGCCTGGCGACCAAGGCCACGGACTCCGTCGCCGGTGTCCTCCAGGCCGGTTACGACGCCGACGGTTCGGTCACCAGCGAGAAGCTGCCCGGCGGGTACACGCTCAAGCAGACCAAGGACACGGCCGGTTCGGTCACCAACCGCACCTACACCCGCGACAGCGACGGTTCCGTCGTCTACGCGGACACCGTGAACGAGTCCGTCCACGGACAGGTCACCAGCCACGCCGGCTGGTCCGACCAGACCTACCGCTACGACCGCGCAGGCCGGCTCACCGAGGTCCAGGACACGGTCGACACGGTCTGCACGCGCCGCACCTACGTCTTCGACGTGCGCGGCAACCGCACGTCCAGCACCGTCGCGGCCGCGAGCCCCGGCCTCGACTGCCCCACCAGCGGAGGAACCACCACCGACCACACCTACGACAGCGCCGACCGCATCGTCGACAGCGGTTACGTCTACGACGCCTTCGGCCGCACCACCGCCCTGCCCGGCAGCACGATCGGCTACTACGCCAACGACCTGGCGTACCAGCAGACGTCCGGTGGCCAGCGCCAGACCTGGCAGCTCGACTCGGCCATGCGCTTCCGCTCCTGGAAGAGCGAGACCGGCGGCGACAGCACCTGGACCCAGACCGCGTCCAAGGTCAACCACTACTCCGGTGACGGTGACAGCCCCCGCTGGATCGTCGAGGACACCGCGGGTGGCGCCCTGACCCGCAACGTCGCCTCGCTGTCCGGCGGCCTGGCCGCCACCACCACCAAGACCGGCGACACCGTCCTGCAGTTCACCACCATCCACGGCGACGTCGCCCTCCAGCTCCCGCTGGACACCAGCAAGGCGCCCGTCGCCCTGGACGCCGACGAATACGGCAACCCCCGTGCCGGCCAGGCGGCCACCCGCTACAACTGGCTCGGCGCCAAGCAGCGCTCCACCGAGACCGTCACCGGCCTCACGCTGATGGGCGTCCGCCTCTACAACCCGGCCACCGGGCGTTTCCTCTCCATCGACCCCGTGTACGGCGGCGGGGAGAACGCCTACAGCTACCCCTCGGACCCGGTCAACAAGTTCGACCTCGACGGCCGCAAGGTCCTGGCCAAGTACAACAAGAACTCCCGCAGTTGCTCCGTCTGGCGCGGCAAGTGCGAGATCAAGCTCAGCCGGGCTCGGGCCTGGAAGGCATCCTGGGACATCATCGGCGGCGCCACCGCCTGGGGCGTGTCCGCGGCCCTGTTCGGTGTGGCCAGCGCAGGAATCCTGTCAGCCGTGATGGCCATCCTCGCAGGCGTCGCCACCTGGGTGGCGGTCAACATCCAGCGCGTCCATTCATCGTTCCCGAACCGGGGCGTGAAGATCACCGTCTGGGTCTACGGAAGGATCTCCATCACCCATCAGTAGCCTGACCTGACCCCTGCTGTTCCCGGTCGGAGGCCGTACGCGCCTCCGGCCGGGAACAGCCACGTGCGAGGTCACATCAGCAATGAATTCGCAGACGATACACACCAAGGGAATCAAGGACCGATTCGCATGACCGCACCCACATTCGTCTACGTGCTGCCCTGGATCCTGGCGGCTGTCCTGTTCGTCGCTGCTGACATCCGCGATCGCAGGTCACGGAAGCACCACCCGCAGCACGAGAACCGCGCGCTGCTCGAGATCCGATGGCCCTCGGCGATCGTCTTCACCGGTGGAGCCCTCATCGGAGCGATACTCGGCGGCCTGGCCGGTTCGGAATTCCGCGCGGCGTGGATCGGGCTCTACACGGTCTCTTCTCTCCTCGTGTTCATCGCGCTCACGAAACTGCTGGGACGCTCGCCCGGAGTGAAGACCAGCGCAATCCTTTCCGCTGTCGCCGCTCTCGTCTCCTTCCTTCTCGTGAGCACCGTCGCGTGAACCGCACGTGAGCAGCGGTGGCTCTTGCTGGCGGTACGTCGTCGCGTAGTACCGCGGCATTCACCCTGCGATCACACCCACGGACATCCCCTCCGAATCGGCCTGAAGGACGGCGGAGGGCTCACCAGGGGGTGTGCGGTCGCCGCCCGGCAGTTCACACCACACCGTCTTGGTGCCGGGACCCTGCTCCACGCCCCAGCGCAGTGCCAGGGCGTCGAGCAGGGTCAGGCCGCGGCCGGTCTCGTCGTCGGCGGAGAACCCGGCCGACGCCGTAAGTGCCTTCCGCAGCATTCGGAAAGACCTGCCACGCATCTGGCGAAGCACTGCCAGCGAGCTACTCGCTGAGTACGACCATGTGCCGGGAAGGCTGCCCCGGAGCGGGCGACGGGCTGCGCCATTCGCCCTCGACCAACACAGCACGGACCGTCCGGTGCACAGCGGAGACAGGCTCACCACGGTATTCCTGAAACAACGGCGTGGCCTGAAGCAGCAGTGCACTGTTGGGCAAGGGTTGCACGGAGTTGAAAGCGCCCGATGCGACCATGGCTTCGGCGCCACCGAGGGTCTGGGCGACATCACCGGAGATGACCATCAACCAGGAGTAGCCACGTAGACGTGAGCGCCACAGTGGCGTGTTCCGCCCGGGAACGCGCTCCGGTCCGCGCAGGCAACGCTCGAGTTCGGTGGCCCCGACGGAGTGCTCATACGAGAAGTGGCCGAAGACCACGTTGTACCGGTGACACGCCCAACTGACCGCGGCGAGCAGGCGCGTGTGCTCGGTCTGCGTGGTCGATGGATCGACCAATACCGCCTCGTCCAGGCGGTACGTGAGCTTCACGTAGTCCGGAAGCTCCTCGTCGAAGGAGACGGAGAGCTGAATGCTCGAATTGCCGATCTCACCGCCTTCAGCGAATGTGCCGATCTGCACATCGGCCGATTCGGGGCGCTTGTCGATGTGGCTCCTCAGCCAGGGCAAGACCTCTTCGACATAGGGGTTGTACAGCACATCGAACGTCCCCTGGGGAGAGACGGAAACATAACCCCACCACACCTCCTTCCGCTGGCGCGGAACGCTCTCCCACACCTGTGAATATCCACTCCTGGATACAGGAACGTCCCGCGGGAGGCCGCCCAGCTCCCCTTGCACAGCAGCTGACGCAACTCCTTCTGTGAGCCAGCCGCATGCCGCGATGGTCAGAGCTTCCCACTCTTTCTCATGCACAGTCAGTTCGGCCACCAGGCCATGACTTATCCCGGCATTGACGGCCTCAAAAACGTCCATTGAGCCACCTCGAAAGCCTGTAGATCCACAGTGTTTCCGTCGCTACGCACTGCCGTCAGGAGGCCGGGCGTCGGGTCTTGGGCCGTCTTCCGCACGGGCGCTCAGTCTCGGGTGTACCGGGCCACCGTATAGGCGGTCGGGCCGGTGAGCCCTCCCTCTGTGCCGTCGGTCATGTCCAGCACCTCGAAGCCGACACCCTCCGCGTACCGCTCCAGTTCCCGGGGAAACAGAACCCGCCTGTGGATCTCGTCCTGGGCCTCGTCTCCCGAAGGGAGCACCCAGTGCCGATACATGGTGTTGATCTGTTTTCGCAGGTCCCACTCATGACGGACGGTGACTTTCGCCAACCCTCTGAGGGTGTCGACCGTGGCGGTGGTCGGTCCGGTCCGGGAGATCGGGGCGACAGGGGAGCACAGGACGAGCAGCGCGCCCGGTCCGGCGTGGGCTGCGAAGGTGGCGAAGACCCGGCTGATCTCCTTGTTGTCATGCACGTAGGCGAGGCTGTTGCCCATGCAGGTCACCACGTCCATGCGTGTGCCGAGTCGTACGGTGCGCATGTCGCCCGTGCGGATGTCCAGCAACGGCCGGGCCTGATGGGCGTAGCCGACCATGCTGGGCTGGAGATCCAAGCCGATACACGCGAAGCGCTTGGACAGGATCTCCAAGTCCCGTCCCGTCCCGCATCCGAAATCAACCAGCGTCTGGGCGTTCGGCCGATGCCGTTCAATGAGGTCCTGGCACATCTCGGCGCTCGTGCTGTCGGCCTGGACCACGTCGTACAGGGCCGGATCCCGGTAGAGGAGGTTCGTAGCTTCCACGTGCTCGGCTTCCGTGCTGGGTCGGGTCACATGAGGCTTCGCAGTCCGACCTCCAGAGCGAGCGCATCGCACAGCAGGTCAGGAACGACCGAAGCGGCATCGGCGTCCTTGCGCGCCTGAGCGAGAGCCTGACCGTCAATGTAGCCAAGGTCCAGCAGGACCGATTCCTTCAGCATGTCGTCCAGTGCGGGCAAACCGTAGAACCGCAGCCCCTCCTCCAGGACGGCCAGGAAGTTCTCCGGCTCGGCCGGCGCGGCCACCCACTCCGGCAATCCAGCTCTCCTGATCCGCTCGCGGAACATCGCTTTTCCGCGCTTGTGCTCGTACGGTAGCTGCTCCATGAACCGGACGATCCGCGGGTGCACAAGTGGGCTCACGGGCCAGATCCCGCTTCGGAGGAATCCGGGGTTGTGCATCCCGAACGCCATCAGGGTCGGTACGGGTAGCACCGGGATGGGTGCGAGGTGCTCGTTCACGTCGGCGAGCGCCCGGACTGCCTTCTTACCGAGCCACGCCACCGGCTCCGGCGTCGGCAGTTCGGCCTGCTTCCTGGAGTGGTAGGCATTGATCTCGTCCCCGCCGCTGCCCGTGAACATGATCTCGCATCGCCGGGCGGCTGCCTGTTCGCGTACGACGTCGAACGCCTCCTGGTAGAAGGCCCCCGCAGGATCATGAGGCTTGCCCCGGGCGCGCACGCCTCCAGGGCAGAAAGGCGGGTGCTGCATGGCGGGGGTGGTCGTGTCGTGAAAGCCGCAACGCTCTACCAAGGCCCGGCGCCGCTCGCGCTGCTGTATGCCGGTACTTCCTCCCACCAGCAGGCCGAAGCTATATGCCTTCGGGAAGCCAGCCGCCTTCACGGCCAGGGCGACGTTTGCGGAATCCGCGCCACCGGACAGCTCAACCCCCACGCATCCGGTTGCTGTCGGCGCCTGGCGGATCACGTCGGTCAGCAACTCATCGAAAGCGTCGAGTGGATCAATTCCGGGCCGCAGCGTGCGGGGCTCAAGTACATGTTCGGCAGGCTCCGGGTAGTGGATGCTGAGTCCCGAGGTGGTGAACATGGCCGCCGCCCGCTCGGTGAGGCGGTAGACGCCTTCGAACAGCGTCTCGGACGTGTAGCGGTGCTGCCTCGTCAGCGTTCGGGCGACAACGCGCGGCACCAGACGGTCAGCCCGCAGATGCGGTCGCAGCGCCGTCAGGTCCCATGAACCGTGCAACTCGCCGTCCTTCTCCGTCAAGTAGAGCGGGGCTGTGCCGAAGACACCGGCCGTTAGACGCGCTTCACCCGGCTCGATGGTGAGTGCGACAAAGTCGGCCTCCTCACGCTTGCACTCCTTTACACGAATCCGTAGGCGCGGCGCCTGGCCGTCGTTGACCTCCATGGCCAACGCGGACACGTTCGCGGGCTCGATCCAGCTCTCACCGTTGACCCAACGACCGCCATGTCTTTTCCACTTGAGCTCCTGGAGATCGGCCAGGCGCAGGCGCATCGACAGCATGTCGTCCCTTTCAGATGTCGTGCGGCGGGGCGGGGCCGCGAACGCCCCCGCCCCGCCTGGTGTCAGTCCTGGATCACTTGCTGCAGTGGTCGCCGTTGTTGTCGCCGCCGCCCGGCATCTTGTCGAGCAGCGCTGCTTCGACGGCCGGGACGCCGGTGATGAGGTCGCCGGTGAAGAAGTCGTCCACGTTCATTACGTTCTCCCTTACGGTTTTCAGTGGACTCCGCTGCTGGTGCTGCGGAGCTGGACCCGTCCGGCTGCCGGACCCTTGCGAAGAAGGCGGCCGGACAGGGTGCCCACCGCTTTCGGCGGCGAGCCCTCCCTCGTCACAGGCGGGAAACCGGGATTCGTGACGGGGAGGAGTCAGGTGGGTGTGGCTGCGGCGGCCACGCCCCGGACGAAGCCGACCGATCTGTTGACCGCCTCACAGTCGCTCTCCGCGACTGCGCTCGTTGGCCTCACGTACTGCGGCACTCAGCCTCGCTGCCCCGTCCTCCGACGTCGTAGGGCAATGCTGCGGGCAGCAACACGGTGAGAGCCGATGGGAGCTCGGCGGCAGGTCCGCACCCTCATAGGTGTCGATCCGCAACACCCCGTCGGTGCCCCGTTCCTCGGTCATCCGGGCCAGACGGGCCCGCTCTTCGCTTCTCATCCATCAGTCCCTCAGACGACGGCTGCGGCGAGAACTCGCCGTTACCTGCTACCTCTACGCAACCGCATGACCACGCACAGCGGTACCGTTGCAGCAGCGCCAGGACTTGAAAGCCTTGAAAGTTCGCCAGAGCACGGGAAGTTGAGGGCATGGCCAAGCGTGAACCGAACGTGGCGCTCGGGCGCCTGCTCACCGAAAGCCGCTGGACCCACCGCCAGTTCGCGAGAGCGGTGAACCGCGTCGGCACCGAAACCGGCGCACCCCTGCGCTACGACGAGTCGGCGGTGAGCCACTGGCTCAGCGGCACCGTCCCCCGCAGCGCTGTGCGAGCGTGCATCCTCGAAGCCCTCTCCCGCCGCCTCGGCCGCCCTGTCACCCACGCCGAGGCCGGCCTGCCGGTCCCCCGCGATCACTCCCCCACTGCCGCGGATACCGTGGAAGGGGTGATCGACCTGGGGAGGCACGACATGGACCCGTCCCGCCGCAGTGTCCTGGGAGCCAGTCTGTTCTCCGTGGCCCTCACCATCCCCGGCTGGCCCGACGTGATCGGGCGGGCCGAAGCCGTCCAGTCCGGCCGCACCACCCGCATCGGCATGAACGAAGTGGACATGGTCATCGCCATGACCGAGCGGGTCTCGGAACTCGACGACCAGTTCGGCGGTCGCCACGCTCGACCCATGGCGGCCTCGTTCATGGTCAACACCGTGGCCTCCTACCTTCGGGCCGACGCACCCGAGGGCGTACGAAAGGCAATGCTGTCCGCGGCTTCGGACCTGCTGTACCTGACCGGCTACATGGCCGTGGACGAAGGACTGCACGGCCTGGCGCAGCACTACTACATCAAGGCACTGGAGTTGGCGGGAGCGGCCGAGGACCACCTGACCTACTGCACCACCCTGCGCGGCATGAGCGTCCAGGCAGTCGACCTCCGCCACGGGGCGAAAGCCATGGAACTGGCCGACGTCGCTGCCGCCGCCTCCCCGAAGGCCGGGCCTCGCATGCGGGCCTTCCTCGCCGGCCAGCAGGCACACGCCGCCGCACAGACAGGCAACCGGGCGGGCGCGCTGCGATACATCCACGAGGCCGAGGGGGCCATGGACCGCGCCGAGTCGCGCGGCAAGGCATTCGGTTCGTACGATCCTGCGGCACTCAACTACCACATCAGCCAGGTCCGTTACGAACTCGGTGACGTTTCCGGCGCCATCGAAGCCATGCGGGAGTCGGACAAGGTCCGTTACAGCGTCTACCGCCGCGCCCGCGTACGGCACCGCGCCACCCTGGCCGAGCGCCAACTGGAGATCGGCCACCTGGAAGCGGCCTGCGCTACATGGCACCAGGCGCTCGACGACTACCCAATGGTGCAGTCCAGCCGCGCCGACGACCGGATCAGAACCATGTTCGGCCTCCTGCGCCCCCACCTGAAAAATGCCGCCGCACGGGACCTCTATGACCGGGCGCGGACGGTCGCACCCCCGTCCTTGGCCAGCTGACCTGTCCCCTGTGGGCCTCAGCCTCAGAAAGAAAGTCACCTACGACGGCCGGTGCACCGAAAGATCAGTTCCTCAGTGGGCCCGGCCTCCCGCGAACCGGGCGCTCAGCGGAAACATGCCGCGGGCCGCCCCGCTCCCCCTGCATCCGGGTCAACTTGCGCACGAAGAGGATCGCGAGCACCGCGGCCACGGCTTGGAGCGGATCGCGGTGCTGGCGAGGCGGCGCCGAATTGTTCCACAGATCCTTCCGTGGAACTGCGGACCGCATCCCTTCATGCTGGGCACGGCCAAGATCATGACCTTTCCCGACGCCCCGCCCCTGGTCTACACGGAGGCACTGCATAGCGGTGACACCATCGACGATCCAGCCCTCGTAAAGGAGTGCCGCGGGTCGTACGATCTGCTCAGGGCCGCCGCACTGCCGCCGGAGGCGTCCCTCGCCGTGATCGAGCAGACCGCTGAGGATGATCGAAATGGCAAGCAACGGAATTGACTTGAGCACCGCCGTCTGGCGCAAGAGCAGCTACAGCAACGGCACCGGCGGAGACTGCGTGGAGGTCGCCGAGGCCTTCCCCGGTGCCGCCCGCTGGCGCAAGAGCAGCTACAGCAACGGCGACGGCGGGGACTGCGTGGAGGTCGCCGACGGCCTCGTGGGCATCGTCCCCGTCCGCGACTCCAAGCTGGCCCACGGCCCGGTCCTCACGGTCACGGCCCCCGCCTGGACGTCGTTCGTCACGTCCCTCAAGGACGCACCCGGCTGCCGATCCGCGTAGGCCAACCCGAAACGCCCACCGGCCTTCGGCACCGGGCGGCCCGGCCTCGTCACCGCGCAGGCCCCCTCGCGTTCCTCAGTCGGTCCGGCCTCCCGTGAACCGGGCGCTCAGCGGAAACATGCCGAGGGCCGCCCGCTCCCCCTGCATCCGGGTCAGCTTGCGCACGAAGAGGATCGCGAGCACCGCGGCCACGGCGTCGAACGCGTCGGACGCCATCACCATCCCTGCCGCGTCGATGACCTCCTGCGGCTCCTCGGCCCTCGCGTACTGCTGCGACGCGACCCGGGAGAAGACCAGCGAGCAGATCCACGCTCCCCACCACAGATTCATCGGGGTGGTCGGGGCCGTGCGCCCACTGCCGTCGGTGTTGGCCCGGTCGCTCGCGGTCCAGATGCCGCCCGCGATCCGGCGCGGCAGCACCAGGTTGGCGAACGGGATGAACCAGGCCCCGACCGCCCAGCCGGGCGCCATCCGCTGCGCGTTCGGGTCGAACACCTCGGCGTTCAGCCGCATCCGCCGGAACCAGATGATGAAGACGATGGCGGTCGCCAGGACCATGACACTCTGCGACGCGCCGGCGGACCCGTAGAGGTTGTCCGCGAGGGTCGCCTCCGCGTCGTCGAACGTCGCGAAGTCGTTCTCCAGCCCGTCGCCGAGCACCCTGCGGATGTTCTGCCCCGCTGCCATGGCGAGCAGGTCGAGCCCGGCGACGACGGCCAGCATGATGACGACGGCCATCGCGAGCCCGTCCGGCTTGCGCAGATACTGCTGCGGAGCGAAGAAGGCCGGGACCGACCACCTCGGTGCCGCCACCTCGGCCGGTCCGGCGCAGAGAAGGCAGCGTCCGTCCGCGGTGACCGGCGGTCTGAGACGGCAGGTGGAGCACAGCATGATGGGGAACCCCCAGGACTCGGCGCTCGAAGCGCAAGGAAAGCGCGCCCCTCCCCTGGGACGCGCGGCACGCGAACGTACTCCTTGCCCACCCGCCTGTCCACGGGAAATCCGGGCCGCCCCGCTCAGTCCGTCTTGTCGATCCTCGTGGCCAGCGCCCGGAACTGATTCCAGCTCAGCGTCGGTTTGCGCGGATCCCACAGCTTCTGGGCCGTTGCCCGCAGCGGCATCCGGATGCCCTGCGCCACCTGTGCCGGGGTCTGCGCGTTCGGGAGGTCGCCCCAGACGGCGAACCGGCCGCCCAGGATCTGGCCGGAGTAACGCGACGGGACGGGCTGGGTGCCGCGCAGGACGAGCGGGGTCCACTGCTCGTAGATCCGCTGCCCCGTCGGGTAGACGAAGTTGTTGGGCTGGCCGAGCACGTAATAGAGGAACTCGTCGTTGAGGTTCACCACCCGCCGCCCCTCGCTCAGGTATTCCTGCGGCGGCCGGGCGCCGTACTCCTTGCCCGTCCAGTACTCGACCTCGATGTCCTTGTCGGCGTGGACGACCCCGTCGCGGAAGAAGCCGTCGTTCCACGCCTTGGGCTGCTTGCCGCGCGGGCGCACCACCGCCGCGCGGTCGTTCAGCCAGCCGGTGACGAGGTCCTTGATGCCGGCCTTCGGTCCGTACTTCTGCTGGGCGGCGCGTTGCAGCTGCGGGTACGAGGCGGCCGGGTCCCGGGCCATCAGGGCGAGGTACTCGTCGGCGCCGAGGTGCCAGTACCGGCCGCCGAAGAGCCCGCTGAACTCGACGAGCAGGTCGTCGACGAGCTTCGCCGCCCCCGGGTCGGAGATGTCGAGCGATCCGGGCGAGCGCACGCCCGACACATTGCGCAGCTGGAGGTCGGGGTGGGCCTTCAGTACCGCCCCCAGATGGCCCGGGGAGTCGAGCTCGGGGACCACCTGGATGTGCAGCCGTCCCGCGAGGTCGAGGATCTGGCGCACCTGCGCCTTGGTGAGGTGCTGGGGCGACACCACCTCGGGGTGGGTGTCGGACTGGATGCGGAAGGCCTGGTCGTCGGAGAAGTGCAGGCCGAGCTGGTTGAGCTTGAGGTCGGCCATCTCGCGCAGCCGGTCCTCGATCCAGGCGACGGTGTAGGGCTTGCGCGCGATGTCGAGGTGGAGGCCGCGCTGCGGCCGGTCGGGGCGGTCGCGCACCTCGCCCTCGGGCATGCGGCCGTCGGCGCGCACGGACTGTTTCAGGGTGCGGGTTCCGTAGAAGACGCCGGCCTGGTCGGGTCCGCTGATCCTGACCCGGCCCTCGCGCGTGTCCAGGGTGTACGACTCGGGGGCGCCCTTGCCGGGCACGAGGGCGAGCTCGACGTCGCCGGCGCGGGCGGAGACCTCACCCCGGTAGTGGATCTTCAGTTCTTCGGCGAGCAGCCGCCCCTCGTCCGCGAGCGCCCCGCTGCCGTGCGCGACGACGACTCCGGCGGCCGGTGCGGGCTGCCAGCCGGGGCCGTGGGCGGCGGTGTGCTCGCGTACGGCGGGAATGGTGCGGGGCGGGGTGGAGAGCGGGTAGCTCCGGGTCGGCGAGGGGGTGGCCGAGGTTTGCGCGGGGCTGCGGGCCCCCGACTCCCCCGCCGGTCCGCTGCCGACGCCTTCCGGCCAGACGACGATGGCGATCGTCGCGGCGGCCGCCGCAGTGAGGACCGCGCCGGATACGAGAGCGCCACGTGAGGGCGGCATCGGTCAGAAACCTCCGGTCATCCGGTCATCCGGCAGGGAGAATCAGGGGGCATCACACAGAAACATGGAGACAGCAGGTCATTCTCCTGCGAACCATGCCCATCAGGCGAAATGCAGTCCACCAAACGTTCTGAAACCCTCCCGTCCGGGTGAAGTTCGTGCATCTGTCGGACGGCGGTTGCCCAGTCTCGCTAGCTTTAAGGCACATTCGTCTCTCCCTTCACCCTGCATCCGTCTGGACTCACCCGTCCCGCCCAGTCCAGGTCCACCGTCTCCAGGTCCACCGCTGCCGTTGATTCGAGGAGCCCACGCTGTCCCGGTCCAGCGAGTCCCACGCCGGCCCTCCCGAACGGATGCGGCACCCGGCCACCCGGACGGCCGTTCCCCGTCAGAGTTCCGGCCCGCCCCCGGGCCCGGCCGACGCCTTCGACCGCTTCAACAGCGCGCCGTCCGCCGAGGCCGAGGCCGCCCTGCTGGGCTGCTGCGGCAGCCACCGCTGGGCCGAGCGGGTGGCCGCGCATCGCCCGTACCCCGACCTGGGGGCGCTGCTGGCCGCCGCCGACGAGGCCGGCTACGACCTGCCGCCGACGGATCTCGCCGAGGCGCTGGCCGCCGAGGTCTCGCCGGGACTGCACCCCGCGGCGCCGCCCTCCGCCCATCTCGCGCTGCGGGCCGCGCACGCGGCCTACGAATGCCGCTTCGGCCATGTCTTCGTGATCTGCCTGGACGGATTCGGCCCCACCGAGCAACCGGACCAGGTGCTCGCCGGAATCCGGGCCAGGCTGGGCCACGAACCCGACCACGAACGCGTGGTCGCCGCGGACGAGATGCGAAGAATCGCCCGAAGTCGCATCATCGATCTGGTATCGCGTCCATGACGAACGGCGCCAGGGGCCATGGAACGGCCCTTAGCCCGTCCGTGCCTGTTTGATTGCCACTTTGATCACACCGGTGACCCCGGCGCCGACGAACCGACAAAGCGTCGCTACGATGGCCGGGGCCGGTGGACCGTACCCGGCCGGGTCAGACCGACAGTCAAGCCGGCCGACCCCAATCCCCGCTCCCGGAGGGTTCTTCCGTGCCGGCTGGAACGCTGTACCGCGGCCGGGAAGGCATGTGGTCCTGGGTGGCTCATCGAGTCACCGGTGTCCTCATTTTCTTCTTCCTGTTCGTACATGTCCTGGACACCGCTCTCGTCCGCGTCTCTCCGGAGGCATACGACGACGTCGTGGCCACGTACAAGACGCCGATCGTCGCGCTCCTCGAATACGGCCTGGTGGCCGCCATCCTGTTCCACGCGCTGAATGGTCTGCGGATCGTCGCCGTGGACTTCTGGGCCAAGGGCCCGCGCTACCAGAAGCAGATGCTCTGGTCCGTCGTGGGCATCTGGATCGTGCTGATGGTCGGGGCCCTGTACCCGGTCCTCGGTCACGCCGTACGCGACGTCTTCGGGAGCTGAGGCCAATGTCCACCGAGTCCTCCGCCGCAATCGGCTCCGTCGAGGGCGTCAGCCTCTACGACGTAGACCACCCGGCCCCGGTCATCGAGCCGCCGCGCAAGCGGACCGAGAAGACGCCCAGGGGTTCGCGCACCAACTTCGAGATGTACGCCTGGCTCTTCATGCGCCTGTCGGGCATCGTCCTGGTCGTCCTGGTCATCGGTCACCTGGTGATCCAGCTGGTGCTGGACGGCGGCGTCTCCAAGATCGGCTTCGCCTTCGTGGCGGGCCGCTGGGCCTCCCCGTTCTGGCAGGTCTGGGACCTGGCGATGCTGTGGCTGGCCATGCTGCACGGCGCCAACGGCCTCCGTACGGTCATCAACGACTACGCCGAGCGGGACAACACCCGCTTCTGGCTGAAGATGCTGCTGTACACCGCCACGGTGTTCACCGTCCTGCTGGGCACGCTGGTGATCTTCACCTTCGACCCGAACATCCGCTAGGCGCCGGGCAGAGGGACCAGAGGAAATCATGCAGATCCACAAGTACGACACCGTCATCGTCGGCGCCGGCGGCGCCGGTATGCGCGCGGCCATCGAGTCCACGAAGCGCAGCCGTACCGCCGTGCTCACGAAGCTCTACCCGACCCGCTCCCACACGGGCGCCGCGCAGGGCGGCATGGCCGCCGCGCTGGCCAACGTGGAGGAGGACAACTGGGAGTGGCACACCTTCGACACGATCAAGGGTGGCGACTACCTGGTCGACCAGGACGCCGCCGAGATCCTGGCGAAGGAGGCCATCGACTCCGTTCTCGACCTGGAGAAGATGGGCCTGCCGTTCAACCGCACGCCCGAGGGCCGTATCGACCAGCGTCGCTTCGGTGGCCACAGCCGTAACCACGGCGAGGCCCCGGTCCGCCGGTCCTGCTACGCCTCGGACCGCACCGGCCACATGATCCTCCAGACGCTGTACCAGAACTGCGTCAAGGAGGGCGTGGAGTTCTTCAACGAGTTCTACGTCCTGGACCTCCTGCTCCAGGATGTGGACGGGGTCAAGAAGTCCGCGGGCGTCGTCGCGTACGAGCTGGCGACCGGCGAGATCCACATCTTCCAGGCGAAGGCGATCATCTTCGCCTCCGGCGGCACCGGCAAGTTCTTCAAGGTGACGTCGAACGCGCACACCCTGACCGGTGACGGCCAGGCCGCCGCCTGGCGCCGCGGCCTGCCGCTGGAGGACATGGAGTTCTTCCAGTTCCACCCGACGGGCATCTGGCGCATGGGCATCCTGCTGACGGAGGGCGCCCGTGGTGAGGGCGGCATCCTCCGCAACAAGGACGGCGAGCGCTTCATGGAGAAGTACGCGCCCGTCATGAAGGACCTCGCGTCCCGTGACGTCGTGTCGCGCTCCATCTACACGGAGATCCGTGAGGGCCGGGGCTGCGGTCCCGCGGGCGACCACGTCTACCTCGACCTGACGCACCTGCCGCCGGAGCAGCTGGACGCCAAGCTGCCCGACATCACCGAGTTCGCGCGTACCTACCTCGGTATCGAGCCCTACACGGACCCGATCCCGATCCAGCCGACCGCGCACTACGCCATGGGCGGCATCCCGACCAACGTCGAGGGCGAGGTGCTGGCCGACAACACCACCGTCGTCCCGGGCCTCTACGCCGCCGGCGAGGTCGCGTGTGTCTCCGTGCACGGCGCCAACCGTCTGGGCACCAACTCGCTGCTCGACATCAACGTCTTCGGACGCCGCGCGGGCATCGGTGCCGCCGAGTACTCCGCGAAGAACGGCTTCGTCGAGCTTCCCGAGAACCCGGCGCAGATGGTCGAGGAGCAGATCGAGCGGCTGCGCAACTCGACGGGCACCGAGCGGGTCGCCGCGATCCGTCTGGAGCTGCAGGAGTGCATGGACGCCAACGTGATGGTGTTCCGCACCGAGCAGACCATCAAGACGGCCGTCGACAAGATCGCCGAGCTGCGCAAGCGCTACCTCAACGTGTCCATCCAGGACAAGGGCAAGCGGTTCAACACGGACCTCCTGGAGGCCATCGAGCTGGGCAACCTGCTCGACCTGGCCGAGGTCATGGCGACCTCCGCACTGGCCCGCAAGGAGTCCCGCGGTGGTCACTACCGCGAGGACTACCCGAACCGCGACGACGTCAACTTCATGCGCCACACCATGGCGTACCGCGAGGTCGCGGCCGACGGCGCCGAGTCGATCAGGCTCGACTACAAGCCGGTCGTCCAGACCCGCTACCAGCCGATGGAGCGTAAGTACTGATGGCAACCACGACTCTGGACAAGGTGGAGGCGGAGTCCGCCGCCTCCCCGTTCATCACGGTCACCCTGCGAGTCCGCCGCTTCAACCCCGAGGTCTCCGACGAGGCCCAGTGGCAGGACTTCCAGATCGAGATGGACCCGAAGGAGCGTGTGCTCGACGCCCTTCACAAGATCAAGTGGGACCAGGACGGCACGCTGACGTTCCGCCGTTCCTGCGCCCACGGCATCTGCGGCTCCGACGCGATGCGGATCAACGGCAAGAACAGGCTCGCCTGCAAGACGCTGATCAAGGACATCAACCCGGAGAAGCCGATCACGGTCGAGGCCATCAAGGGCCTCACGGTCCTCAAGGACCTCGTGGTCGACATGGAGCCGTTCTTCCAGGCGTACCGCGACGTCATGCCCTTCCTCATCACCAAGGGGAACGAGCCGACCCGTGAGCGCCTGCAGTCCGCCGAGGACCGCGAGCGTTTCGACGACACCACCAAGTGCATCCTCTGCGCCGCGTGCACGTCCTCGTGCCCGGTGTTCTGGAACGACGGCCAGTACTTCGGCCCGGCGGCGATCGTCAACGCGCACCGCTTCATCTTCGACTCGCGTGACGAGGGCGGCGAGCAGCGCCTGGAGATCCTCAACGACCGTGACGGTGTGTGGCGTTGCCGCACCACCTTCAACTGCACGGACGCCTGCCCGCGTGGCATCGAGGTCACCAAGGCGATCCAGGAGGTCAAGCGGGCGCTGATCACGCGCCGCTTCTGACCGCCACAGGCGCACCAGTCGCATCCGGGGCCCCGTCCTCCGCGTACATCCGCGGAGGACGGGGCCTCTTGCTGCACCGTCGGGGTGTTGACGGTACGGTCATGCGGGACCGGACACCGGTTCCGCCGCCTCCGGCGCAGCACGGCGCGAGGCGCGAAGGCTTGATCGAGAGCGGGGAACGTTGAGCGAGCCGAATCCGTACGCGGACGACTCATACAAGTGGGGGCCTCCCCAGCAGCCGGGCAATCCGCCCACCGTCCCGGACGGCCAGGCCGGTCCGGGCACCCCGGCCTACGGTTACCCGCAGCCGCTGCCCGAGTCCGCGACCCAGCCCGGCCCCGGCTACGGCTACCCGCAGCAGCAGCCGGCCCAGCCGACCCTGCCCGGTTACGGCTACCCGCAGCAGCCGGGGCTGCCGCCCGGTGCCGTCGGCGGTGCGCCGATGCTGGCGTTCGGCGACATCGCCGTCGTGAACGACCAGATCGTGACACCGGCCGGCCCGATGCCGCTCAAGGGTGCGGTGTGGACGGCCACGGACCTGTCGCGCACCGAGGAGAAGATCCCGACCCACGCGATCGTCCTCGCGATCGTCTTCGCGCTGTTCTGCCTGGTCGGTCTGCTCTTCCTCCTGATGAAGGAGAAGAGGACGACCGGCTTCATCCAGGTCTCGGTGACCAGTGGCGGCAGGCACCACTCGACGATGATCCCGGCGACCGGCCCGGAGACCTTCCCGATGGTGATGGCGCAGATCAACACGGCGCGTTCGATGAGCATCTGACGCTTCGTCTGAGCAGGGCCGGGGTGGCGGCGGTGGCAGGGAACTCCGAAGTCCGGGACGTTCAGTCCCCGTCGGCGCCGCCCCGGTCCTCCGCGACCACCATGATGCGCCGCAGCATGTCGTTGAGCAGCGTGCGCTCGTCCTTGTCGAGCACGCCGAGCAGTCGGTACTCCTCGTGCCCGAGGACGTCCATCGCGCCCAACCAGGTCGCATGACCCTCGTCGGTGAGTTCCACGTCGACCCGTCGCCGGTCGACGGTGGAGGGCCTACGGCGGACGAGTCCACGCCGCTCCAGCGCGTCCAGCCGGCCGGTGACGGAGGCGGGCGCGAGGTCGAGGTCGGCGGCGAGCTCCGAGGGAGCCGCCTTCCCGCCGCGTCCGGCCAGCTTGTGGAGCGTGTCGAACTCCTGGCGGTCCAGGGCGAAGTCGACCAGGGACTGTTCGCGGACCCGGCGCAGATGGACGGAGAGCTTCTTCATTCGGGTCACCGCGCCCTCCACCTCGGGATCGAGGTCGGGAAGGACGGGCTTCCAGCGCTCCACGTGTCCGTCGGTCCAGTCGCGTCGCTCCATGGCCACAGCGTACGCCCAGCCACCGCACCGCTTCGGAGCCAGATACTTCGTTGACGAATAATTCGGTATCGAAATAGATTGCGCGCATGCCGCATCCCTTGCGCACGCGCGCCTTTCGCCTGCTCTTCATCGGACGCACCCTCTCCCTCCTCGGCGACGCCGCCATCCCCACCGCCCTCTCCCTGGCCGTCTACCTGGCCACCGGCTCGACCGGCGACCTCGCCCTGGTCCTGGGCTGCGCGATGGTCCCCAAGCTGCTCCTGCTGCCACTGGGCGGCGTCGTGGGCGACCGGTTCAACGCCCGCACCGTCGCACTGACCACCGATCTCGTACGGTGCGTGACCCAGCTCTTCGTCGGCGCGGAACTGCTCAGCGGCTCCCCCGCGCTCTGGCAGATCGCCCTCGCCGAGGCGATCGGCGGCGCCGCCGGGGCGTTCGCCATGCCGACCGTGTCACCCCTGATCCGCGGCACCGTGGCGGATCAGGGGCTGCTGCGCGCCAACTCGCTGATGGCGGTGGCCACCAGCGCGAGCCGGCTCGGCGGTCCGGCCCTCGCCGGGACTCTGATCCTCACGGCGGGACCGGGGTGGGCGTTCGTGCTGGACGGCGCGAGCTTCGCGGTCAGTGCCGCGCTGCTGTCCGCCATGAAGGTCCGTCATGTCCCCATCCCCCCAAGCTCGCTGCTCACGGACCTCAAGGAGGGCTGGAGCGAGGTCAGGAGCCGTGACTGGTACTGGACGAGTCTGATCGCCCACGCCGCGTGGAACGGCGCCGCGGCCGTCCTGATGACCGTGGGCCCTGCCCTCTTCGTCGACGAGCTGGGCGGCAAGGGCATGTGGGTCGCGCTCCTCCAGACCGGCGCGGTGGGTCTGCTCCTCGGCTCCCTGCTGGCCGGCCGGGCCCGCCCCCGCCGCCCGGTCCTGATCGCCAATCTGGGCCTTGCCACGTACGCCCTTCCGCTCGGACTGCTCGCGGTCCACGCGCCCGTCGTCCCGACCATCGCGGCGTACGGCGTCGCCCAGGCCGGCCTCGGCTTCCTCACCCCGGTCTGGCAGACCTCGGTCCAGTCCGCGGTGCCCGCGGCGGCCCTGGCCCGCGTGACTTCGTACGACTGGCTGCTCTCGCTCGGCGCGATGCCGCTCGGCTACGCCCTGGCCCCGCTCGCCGTCTCGGCGTGGGGCGCCGAAGTCCCCCTGGCCGCCGCCGCGGTGGCGGTCGGCGGGGCCTGTCTGGCGACGGCGGCGGTGCCGGGCGTCCGACGCTTCAGGGCAGCCGGCGGGCAGCCGGAACAAGCCACCGGAGCGCCGGCCCGAACGCGCCCGAAGTCGACCGAGAGACCTGCTTGAACGCGTTCAAGTATGGGTCTACAGTCCCTCACAACAGCTTTTGAACGCGTTCAAGGGAGGGTGGGGCATGGACCTCACTGTTGTCGCGTACGTGATCTACCTGCTGATCAGCGTGGCGCTCACCATCTGGGTCGCGCACACGCTCAGCCGCAACGGCAAGGCGTTCCTCGCCGATGTGCTGCACGGGAACGAGAAGCTCGCCGATGCCGTCAACCATCTGCTGGTGGTCGGCTTCTACCTGGTCAATCTGGGCTTCGTCACCCTCTACCTGACGAACGACGACGGGGTCACCGACGCTCGTGGCCTCTTCGAGGCACTGTCGGTGAAGCTGGGTGTCGTGCTGCTCGTCCTCGGCGGGCTGCACCTCGCCAACTTCTATGTGCTCAACAGGATCCGCCGCCGCGGAATGACGGAGCGCGAGCAGACCCCGCCCGCACCACCGCAGGGCTGGGCGGGTCCGGGCAAGGGCCCGTGGGCCCCGCCGGCCACCGGCGCCTGAGTAATCGCCGCCGCTACGTACCGGCCGCAGGCGCGCGACCGTACGGCAACGGGGGCGGGGGCGGCGCCTGTACGGTCCCCGCGTCCGGGGACCGACCGGGACGGATACCCTCGGGACTGTGGTGAAGGAAGCGAAGGACGTGAAGGAGCCCAGGCCTCCCAAGAGCGAGCAGACCCGCACCCTCATCCTCGAGACCGCGCTCCGGCTGTTCCAGGAACGCGGCTACGACAGGACGACCATGCGGGCCATCGCCCAGGAGGCCGGAGTCTCCGTCGGGAACGCCTACTACTACTTCACGAACAAGGAACATCTCGTCCAGGGCTTCTACGACCGCCTGGCCGCCGAGCACGAAGCGGCGGTCCAGCAGGTCCTGGACGGCGAGAAGGACCTCACGGTGCGGATGCGCGGGGTCCTTCTCACCTGGCTGGACGTGGCGGAGCCGTACCACCGGTTCGCCGCCCAGTTCTTCAAGAACGCCGCCGACCCGGAGAGCCCGCTCAGCCCGTTCTCCGCGGAGTCGGTCGCGGCTCGCGAGGCGGCGATCTCCATCCACCGGCGGTGCCTGGCCGGGTCGGACGTCCGCACCGATCCCGATCTGGCGGACCAGCTGCCCGAGTTGATGTGGCTCATGCAGATGGGCCTGGTGCTGTACTGGGTGTACGACCGGACGGAGCACACCGAACGCAGCCGCCGCCTGGTCGAACGCTCCGCCCCGATCGTCGCCCGCGCCATCGCGCTCTCCCGGTTCCGGGCGCTGCGTCCCCTGGTGCGCCAGATCCACGGCCTGCTGGAGGAGTTCCTGCCCGGCGCCGCCAGGCACCGGGCCTGACACGGAGCGCGACCCGGCCCCCGGGACGGACGAAGGGGCGGGCGCCCCGGCAGTGCCGGGGCGCCCGCCCCTCGACCTGGTTCGTCACGCGCCCGGTCCGGCGCGGCGGGCCGTCAGATCCGCTTCAGTTCCCAGAGCCGCCAGATGCCGGTGCCGTCCGACAGGTACTGCGAGCCGGAGATCTCCCCCGTGCTGACGACGTAGTCCTTCTTCTGCCACAGCGGCACGAGCGGCACGTCCTCGGCGACCAGTTCCTGGATCTCCTTGAAGTCCGCGGAGGTACGGCTGCGGTCGCTGTACTGCAGCGTGTCCGCGATCAGTTCGTCCATCTTCTTGCTGACGTAGCCGTTGTGGAGGGTGTTGGAACGGCCGACCAGCGGCTGACTGAAGGTGTCGGGGTCCGGGTAGTCGGGCAGCCAACCGAGCGTGAACGCGTCGTACTTACCGGACGTGTACCCCTTCTGGTACTCCTGCCACTCGGCCGACTTGACCGTGACCTTGAACAGTCCGGTCGCCTCCAGCTGGCGCCGCAGCTCCTTGGTCTCCGCCACGTACGCGGTGTCGCCGGCGCGGTAGGCGAAGGTGAAGTGCAGCGGTGTCTGCACCCCGGCCTCCTGCAGCAGCGTCCTGGCACGCTCGGTGTCCGGCGAGGGATAGGCGTCGAAGAACGGCGTGCTGTGCCCGAGGACACCCTGCGGGATCAGCGAGTAGAGCGGTTCGACCGTGCCCTTGTAGGCACCGGCCGCCAACTGGCCGCGGTCGATGACCGAGGCGATGGCCTGCCGGACCCTCTTGTCCGCGAGCGGGGAGCCTGCGCGGACGTTGAAGACGAGGTTGCGGGTCTCGGAACTGTCCGCCTCCGTGACGTGCAGGTCGGGGTCACCGGGGTTCAGCTCGGTGACCGCTTCCGGCGTGAGCTGACGGTGCGTCACCTCGACCTGTCCGGACTTCCAGGCCGCCAGGAGCGCTTCCGGCTCCTTGTAGTAGCGCACCGTGACCGGGACACCGGTCTTGCTGATGGCGCCCTCGTAACGGGGGTTGGGAACCAGCTCGATGGAGTCGTCCCGGAACGACTTCAGGAGGTACGACCCCGACCCGTCGACCTTGGTACCGGTCCGGAGCTCCTTCGCCGGGTACACCTCGCGGTCCACGATCGCAGCGGCGCCCGTGGCGAGAATCTGCGGGAAGGTCGCGTCACGCGTGGAGAGGTTGAAGGTGATGGTGCGGCCCTTGGTCACCACGCTCTTGAGGTTCGCGAACAGCACCGCCGGACCGACGTCCGAATTGATGTTGATCACGCGCTCGATGGAGTACTTGACGTCCTCGGCGGTGACCTCTCGGCCGTTGGAGAAGGTCAGGTCGTCGCGCAGCTTGCACTGGTACGTCTGGAGCTTCTGGCCGATGTACCCGCAGCTCTCGGCGGCGTCGGGTTCGGGGACGATCGCCCCGGTCCTGAACGTCAGGAGAGTTTGGTAGATGTTGTTGAACAGCGACCAGGAACCGGCGTCGTACGCACCTGCCGGGTCGAGCGAGGTGACCTCGTCCGTCGTGCCGACCGTGATCGGGTCCCGGTCCGTCTCGTCCGAGGGGAGCAACTGCCAGGCCCCGACCCCCACGATGATCAGTACGGCGAAAATCGCGAGAATCCGTAGTCGGATCGACCGCATTGTCGTGCTCTCCCTTACCAGCCCCACCTCGGTGTTGTGCTCAGACACGCACATCACCGCATGTTCTCGCTCAGCAAATCACACGATTTGCACATCTGGAAGCCGGAAACTAGTACTCATAGCCTTTTGTTCGACACTTGAAACCTCGGGGCGATCATCCGGCCTGTCACCGTTCGGCGGAGTGTCAGATTTGTCCGGAGGCGAGTTCCACCACGGTGATGTCGGAGGGCGCACCGACCCGCACGGGCGGCCCCCAGGCGCCCGCGCCCCGCGAGACGTACAACTGGGTGTCGCCGTAGCGGTCGAGTCCGGCGGCCGTGGGATTGGCCAGGCCCGCGAGGTAGTTGCCCGGCCAGAGCTGGCCGCCGTGAGTGTGTCCGGAGAGCTGGAGGTCCACACCGTGGGCGACGGCCTCGTCGATCAGGACGGGCTGGTGGGCGAGGAGGACGGCGGCGCGGGTACGGTCCCGGTCACCGAGCGCGGACTCGAAATCGGGCCCCTGCCCCTCGCCCTCCCCTCCGATGTCGTTGACGCCCGCGAGATCGAATCCGTCGATCTCCACCCGGGCGTTCTCCAGCGGATGCAGCCCCAAGTCCCTTACGTGGTCGATCCATTGAGCGGCGCCGGAGAAGTACTCGTGATTTCCGGTGACGAAGAAGCTCCCCCGGCGGGAGCTCAACCGGGCCAGCGGCTCCGCCGCCGGACCGAGATCGGCCACGGTTCCGTCGACGAGGTCCCCGACGACGGCGACGAGATCCGGCTGGGTGCGGTTGATCGTGTCGACGATCCGCTGGGTGTGGGCGCGGCCGAGGATCGGGCCGAGATGGATGTCGCTGACGACGGCGATCCGGAAACCGTGCGCGGAACGGGGCAGCTTGGCGAGCGGCACGGTGACCCGCTTGACCCGCGGCCCGCGCAGCACGCCGTAGGTGCCGTAGCCGACCGTGCCGAGCCCGGCGACGGCGGCGGCGCCCGAGACGGCCCGTGCGACGAACAGACGACGGGTGGGAGCGGCGGGACCGGCCACCGCGGAGGCTTCGGCGACCGGGGCGGGGGAGGTGTCCGGGGCGGACGCGGTGGAGGCGACCGGGGCGGGGGCGTCGGGGCCGAGGGGCTCGGGCGTCATTTCCGGGAGTGAAGACCGGTTCGTCCGGCTCGACCGGTCCGCACGGCCCGCGAGCAGGCGTCGCAGAACCGGGCGTACCGCCTCACCCACCAGCAGGGCCAGCGTCAGATACAGCAGCGCGGCCAGCCACAGATAGCCAGGCCAGGCCAGCACCTGCTGGAGCAGGAAGGGCGCACCCGCACGGCCGGAGACCAGGGCCCCGACACTCAGCAGCGGCAGGAGGAACGCGGCCACCGTGCCGGCGGTGCGCAGCACACTGTGCTCGGCCGTGGTGTCACCGACGAGGCGGCGCCACAGATAGCGGTGCACGCCGACGAGCAGCGCGATCACCACGAGCGCCGTCAGTACGAGACCGGCCAGTGCCATCGGTGCTCCCCCGCCCGCCGTATGGCCTGTTATCCGCGCTCGCGGCGCAGGGCCCTGACACCACGGAACCCGATCACGCCGATGGCCGTCCCCAGGAGGAAGGACGTGATGGCGAGCAGCAGATGCACCCAGAAGTAAGCGGTCGGGTCACCCGCGTCGTCGAAGGCGAGTCCGCTGCCGTCCTTCCAGAGGTTCTTGACGAAAGTGACCCAGATGAACCAGCTCCACACCCCGAAAGCGAGCAGGAACCAGGAGACGGGGCGGCTGAGCTTCATGGCTCCAGTATCGCTCTCGCTCCTCGGCGCAGCCGCCCGGGGTGGGCCGTCGCGGCGGTATGCCCAGCGAGTCAAGCAATCACGCTCATTCTTCATATCATCTGCCTGTACGTTGCCGATCGTGCCTGCTCTCAAAAAGACCGCACTGACGGTCCTCTCAGCCGCTTTGTTGTCCACTTTTGTCATCGGCCCTGCATCTGCAGTCGACAAGGACTCCGACGCCGATCAGCCCGAGCCGCCGGCCGCCATGTCCAGCGTCGGTGGCGAACTGCTGGGCCGGGCCGGCACACAGATGAAGCTGGGGGCCGGTGCCCCGGTGCTCCCCAAGGACCTCACGGGCAGGTCCTGGATCGTCGCGGACGCCGAGAGCGGCGACGTCCTCGCCGCGCACAACCCGCACTGGCGGCTGCCCCCCGCCTCCACCCTGAAAATGCTCTTCGCGGACACCGTGATGCCCGGACTGCAGCCGAAGACCCGCACGTACACCGTCCAGGAGAAGGACCTCGCCGGTCTCGGCGAGGGCAGCAGCCTGGTCGGCGTCAAGGAGAACCTCACGTACACGGTCCATGACCTGTGGCTCGGAGTGTTCCTGCGCTCGGGCAACGACGCGGTGCACGTGCTGTCCTCGATGTACGGCGGCGTGCCCAGGACCGTCGCCGACATGCAGGCGCACGCCGAGGAGTTGCAGGCGCTCGACACCAAGGTGGCCTCACCCGACGGATACGACGCGGCCGATCAGGTCTCCAGCGCGTACGACCTGACGCTGTTCGCGCGCAGCGGGCTGCAGAAGGCGGACTTCCGGGAGTACTGCTCGACCGCCGAGGCGGACTTCACCGGCACCACGAAGGACGGGAAGCGCAAGACCTTCAAGATCCAGAACACCAACCGGCTGCTCACCGGGGCGGACGGGGTCGAACCGTACAAGGGCATCGCGGGCGTCAAGAACGGCTACACCACGCACGCGGGCAACACCTTCACCGGTGTCGCCGAACGCAACGGCAGGGTGCTGCTGGTCACCGTCATGAACCCGTCGTCCAAGAAGGCCCACGCCGTCTACAAGGAGGCCGCGAGCCTCCTGGACTGGGGCTTCGCCGCGAGCGGAAAGGTGACCCCGATCGGCGAGCTGGTGGCGCCTAGGTCCGCCTCCACCGGGAACAGCACCGGGAAGGGCCCCACGGCGAACGACGCGAACGACGGGCGCAACGGCAGCAACGGTCCTTCGCGCACCGCCGAGGCCGCCGCCTCCACCGGGGGCGGCGGGGGCATCGGAATCGCGCTGGGGATCGCCGGAGGCGTCCTGGTCCTGCTGGCCGCGGGGGCGTTCCTGGTCAACCGGCGCTGGCCGCTGCCGGACCTGGTGCGCCGCCTCCCTCGTCGCTGACGGCCGCGGACTTCCCCGCCTCGTCCCTGCTGTTCCGCGTCGCCGTCCAGGCGGCGCAGAACAGCAGGAGCCTCGCCGTGAAGTTGATCCACAGCAGCAGCGCGACCGGCACCCCGAAGGCGCCGTACATGCTCTTCGACGCGACGCCCTTCATATAGCTGCCGAGCAGCAGCTTGAGCAGTTCGAAGCCGACCGCGCCGATCGCCGCCGCGACCAGCAGCCTGCGCCGCGGGGGTTCGACACCGGGCAGCAGCGTCAGCAGATAGAGCAGCAGCAGGAAGTCCGCGAGGGCCGCCACGACCAGGGCGGCCACCTGCAGCACCACACCGCCCGCGCCGCCGTCCGAGATGCCCAGCAGGCGGGCGGTCCAGCCCACGGCGACGGAGCCGGCCGAGGAGACGGCCAGGGTCGCGAGCGCCGCCCCGCCGAGACCGAGGAGCAGCCCGACGTCCTTGAGTTTGCGCAGGACCGGATTGCCCAGATCCAGGTCGTCCATGCCCCACACGGCGCGCAGGCAGCCTCGCATCGCACCGATCCAGCCGACGCCGGTGAAGAGCAGGGCCGCACCGGCGACCAGCCCCACCGTGCCCGCATGGGCCACCAGACCGCTGATGCCGAGCTGGTCGGAGATACCCGGCACCTGCTGGGCGATCTTGTCCTCGATCGTGTGGACCTGCTTCTCGGTGAGGAGCGCGGCAGCGACCGCCGCACCGACCGCGATCAGTGGGAAGAGCGCCAGAAAGCTGATGAAGGTGATCGCGGCGGCGAGCCTGGCCCAGTGGACCCGTTCCAGCGTTTCGTACGAGCGCCAGGCGTGCGTCGCCATCAGCCGGGAGACGATCGGCCCGACGACGGGGAGGTTCTTCAGCCAGTCCATGATCCACGACTACCCTGCTGGGCGCAGAAATGCGGGTGCCGCGTGCCCTGCTGCAGGAATCGAAACCTTTTCAATCACCCATACAGGTGACTGCTGTAACAAATCCCTCGAATGGGTTTTGTCGGGCGATACGGTCACATCCATGTCTGTCGACACCGTGTCCCTGACCGGCTGGGGCCGTACTTCCCCGACGACCGCGCTGCGCTTCCGTCCCCGGACGTACGAGGAGGCGGCTGCGACGGTGCGCGGCTGCGGGCCCCGCGGTTCCATCGCCCGCGGCCTCGGCCGGGCCCACGGCGACGCCGCCCAGAACGCGGGCGGCTCCGTTCTCGACATGACCGCGCTGGACCGGATCCGCACCATCGACGCCGGGACCGGCCTGGTGGTCTGCGACGCGGGGGTCGGCCTGCACCGGTTGACGGAGGTCCTGCTGCCGCTCGGCTGGTTCGTCCCGGTCGCACCGGCCACCCGGCAGGCCACGGTGGGCGGCGCGATCGCCACCGATCTGCACGGCCGCAACCACCACGTCTCCGGCTCCTTCTCCCGGCACGTCCAGGAACTGGAACTGCTGACGGCCGAGGGCGAGATCCGGACGGTCCGGCCCGGCACCGATCTCTTCGACGCGACCGCGGGCGGCCTGGGTCTGACGGGGGTGATCCTCTCCGCCACGCTCCGCTGCCACCGCGTCACCAGCTCCTGGATGTCGGTGGACACCGAACGGACCGTCGATCTGGACGACCTGCTGGCCAGGCTCTCGGCCGGGGACCACCGCTACCGCTACTCGGCGGCGTGGGTCGATCTCCTCGCCCGCGGCCGCGCGACGGGCCGCGCCGTACTCACCCGGGGGGAGCATGTGCCCGCGGACGCGCTGCCCGCGCAGGCCCGGCGCACGCCCCTCGCGTTCCGTCCGGGACAGCTGCCGGCCGCACCCGCTCTCGTACCGGACAGGCTGTTCGGCCGCACCTCCGCCGCCCTCCTCAACGAGTTCCGCTACCGCACGGCCCCTCGGTACCGCCTCGGCGAACTCCAGCAACTGTCCGCGTTCTTCCATCCGTTGGACCGCCTGCCGCCCTGGAACCGGTTCCATGGCCGCAGCGGGTCCGTGCGGTACCAGTTCGTCGTCGGGCACGGGCAGGAGGAGGCTCTGCGCCGGATCGTGCACCGGATCTCGCAGCGGCGCTGCCCGTCGTTCCTCGCCGTGCTCCAACGGTTCGGCGAGGGTGACCCGGGCTGGCTCTCCTTTCCCATGTCCGGCTGGGCACTCGCTCTCGATCTGCCCGCCGCACTGCCGGGCCTGGCCGGCTTCCTGGACGCGCTGGACGAGGAGGTGGCGGAGGCCGGCGGACGGGTCTGCCTGGCGAAGGACTCCCGGCTGCGGCCTCAGATGCTGGCCGCGATGTATCCACAGCTGGCCGCGTTCCGGTCACTGCGCGCCGAGCTGGACCCGAACGGGGCGTTCCGTTCGGACCTGTCGCGCCGCCTCTCGCTCTGACGGGCAGGGCGGTGGTCCGCCCCTCCGCTTCTCCCGTTCTCGCCCGATTCCCCTCGTTCCCGTCCGATCTCCCTCTGCAAGGAGCGTCTCCGTGAAGGACGCCTTCGGTGCCCCGCAGTCCCTGCTCGTCCTCGGTGGCACGTCAAAGATCGCTCTTGCCACCGCGCGCCGGCTGATCGCCCACCGGACCCGTACGGTCTGGCTGGCCGGCCGCCCCTCCCCCGCCCTCGACGAGGCCGCCGCGGAACTGCGTACCCGCGGCGCCGATGTCCGGACGGCCGACTTCGACGCCCTCGACCCCGAGTCCCATGAGACCGTCCTCGGCAAGATCTTCGCCGAGGGCGACATCGACATGGTGCTCCTCGCCTTCGGTATCGCGGGCGACCAGGAACACGACGAGGAGGACCCGCTCTCCGCGGTCAGGGTCGCCGGGACCAACTACACGGGGGCCGTCTCCGCCGGGCTGGTGTGCGCCGGCGCGCTTCAGGCGCAGGGGCACGGTTCGCTGGTGGTGCTGTCCTCGGTGGCGGGCGAACGCGTCCGCCGGGCCGACTTCATCTACGGGTCCAGCAAGGCGGGCCTGGACGCGTTCACGCAGGGGCTGGGAGACGCGCTGTACGGCACGGGGGTACATGTGATGGCCGTACGTCCCGGTGTCGTACGGCCTCAGAAGCCGGCCCGGGCGGCGACGCCGCGGCTCACCGCGGCCGGGCTCGCCACCGCCCCACTGGAGGCGCCGCCGCTCACGACGACGCCGGACGCGGTCGCCGCGGCGATCGTGGCGGGGCTGCGACGGCGTTCGGAGACGGTGTGGGTGCCGGGGTCACTGCGTGTGGTGATGTCGGCACTGAGGCATGTGCCACGGCCGTTGTTCCGGCACCTGCCGATCTGATTCCGCGGCCGCCGATCAGGGGTGCAGCGAGGGCTCGTCCATGGAGGAGCCCTGCGCGGGCACGGCGGCCGCGCCGTCCCCCGAATCGAACGGGAACTCGTTGATCTTGCGCCAGACGCTGTCCGGGCCCTGCTCGTACAGGGCGAAGGAGGCGCAGGTCCAGGCGGCCTCGTAGTCGGAGAGCTCCTTGTAGGCCCGGTCCATCGCCTGCTCGGTGATGTCGTGCGCCACGGTCACATGCGGGTGGTACGGGAACTGGAGTTCGCGTACCAGCGGTCCCGAGGCGTCCCTGACCCGCTTCTGCAGCCACGCGCACGCCGAGGCGCCCTCGACGACCTGGACGAAGACGACCGGCGAGATCGGCCGGAAGGTCCCGGTGCCGGACAGCCTCATCGGGAAGGGACGGCTGCCCGCGGCGATCTGCGCGAGGTGGGCCTGGATCGCCGGCAGGTCGGCCGCCTCGGCCTCGGTCGGCGGGACGAGGGTGACGTGGGTGGGAATGCCGTAGGCGGCAGGATCCCCGAAGCTCGCGCGCCGCTCCTGGAGCAGGCTGCCGTAGGGCTCCGGGACCGCGATCGAAACGCCGAGCGTTACGGTCCCCACGTCGTTCTCCTCAATCCTCGGTGGTCCATGGTCCACGGCGGTCGATGGCCCTTTTTCGGCCATCGCCCCCGTCCGACTTCTCTCGCCAGTGTGAGCCCGCGGCTGCGAAATCGCCAGGGTCTTTGGACTCAGTGCTTCGCAGGCAGAAAGCCCATCCGGTCGTACGTCCGGGCCAGCGTCTCGGCCGCGACGGAACGGGCCTTCTCTGCGCCCTTGGCCAGGATCGAGTCCAGCGTCTCCGGGTCGTCCAGATACTCCTGGGTGCGGGTGCGGAACGGTGTGACGAAATCGACCATGACCTCGGCGAGGTCGGTCTTGAGCGCACCGTAGCCCTTGCCCTCGTACTTCTGCTCCAGATCCGCGACAGCGGTGTCGGTGAGCGTGGAGTAGATGGTCAGGAGGTTGCTGACACCGGGCTTCTCGACCTGGTCGAAGCGGATCACCGTGTCCGTGTCGGTGACGGCGCTCTTGACCTTCTTGGCGGTGGCCTTCGGCTCGTCGAGGAGGTTGATCAGGCCCTTGGGCGTGGGCGCGGACTTGCTCATCTTCGCCGACGGGTCCTGAAGGTCGTAGATCTTCGCCGTCTCCTTCAGGATGTACGGGTCCGGCACGGTGAAGGTGTCGCCGTAGGTGCCGTTGAACCGCTCGGCGAGGTTACGGGTCAGCTCCAGGTGCTGGCGCTGGTCCTCACCGACCGGGACCTGGTCGGCCTGGTACAGCAGGATGTCGGCGACCATCAGCATCGGGTACGTGAACAGACCGACCGTGGTGCGGTCGGCACCGTGCCTGGCGGACTTGTCCTTGAACTGCGTCATGCGGGACGCCTCGCCGAAGCCGGTGAGGCAGTTCATGACCCAGCCGAGCTGGGCGTGCTCGGGAACATGGCTCTGCACGAAGAGCGTGCAGCGCTCCGGGTCGAGACCGGCGGCAAGAAGCTGGGCGGCGGCGAGCCGGGTGTTCGCACGCAGCTGCGCGGGGTCCTGCGGGACGGTGATCGCATGCAGGTCCACGACCATGTAGAAGGCGTCGTGGGATTCCTGCAGCGCCACCCACTGGCGGACCGCGCCGAGGTAGTTGCCGAGGTGGAACGAGCCTGCGGTGGGCTGGATTCCGGAGAGCACGCGGGGGCGTTCAGAGGCCATGGCACCCATTGTCTCAGGTGCCGAAGCGTTGTCCGGCAGCCCGGTACGGAAGGGACCCGGCCATCCGCGGCGCGCACCGCCGCGGATGAGACGAGGAACACGGCCGGGCCGGCGGCCGGACGCGGACCGGCATCCGCGGGCGCGCCGTGAATCGAAGGTTTCCTGGCCCGGGTTCCGACCGACGATACAAAGTGGGCACCACCCTCCGCCCACGCCGCACGACGAACGGAGACCCCGTGTCGACCACGGAAACCGCCATCGCCTCCGCCGAGGCGCACAGCGCGCACAACTACCACCCGTTGCCCGTCGTCGTCGCTTCGGCCGACGGGGCCTGGATGACCGATGTCGAGGGCCGACGCTACCTGGACATGCTCGCCGGATATTCGGCGCTCAATTTCGGCCATGGCAACCGGCGCCTGCTCGACGCGGCCAAGGCGCAGCTGGAGCGGGTGACCCTCACCTCGCGCGCCTTCTACCACGACCGGTTCGCCGATTTCTGCACGCAGCTCGCCGACCTGTGCGGCATGGAGACGGTGCTGCCCATGAACACCGGGGCGGAGGCCGTGGAGACCGCGGTGAAGACCGCCCGCAAGTGGGGCTACCGGGTGAAGGGTGTCCCGGACGGCATGGCGAAGATCATCGTCGCCGCGAACAACTTCCACGGCCGGACGACGACGATCATCAGCTTCTCCACCGACCCGGAGGCGCGGGAGGACTTCGGTCCGTACACGCCCGGTTTCGAGATCGTTCCGTACGGGGATCTGACCGCGCTCGCGGAGGCCATGACGGAGAACACCGTGGCGGTGCTGCTGGAGCCGATCCAGGGCGAGGCGGGGGTGCTGGTGCCGCCGCCCGGCTACCTCCCCCGGGTGCGGGAGCTCACCCGGGAACGGAACGTGCTGTTCATCGCGGACGAGGTCCAGTCGGGCCTGGGCCGGACCGGGAAGACCTTCGCCTGTGAGCACGAGGGTGTCGTGCCGGACATGTACGTGCTCGGCAAGGCGTTGGGCGGTGGTGTGGTGCCGGTGTCGGCAGTGGTGTCGTCGCAGGAGGTCCTCGGGGTGTACCGGCCCGGTGAGCACGGTTCGACGTTCGGCGGCAACCCCCTCGCCTGCGCGGTGGCGCTGGAGGTCATGGCGATGCTCCGGACCGGCGAGTTCCAGCAGCGGGCGACCGAGCTGGGCGAACACCTCCACCAGGAACTGCGGTTGCTGGTGGGCGGGGGCGCGGTGGAGGAGGTACGGGGCCGCGGACTGTGGGCGGGTGTCGACATCGCGCCGCACCGCGGCACCGGCCGGGAGATCTCGGAGAAGCTGATGGCCCGTGGGGTGCTGGTCAAGGACACCCATGGCTCGACGATCCGGATCGCCCCGCCCCTGGTGATCAGCAAGGAGGACCTGGACTGGGGGCTGGAGCAGATCCGGGGCGTCCTGCGCGGCTGAGCCCCCGCACCGGGCCGGGGGTTCTAGAGGATCACGTGGGGCAGGAAGCGGGCGTACTCGTCCGTGACCAGCCCCGCCGATTCCCGGATGCCGAGCCCGGCCGCCTCGTCCTCGACGACCCACGCACCCAGCACCACCCGGTTGCCGTCGAAGTCGGGAAGCGGTGCCAGCTCCTGGTAGCAGCACGGCTCGTCCCGCAGCACCGCGGGGCTTCCCGGCTCGTGGAGGGTGACCCCGGCCCCCTCACGGCCGAGCAGCGGCTTGGCGACATAGCCGGAGCCGCCACGTCCGCCGTCCGTCGCCGCGAGCTCACGGGGGCCGTCGAGGTAGGAGGGGAGCAGGTTCGGGTGGCCGGGAAAGAGCTCCCAGAGGATCGCCAGCAGCGCCTTGTTGGAGAGCAGCATCTTCCAGGCGGGTTCGATCCAGCAGGTGCTGCCGGTGCCGCCGCCGTTGTCCAGGGTGTCCAGCACGTACGGTCCGAAGCGGTCGGTCGCCAGCCACTCCCACGGGTACAGCTTGAAGCAGCTGCGGATGAAGCGGAGCCGGTCGTCGACGAACCGCCCCGTCAGCCGGTCCCAGCCGATCTGTTCCACGGAGAGCGCCTGTGTGTCGATGCCGGCCTGCTGGGCGGTCTCCCGCAGGTAGGCGACCGTCATCAGGTCCTCGCCCAGTTCGTCGCCCTCGGAGTGCGCGAAGTGCAGCGGTCCGGGCGGCAGCAGGGCGGCCTGTCGTTTCCACGCGGCGACGAGACGTTCGTGCAGCGAGTTCCACTGGTCGGCGGCCGGGAAGCAGTCCTCCATCCAGAACCACTGAGCACTCGCGGCCTCCACCAGCGATGTGGGGGTGTCCGCGTTGTACTCCAGCATCTTCGCCGGGCCGGTTCCGTCGTAGCGCAGGTCGAACCGGCCGTACAGATAGGGCAGTTCGTCACGTCGGCGCCAGGACTGGGCGATGAGCCCGGCCAGTCGGCGGTCGGTGATGCCGAGTTCGGCGAACCGGTCCTGCTCCACGATGTGCGCGGCCGCGGCCAGACACAGCGTGTGCAGTTCCTCGACGACGTCCTCCAGCGCCTCGACCTCGGGCAGCGAGAAGACGTAGTAGGCACTCTCGTCCCAGTACGGACGCAACGATCCGTCGGGATGGCGGGTGAGCGGGTAGACCAGCCCCTGCCGCTCCACCGTCTGCTGCCAGCCGGGGCGCGGCCGTGCGGTGCGACGCTCCATACCGGCTCAGCCGCCGCTGCTGCCCGAGCAGCCGAAACCGCCGCGCTCGACCGCGGACTTGTCGAAGCTGCCGCCCTGCACCTTGCCGTTCTTGCTGGTGCCGCCGTAGTAGTACGCCCCCTTGCCGCTGTCGTTCTTGCACTCGTAACTCGGCAGCTTGCTCCGGGTCTGCGGGTCGACGCACCGCTTGTCCGGTTCCGAACCACAGGAGGTGATCATCGCCGCGAGCACCCCCATGCCACCGAGCACGACCGTGCTCGATCTCAGCTTGCGTAGGGCCATGCTTCCGTCTCCCCCGGTGTACAGATCAAGCCACTGCGCCCACTCGGCGCCGGCCGGTAGTCAGATTAAAGGGCTGCCGACGGTGGCGGGAAGCGGATGCGCCGAACACGTCCCGGGGCTGCCTGCGCCGGGCGTACCCGACCACGGGCCGGAGCGGTTCCCGCGTTCCCGACCTCAGGAAAGCACCCGCACCAGCGCCTCCAGCGCGCCCGCCCAGGCGCTGTCGGTCGGCGTCCCGTACCCGATGACCAACGCGTCGCGCCCCGGTCCGGCATCCGGGTGCCGGAAGCGCGAGAGGCCTTCCAGCGCGAGGTCCTGCCACGCCGCCGCACGCATCGCGGACGCCTCGCTGCCCTCGGGGAGTTCGAGGACGGCATGCAGGCCGGCAGCGATGCCGCTGACCCGGACCTCAGGTGCCCGTTCCGCGAGGGTCTCGACCAGTTGGTCCCTGCGGCGCCGATAGCGCAGCCGCATGGCGCGGACGTGCCGGTCATACGCGCCCGAGGCAATGAACTCCGCCAGGGTCAGCTGCTCCAGCGCGCTCGACGACCAGTCGCTCAGCCCCTTGGCCTCGGTCACCTCCCCCACCAGGTTCTCCGGCAGCACCAGCCACCCCAGCCGCAGCCCCGGCGCCAGCGACTTGCTCGTCGTCCCCAGGTGCACGACGTGTTCGGGGTCGAGACCCTGGAGCGCGCCGACCGGCTGCCGGTCGTAGCGGAACTCGCCGTCGTAGTCGTCCTCCAGAATCAGCCCACCCGTGGCGCGCGCCCAGTCGACCGCCGCGGCCCGCCGGTCGGGATGGAGCGGCACGCCCGTCGGGAACTGATGCGCGGGCGTCATCAGGACCGCGCCCACGCCGTGCAGCCCGGCCAGGTCACCGGTCCGGGCCCCGAGTCCGTCGACCGGCAGACAGGGCATGCGCAGGCCGGCGTCCGCGAGCAGGTTCCAGTGGATGTCCAGTCCGTACGACTCGACGGCCACCTCCCGCACGCGCCGCCCGCGCAGCACCGCCCCCATCAGCTTCAGCGCCTGCACGAAACCGGCGCAGACCACGATCCGTTCCGGGTTCGCGTACACGCCCCGGGCACGGGCCAGGTAGTCGGCGAGTACGGTGCGCAGCTCGATGCGCCCGCGCGGATCTCCGTACCCGAAGGCGTCGTTCGGCGCATCGGTCAGGGCGCGGCGGGCTGCCTTGAGCCAGTCGGCGCGGGGAAACGACGCGAGGTCGGGCGATCCGGGCAGCAGGTTGTGGACGGGTCGGGAGCGGACCGGCCGGGCCCTCGCCGCCCTCGGGGCCACCCTGCGCGGCTCGGCCCGCTGCGCGACCCTGGTCCCCGAACCCTGCCGGGCGGTGAGCCACCCCTCGGCGACCAGTTCCGCGTAGGCGTCGGCGACGGTGTTGCGGGCGATACCGAGGTCGGCGGCGAGGCCGCGGGAGGACGGAAGCCGGGTGCCCGGTGCCAGCCGCCCCGTGCGTACGGCGTCGCGCAGGGCATCCACGAGACCGGCCCGCACTCCTGCCGCACCCGCCCTTTCGAGATGCAGGTCGGCGCCGAAAGTGGCCCAGGAATCCTTCACGGAAATGGACCATACCCCTGTGCCATCCCGCACGTAACGTCGTCTCCATGACCACCCACGAGCACAGCCGCCCGACCTCGGAACTCCACCCCGAACACACTCCTCGCACGCGCTGGGCCGAGCTCGCGCCCGACGTGTACAAGGCCATGGTCCGGCTCGACGCGGCCTCCCGCAGGGGCCTCGACCCGGTCATCGGCGAGCTGGTGAAGATCCGTGCCTCGCAGCTCAACCACTGCGCGTTCTGCCTCGACATGCACACCAAGGACGCGCTCGCGGCGGGCGAGTCCATCGAGCGGATCGTCCAGCTCAGCGCCTGGGAGGAGTCGCGGCACTTCTACACCCCCAAGGAGATCGCGGCCATCGAGCTGACCGAGGCGGTGACCGTGCTGACCGACGGCTTCGTGCCGGACGAGGTGTGGGAGAAGGCCGCCAAGCACTTCGACGAGACCGAGCTCGTCCACCTCGTCGCCGCGATCAACACGATCAACGCCTGGAACCGGTTCGCCGTGACCACCCGCATGGTCCCCGGCCACTACAGGCCGGGCGACATCAAGCACTGACCGGCACGCCCGGGAGACCTCATGACACAGCCGCCCCCACCGGCGAGGCCGGTGGGGGCGGCTGCGGTACGCCTCGGCGGCGTACGGATCAGATCAGGCCGAGCTCGCGAACGGCGTCGCGCTCCTCGGTGAGCTCCTGCACCGACGCGTCGATGCGCGCACGGGAGAACTCGTTGATGTCCAGGCCCTGGACGATCTCGTACTTTCCATCCTTCGTGGTGACCGGGAAGGACGAGATGAGGCCCTCGGGCACGCCGTAGGAGCCGTCCGACGGGATACCCATCGAGGTCCAGTTGCCCTCGGCGGTGCCGTTGACCCAGGTGTACACGTGGTCGATGGCGGCGTTGGCGGCGGAAGCGGCCGAGGACGCGCCACGCGCCTCGATGATCGCGGCGCCGCGCTTGGCGACGGTCGGGATGAAGGTGTCGGCCAGCCACGCCTGGTCGTTGACGACCTCGGCGGCGTTCTTGCCGGCGATCTCCGCGTGGAAGATGTCCGGGTACTGGGTCGCCGAGTGGTTGCCCCAGATCGTCAGCTTCTTGATGTCGGAGACGGCGGCACCGGTCTTGGCGGCCAGCTGCGAGATCGCGCGGTTGTGGTCGAGGCGGGTCATCGCGGTGAAGCGCTCGGCCGGTACGTCCGGGGCGGCGGCCTGTGCGATGAGGGCGTTGGTGTTGGCCGGGTTGCCGACGACGAGGACCTTGATGTCGTCCGCGGCGTTGTCGTTGATGGCCTTGCCCTGCGGCTTGAAGATGCCACCGTTGGCGGAGAGCAGGTCACCGCGCTCCATGCCCTTGGTACGCGGGCGGGCGCCGACGAGCAGGGCGACGTTGGCACCGTCGAACGCCTTGTTGGCGTCGTCGGTGATCTCGATGCCGCGCAGCAGCGGGAAGGCGCAGTCGTCGAGCTCCATCGCGGTGCCCTCGGCGGCCTTCAGGCCCTGCGGGATCTCCAGGAGGCGCAGGTTGACCGGCACGTCCGGGCCGAGCAGGTGGCCGGAGGCGATGCGGAAGAGCAGCGCGTAGCCGATCTGGCCGGCCGCGCCGGTCACGGTGACATTCACGGGAGTGCGGGTCATGGCGATCTCCGTTAGACAGCTGGCGGTGGGGAACCTGCCCCTGGTGCTGGACATCCCTGAATCTTGATGTGAAGAGATATCCGGTGTTCAGGCTATCCGACGGGCATTGCCCTGCCCGCCCACCCCCCTGTGGCACCCCGCACAATCCGTCACAGAGCGCTCACCCGGCCGTACGGACCGACACCGGACGCGGGTCGCGGGTCGCGGGTCGCGGGGACCGGGCTGCCCAGTGGCGGCGGTTCACCCCGGTCGTCGGCACCGTCGTCACCGCACCCCCGCGGTCAGCAGCACCACCGCGGCCAGCACGAGCAGTGCTCCCGCCGTTCCCGCGAGGAACACGGCCGGCCGGGTGCGGCCACCGGCCGGGCGGCCCGCCCGCGGCGACGGCTGCGGCACCGGCGGGAGCGCGGCGCGCGCCCGGGAGATCCTGGCCGGCTCCAGCTCCGTCTCCGGACGCATCTCGGAACGGCTCCATGCCCGCTCCGCCACCTCCCACAGGGTCGTCAGATGCGTCTGATCGGTACCCGTCGCCTCGGCGAGAGCGATGATCGCCCCTCTGGGTGCGAGCAGGCGCCCGCTCAGATAGCGCTCCCACGACGTCCTGCTGTACCCCGTGCGGTCGGCCACCGCGGCGACACTCATCCCTCCGCCGTCGACGAGTGTGCGCAACCGGCCGGCGAACTCCCTGATCTGCGGATCGAGTTCGTCCGACAGCGGCTTCCACCGAGGCATTGCTTCTCCCTGCCCAGATCCGAGTCTTCCGTTCCTGTTCCGGACTACCCAGGAGTCCGCGCGAGCGCAGGACGACTGTTCCTCACGGCGGGGCGCACAGGGGTGTTCGGGACTCCCGGCGCGGGCGCACACGCCCCCCGATGTCACCGTGACACCACGTTCACACCATGGCGGAATGGTCACTTCCAGGCCACAGGCCACAGGGCTCCCTTGTACCGGCCCACCGCGTCCACGAGGCTGAAGTCACGGCAGGGGCAAGGCCGTTCGACTCGCCGCATTCCGGAGCATTCTGCGCTCCGACGGCTCCTGCCCGGGGGTCCGTCCCTTTTCGGGGGAGGGGACGGACACCCCTCGAACGACGTGGCCGTGGACGTGGCACAGGGCCACGGCCACGGCTGCGCGGACGGGTCTCAGCGGATCGGGTCTCAGCGGATCGTGAAGTGGACCGCGTGTTCCAGGAACGGAATGTCGAGCCACGGCTCGGGCTGCGCCACGAGTGCGAGCATCACGATGAGGACGCCGAGCACCCCGTAGGTCACCAGGTCGGTGAAGCGGGAACGGACCGCCAGCATGCCCACCGACGGGATCATGACCCGCAGTACGGCACCGCCGATGAGCGCCGCCCCGATCACCATCGTGCCGACCCTGAAGGCCTCCGCGAAGGGATCGACCGCCACGATCAGCAGCCCGATCCCGGCCGTGCAGAGCACGGCGAGCAGCGGCCACTGCCGCGCCGGGGCGGGCGCGTCCCCGGACGCGGCCCGGCCACCGCCCTCGGGACGGGCGGTGCCCCGGGTGATCGACGAAAACCTCCGCGACGGACGTGAAGTGCCGCGCGGGGCCTCGGCCGGTGCGCCGCCGCCGGGGCCGGTGGCAGCGGCGGCCGCGTCCGCAGACGTCCCCGGGCGGGTGTCCGCTTCCTCGTTCCCGACGCCTGAGTTCTCGACGTCTGAGTTCTCGGCGGGGTTCTCGCCGGAACTCTCGGCGGCGTCCGCTTCGGGGTCCGCCCCGGCGTCCGTACCGGCGGCGTCCGCACCGGCCCCGGCCGCCTCACCGGCCTCGGCCCGATCCCGCGCGGCCTCAGCCGCATCCGCCGCGCCCGTACCGGAGACGGGCACGTCCGACGGCGCCTCCGGAGACGTCCGGTCCGCCTCGGCAGCCGGGTCGGCCGGGCTCGTACCAGCACCCATGGGGTTCCTTCCGGATCGGGTCAGTCGGCTCGAACGGCGTCGGCTGCGGTGCGCTCGGCCGCCTCGACCACGTTGACGAGCAGCTGGGCGCGGGTCATCGGGCCGACACCGCCCGGGTTCGGGGAGATCCAGGCGGCGACCTCGGCCACACCCGGGTGGACGTCCCCGACGATCTTGCCGTTCTCGTCCCGGCTGACGCCGACGTCGAGCACGGCCGCGCCGGGCTTCACGTCCTCGGGCTTGATGATGTGCGGCACTCCGGCGGCGGCCACGATGATGTCGGCCTGCCTGAGGTGGGCGGAGAGGTCACGGGTACCGGTGTGGCACTGGGTGACGGTGGCGTTCTCGGACTTACGGGTCAGCAGCAGTGGGATCGAGCGGCCGATGGTGACACCGCGGCCGACGACCACGACGTGCGCGCCGTTGATCTCCACGTCGTGGTGGCGGAGCAGCTGGACGACGCCCTGCGGGGTGCAGGGCAGCGGACCCGTCTCGTTCAGCACGAGCCGGCCGAGGTTCATCGGGTGGAGACCGTCGGCGTCCTTGGCCGGGTCCATCAGTTCCAGGACACGGTTGGTGTCGATCCCCTTGGGGAGCGGGAGCTGCACGATGTAACCGGTGCACTCGGGGTTGTCGTTGAGCTCCCGTACGACGTCCTCGATCTCCTCCTGGGTGGCGGTGTCGGGGAGTTCGCGCTGGATGGAGCCGATGCCGACCTGTGCGCAGTCACGGTGCTTGCCGTTCACGTACCAACGGCTGCCCGGGTCGTCCCCGACCAGCAGGGTTCCCAGGCCAGGGGTGATGCCCTGTGCCTTGAGGGCCGCCACGCGGACGGTCAGATCGGACTTGATCGCGGCTGCGGTGGCCTTGCCATCGAGAATCTGGGCAGTCATGTCCCCATACTCGCGGATCACCGCCCGCATACCAATTCTGGGTGCCCGCAGTGGCCGCGACGTTGCACTTGGGCAACAGCCATCCATAACGGCTGGACAAATTTACATCCCACTTATCACGATGTTGAGCGCAGTGCCGCAGTAGTACCGGGGGGCGGATCACTGATGTTCTCTTTCCTCCGTGCGGCCGTACTCGTCCCCGCACGCACGTTGGAGGAACGCCAAGATGAGCTTCGGCGACCCGAACCCGAACAACCCCTACGGTCAGCCGCCGCAGGGCCAGCCCGGCCAGCCGCCGCAGGGCCAGCCCGGCTACGGCTACCCGCAGCAGGCGCCGGGCGTACCCCCGCAGCAGGGCCAGCCCGGTTACGGCTACCCGCAGCAGGGGGTGCCGCCCCAGGGCCAGCCCGGTTACGGGTACGGCTATCCGCAGCAGGCACCGGGCACGCTCCAGGCCAACAACGGGTACATCAACATCCCGGCCCTGGGTACCGTCCAGATCGCCTCGATGGGGCGCCGCCTCGGTGCTCGCGCCATCGACAGCGCGGTCATCGGCGTGATCCTCAGCATCATCATGGGGATCGGTCTGGCCGGCGCGGTGGGCATCGCCCAGGACTGCGACGTCAACGCGGCCGACTACAACGCGTGCGTGGACGACGCCAGCACCGGCTTCATCGCCGTGATGTTCACCTGGATCGCGGTGATCGCCGGCTTCTCGCTGCTCTACGAGTGGCTGATGATCTCGTTCGTCGGCGCGACCGTGGGCAAGCTCGCCGTCGGCCTGCGGGTCGTGAAGGAGAACACCGGCCAGAACCCGGGTATCGGCGCCGGCTTCATCCGCTACATCATCCCGATCGTCGGCGCGTTCCTCTGCTACATCGGCGCGGTCCTCGTCTACCTGTCGCCGTTCTTCGACAACTCCGGGAAGCTGCAGGGCTGGCACGACCGCGCCGCCGGCACCCTGGTGATCAAGAAGTAACCTGCGCGCACACCACGAAGAGCCGGAACTCCACACGGAGTTCCGGCTCTTCGCGCAGGGGAACCGTCAGTGGAAGAAGTGCCGCGTCCCCGTGAAGTACATCGTCACGCCGGCCTTCCGCGCGGCCTCGACGACCAGCTCGTCGCGGACCGAACCGCCCGGCTGGGCCACGGCCTTGACGCCCGCCGCGGTCAGGATCTCCAGTCCGTCCGGGAACGGGAAGAACGCGTCGGAGGCGGCGTACGAACCCCGTGCGCGCTCCTCACCGGCCCGCTCGACGGCCAGCTTCGCGGAGTCGACCCGGTTGACCTGGCCCATGCCGACGCCGACCGAGGCGCCGTCCTTGGCGAGCAGGATCGCGTTGGACTTGACCGCGCGGCAGGCCTTCCACGCGAAGGCGAGCTCCTTCAGCTCGTCCTCGGACAGGGCCTCACCGGTGGCGAGGGTCCAGTTGGCCGGGTCGTCGCCCTCCGCCTGGAGGCGGTCGGTGACCTGGAGCAGCGCGCCGCCGTCGATCGGCTTGACCTCGACCGGGGCGGTCGGGGCGTCGGGGCAGCGCAGCACGCGGATGTTCTTCTTGCGGGCCAGCACCTCGACCGCGCCGTCCTCGTAGGCCGGGGCGACGATGACCTCGGTGAAGATCTCCGCGACCTGCTCGGCCATGGCGACCGTCACCGGACGGTTGACGGCGATGACACCACCGAAGGCCGACAGCGGGTCACAGGCGTGCGCGTTGCGGTGCGCCTCGGCGACGTCGTCGGCGATCGCGATGCCGCACGGGTTGGCGTGCTTGATGATCGCGACGCACGGCTCGGCGTGGTCGTACGCGGCCCGGCGCGCGGCGTCGGTGTCGGTGTAGTTGTTGTACGACATCTCCTTGCCGTGCAGCTGCTCCGCCTCGGCCAGGCCGCCGGAGCCGGCGGTGTAGAGCGCGGCGGGCTGGTGCGGGTTCTCGCCGTACCGCAGGACGTTCTTGCGCTCGTACGTCGTACCGAAGAAGTCGGGGAAGCCCGAGTCGTCGGCGGCGGCGTAGTCGTCGGCGAACCAGGAGGCCACGGCCACGTCGTAGGCGGCGGTGTGCTGGAACGCCTCGGCGGCCAGCCGCTTGCGGGCGGTCAGGTCGAAGCCGCCCGCGCTGACCGCGTCGAGGACGTCGGCGTACCGCTGCGGGCTGGTGACGACGGCCACGGAGGGGTGGTTCTTCGCGGCGGCGCGGACCATGGACGGGCCGCCGATGTCGATCTGCTCCACGCACTCGTCGGCGGAGGCGCCGGAGGCGACGGTCTCCTTGAACGGGTACAGGTTGACGACGACGAGGTCGAAGGGCTCGACACCCAGCTCGGCGAGCTGCTCGCGGTGGGCGTCCAGACGCAGGTCGGCGAGGATGCCGGCGTGGACGCGGGGGTGCAGCGTCTTGACGCGGCCGTCGAGGCACTCGGGAAATCCGGTGAGCTCCTCGACCTTGGTGACGGGGACCCCGGCGGCGGCGATCCTTCCGGCGGTGGAGCCGGTGGAGACGAGTTCGACGCCCGCCTCGTGCAGACCACGGGCGAGGTCCTCGAGCCCCGTCTTGTCGTAGACACTGATCAGGGCGCGGCGGATGGGCTTATTCACCGACATGACCGAGATGAACCTTTCGTCCCTCAATGCGATAGCCGTCGCGGGCGAGCCGCCCCACGGCCTCGACGAGCAGCTTGCGCTCGACTTCCTTGATGCGTTCGTGGAGAGCGGCTTCACCCTCCGCCGTGTCCTCTTCGGCCACCTCGACCACGCCCTGCGCGATGATCGGGCCGGTGTCGACGCCGTCGTCGACGAAGTGGACGGTGCACCCGGTGACCTTCACGCCGTACGCGAGTGCGTCACGCACCCCGTGGGCACCGGGAAAGCTGGGCAGCAGGGCGGGGTGCGTGTTGATGAACCGGCCCCCGAACCGGGCGAGGAACTCCTTGCCCACGATCTTCATGAACCCCGCGGAGACCACGAGGTCCGGGCGGTGCTCGGCCGTCGCGGCCGCGAGTGCCGCGTCCCACTCCTCGCGGGTGGCATGGTCCTTGACCCTGCAGACGAAGGTCGGCAGCCCGGCACGCTCCGCCCGTTCCAGACCGACGATGCCGGGCCGGTCGGCGCCGACCGCGACGATCTCGGCGCCGAAGCTCTCGGGGTCGTCACCGATGGCGTCGAGCAGCGCCTGAAGATTCGTACCGGATCCGGAGACCAGGACGACCAGGCGGACCGGGGCGACGGAAGGGGGCGGGGAGGCCACGGCTGGGCCCTTTCTCGCGTGGTGGAGCAGAGCAACGCTGGTTTGTATGGTCGTACGAAAGAATCGAGCCCCGCGATACGGGGAACTCTACGAACGATTCGACCGCCAGCAACGATACCGGCACCATGTGGGCCCCCCACGGGACGGGGGTGACAGCCCGGCAGACCGACCGTCGCACGACACGGAACAGGCCCGGGGCGAACGTTTGCGGCCACCTGCGCCGCGCTCCCCGCTTTCGGCCCCTCCTGACCGGGAGGTAGCGTCTGCGTACAGGGAACCGTCCGCAGGGCGGACATGACGAGATGGGGAAGACGTTCACCACATGCCGGACCGACGCCGCCACACCGCCTTCCGCCACCCGCTGCCCGAGCGGACCTCGCCTCTGATGCGGGAACGCCGGTCCCCCACGGGCTCGTCCTCTTCCCCCTCCTCCTCGCCCTCCGGGTCCACGGGGCCGTCGGGCGCCGCGGACGACAACCCGTTCGCCGCTCCGCCCGAGGGCCGGCCGGACCAGCTCTGGCAGCCCCGCCATCCGTCGAACGCCGGCAACGGCGGCGACGGACAGGGGAACGGCGGCGGCCGGGGCGAGGGCGAGGGAACGCCCGAGGGCGGTTCCTCCGACGACCGGCCCGTCTGGGGCGGCCAGTGGAGCAGCCGTCAGCCCGGCCGCCAGAGCGGCGGCTTCGGCGGCCGGCCCGGAGGCCCCGGCGGGCCGCAGGGCCAGGGCGGCCCCGGGGGCGGCGGTTCCGGCGGACCGCGCTGGGACCCGACCGACCCCGCCCAGCGTCGTGCACGCTATGCGCTGCTCTGCGGTATGTGGGCGTTCTTCTTCGCTCTCTTCGACTTCCCCGAGATCGCCCTGCTGCTCGGCGCGCTCGCCGTGTACTGGTCGATCAGCTCGCTCCGGGCGAAGCCGAAGGAGGCGGCCACGCCGGGTGGCGCCGCCACAGCTCCCGGGCCGGCCCCGGCTTCCGGCACACCGGCCGGCGGCCCTCTCCAGGGCTCCGGTTCGGGGCACGTTCCGGTGTCCCCGCCGGGTGCCCCCATCGCTCCGGGCTACCGCAGGCAGCAGACCACGGCCGCGGTCAGCGGCCTGGTCGCGGCGCTGCTCGCCCTCTCGATCGTCGCGATGACATTCACGGTGCAGCTCGTCTTCCGCGACTACTACACCTGCGTGAACGACGCCCTGACCAAGTCCGGCCAGCTGGCGTGCAACGACCTGCTTCCGAAGCCACTGGAGCCCTTCTTCGGCGTCAAGCACTGACGCACGCACTGCCGCGTCACGCCCCGGCGGACGCGCGGATCTACGGGTTCAAGGACGGACCCGCCTCGCGAGGCGGGTCCGTCCGCGCTTTCCAGGGGCCGGTCGGCAGGAAGTCGTACGACCCGGAATCGTCACTCCGCGGGTCCGGCCGGGAAGCCGAGGCGGCACCGACGATCGGGGGGAAGGCCGGGGCGGCACCGGTACCGGCGGCCGGTGGGAAAGGCGGGGCCGCGGGTGCGGCGGGTGCGGCCCGGACGGATGCGGGTACGGCAACGGCTCCCGGTCCGGCCGACGGCTCGGACACCCCGTCCCCGTCCCCCTCCCCGCCCCTGCGGCCGGACCGCTTCCACCACCGCCGGTCACCGCCCGCCGGCTCCTGACGCGCCTGGCCGCGCAGCCGCCAGGCCCGCAGGAGCAGCGCGCCGGGTACACCGAGCAGCGCCGTCCAGGCCAGGGCCGCCGCACCCGTGAGCCACCACACCGGACCGAAATCGGCCAGCGCCCCGGTGCCGAGCGGTCCGCCCGCGAACGCGGCGAGCACCGCCATGAGGAGCCCGCACCCCACCGCCCCCAGCCCGGCCGCCTGCGCGGTCACCCGGCGACTCCACGCCTCCTCCCGCATGCAACGGGCGGGCGCGGCCCGTTGCACCGTGAACCAGGCGACCGTCAGCCCGGCCACGACCGGCACCGCGCCGGCCGCCCAGTTCACGGCCGTCCCCGGGCCCCGGTCCGGCACCGCGGCAAGCAGCGGGAAGACGGGCAGTGCCGGGCGTCCCGAGAAGGCCAGCGGGGTGACCGTGGACGCCGTGCCGAGCGCGAAGCCCGGCCCGAGCCCGTACGCGGCACCCCACACCGCCGCGTTCGGCACGAGTGCGAGCGCGAGGAGCAGCACCGCGATCTGCCCCACACCACCATCCGAGAGCTGGGCGAACGACGCCCGGGCTGCCTGCGCATGCCATACCAGCGCGGCTGCGACCAGCAGCGCCCCACCACCGAGCAGCACCACCGCCCCGGCCGCCGCCGACCGGCACGCCGCCTGCACGCGCTCCGCGAACCGGACGCGGGCCCACCACTCGCTCAGGCTCCAGGGCACCCAGGACGGCAGCGGCCCGAACGGGCGCCCGGCCGCCGTCCAGACCCCGGAGGCCGCCGCACCGGCCACCACAAGAGCCGGCAGGAGGAGCGACGACGGTGCGTACAGGGACAGCGCCCCCTCCCGGACACAGGCCGCGGCAGCGGCGCCGACCAGCCCGTACCCGCCGACGACCATGACGAACGCACCCGCTGCCGAAGGCGCCCGGCGCCCCTCTCCGGGCATCAGAACGTCCCGGGCGGCGCGATGCACCAGCCACACCGGCACCACCGTGAGCAGCAGCGGGAAGACGCCCACCGGGGCGGGGACCCCGGTGGGCGTGCCAGACCTGACCAGCTCGGCGCCATGGGCGAGCAGCCAGAGCCCGGCCGCCGTGCGGAGAGTGTCACCGAGCCCTTCGTCAGGGGCCGGAGCGCTGATCCACAACGCCAGGACGAGGACGGTGAGCGCGCCCAGGCCGAGCCCGGCCGCGAGCATGCCGCGCAGGAAGCCGAGGGCTCGCACGGCGGACCGGCCCCGGTCGGCGGACAACAACGGGCTGTGTTCGGTCACTTGGGTCACACCGCCATGCTCCCAACGACACGCACTTATTTCGTGTAACAGGTAAATAGCCGCTGTGTCGCTCAATATGTGGTTATGTACTTTTTCTCCCCGTGTCCTCGGCCCGCAGGGGATCGTTCATGACGCACAGCTCGACCGATGCGTCCGAGACCCAACCGCTCCCCTTGCCCGAGGAGCTGCGCAGACTGCGCGAGGCGAGGTCGCTGAGCGAGAAGCAGGCCGCGGCGGCAGTGGGTGTCACCCGGGTGACGGTCCGGTCCGGGGAGACGGGCCGCACCACACCCCGGGAGCGCAAGCGCGAGACGTACGCCAGGCTGACCAGCCGCCACCGTACTGGCGAAGCGGCCGGGAGCACCGCCACGGCTCCGGCCGAGCCGGAGACCGAGCCGGAGACCGGTTCCGAACCGTCCGAGGCGCCCGCCGCGCCTGGGAGGTCCGCCGCGCTTGGCACATCCGAAGCACCTGGCACATCCGCCGCACCGCTCGTATCCGTGGTGTCCGGCGCTTCCGTAGCTTCCGGCACGGACGAGGCGGCTCCCGGCCGTACCGCGCATGCGGCAGCCGTTGCGGTCGACGAACCCGCTGACGAACCCGACGCCACGGAAGCGCGGGAAAAGCCCGACGCACCCGATGCACCCGAAACACCTGAAACACCCGAAGCGGCGGCCGAAGCGTTCGACGCGTTGTACACGACCTGTGCGGCCACCCTCGTCCGTCAGACGTTTCTGCTGACCGGGCGTCGGCGCCTCTCCGAGGAGTCGGTCGCACGGGCCTTCGCGCTGGCCTGGGAACGCTGGCCGGAGGTCGCGGTGGACGCCGACCCACCGGGCTGGGTAAGGGCGGCGGCGTACGAGTACGCGCTGTCGCCCTGGCACCGGCTGCGCCGCGCGCACCGCACGTTCGACCCGCCGCCCGCCGAACCCGGTGCACGCGCCCTGCTCGACGCCCTGCTCGACCTCCCGCCGTCGTACCGCCGCACCCTGCTGCTCCACGACGGTGTCGGCCTGGGGCTGCCGGAGACCGCGGCGGAGACGGAGGCGAGCACTCCGGCGGCGGCGAGCAGGCTGGTGAACGCCCGCGCCGCGGTCGCCGAACAGCTTCCCGGGCTGGCGGAGCAGCCGTCCCCCACCGCGCAGTCGGAGCTCCTGCACCAGCAGCTCGACGCACTCGCCCAGGCCCAGCCGGCCGCCTCGCTGCCCTCGCCCGACCTGGTCCGTACCGGCAGCGAGCGCAGGGCCCGGCGGTGGACCAGGGCCACCCTTGCCTTCGCGGCGGTGCTCATCGGTCTGACGCTGTTCACCGTGGCAACGGCTCCGAGCCGGTACGAGGCCCCCCAGTCACCCGCCCGGAAGGTCGTCGGAGTGCCGCCGCGGGGCGGTCCTGAGCAGCTGACCCCGCAGGACCGGACGTTGCAGGAGAAGCTTCAGGGCGAACTCGTGCCGGGGCCGGGACGGCTGGTCCCGGACGCCGGTTGACTCATAGTGACCCACAGGTCCCTCCGGGGGGCACGGACGAAACGGCGCGGGCCCGTACCCCGATCAGGGGGTACGGGCCCGCGCCGTCTGTGCGGTGAGGCGCTCCTTGAGGTGCTGCTCCGCCGCGGTGAAGCGATCAGGCGCCGAGGATCTCGCGCGCCAGCTTGGCGGTCTCGGTCGGCGTCTTGCCGACCTTGACGCCGGCGGCCTCCAGGGCCTCCTTCTTCGCCTGCGCGGTGCCGGAGGAGCCGGAGACGATGGCACCGGCGTGGCCCATGGTCTTGCCCTCGGGGGCGGTGAAGCCCGCGACGTAGCCGACGACCGGCTTGGTGACGTTCTTCGCGATGAAGTCGGCCGCACGCTCCTCGGCGTCGCCACCGATCTCACCGATCATCACGATCAGGTCGGTGTCGGGGTCGGCCTCGAACGCCGCGAGGGCGTCGATGTGCGTCGTGCCGATGACCGGGTCGCCACCGATGCCGACGGCGGACGAGAAGCCGATGTCACGGAGCTCGTACATCATCTGGTAGGTCAGCGTGCCGGACTTGGACACCAGACCGATGCGGCCGGGCTTGGTGATGTCGCCCGGGATGATGCCGGCGTTGGACTGGCCGGGGGTGATGAGACCGGGGCAGTTCGGACCGATGATCCGGGTCTTGTTGCCCTTCGAGCCCGCGTACGCCCAGAAGGCGGCGGAGTCGTGGACGGCGATGCCCTCGGTGATCACGACGGCGAGCGGGATCTCGGCGTCGATCGCCTCGACGACGGCGGCCTTGGCGAAGGCCGGCGGCACGAAGAGAACCGACACGTTCGCGCCGGTCTTCTCCATCGCCTCGGCGACGGTCCCGAACACGGGTACCTCGGTGCCGTCGAAGTCGACCGACGTACCGGCCTTGCGCGGGTTCACGCCACCGACGATGTTGGTGCCGTCACCGAGCATGAGCTTGGTGTGCTTCATGCCGGTGGCACCGGTCATCCCCTGGACGATGACCTTGCTGTCCTTGGTGAGGAAGATAGCCATGCTGTTGGAGTCCCTCGTCCCTTACTTCGCAGCCGCGGCGAGCTCAGCGGCCTTGTCGGCCGCGCCGTCCATGGTGTCCACACGCTGCACGAGCGGGTGGTTGGCGTCGGAAAGGATCCTGCGACCCAGCTCCGCGTTGTTGCCGTCGAGGCGCACGACCAGCGGCTTGGTGACTTCCTCGCCCTTGGACTCGAGCAGCGCGAGCGCCTGGACGATGCCGTTGGCGACCTCGTCGCAGGCGGTGATGCCACCGAAGACGTTGACGAAGACGGACTTGACGTCCGGGTCGCCGAGGATGATCTCCAGGCCGTTCGCCATGACCTCGGCGGAGGCACCGCCACCGATGTCGAGGAAGTTGGCGGGCTTCACGTTGCCGTGGTTCTCACCGGCGTACGCGACGACGTCCAGCGTCGACATGACCAGACCGGCACCGTTGCCGATGATGCCGACCTCGCCGTCGAGCTTGACGTAGTTGAGGTTCTTGGCCTTGGCGGCAGCCTCGAGCGGGTTGGCCGCGGCCTTGTCCTCGAGCGCCTCGTGCTCGGGCTGACGGAAGTCGGCGTTCTCGTCGAGAGAGACCTTGCCGTCCAGCGCGATGACGTCACCGGAGGCGACCTTGGCGAGCGGGTTGACCTCGACGAGGAGCGCGTCCTCGGCGACGAAGGTCTCCCACAGCGTCACCAGGACCTCGGCGACCTTCTCGGCGACCTCGGCCGGGAACTTCGCCTGGGCGACGATCTCGCGGGCCTTCTCGATCGTGACGCCGGAGTTGGAGTCGACCGGGACCTTCGCGAGGGCCTCGGGGGTCTTCGCAGCGACCTCCTCGATCTCCATGCCGCCCTGCACCGAGGCCATGGCCAGGAAGGTGCGGTTGGTGCGGTCGAGGAGGTACGAGACGTAGTACTCCTCAAGAATCTCCGGCGCGGTCTCGGCGATCATCACCTTGTGGACCGTGTGGCCCTTGATGTCCATGCCGAGGATGTCGGTCGCACGGGCGACCGCCTCGTCGGGGGTGGCGGCCAGCTTGACGCCACCGGCCTTGCCGCGGCCGCCGACCTTCACCTGCGCCTTGACGACCGACTTGCCGCCCAGTCGCTCGGTCGCCTCGCGGGCTGCCTCAGGCGTGTCGATGACTTCACCGGCCAGCACCGGTACACCGTGCTTGGCGAAGAGGTCCCTCGCCTGGTACTCGAACAGGTCCACGCGCGTCCGTCCCTTAATCAATGGTCTCGCGGTTCGTTTTCTGCGTGGGCGTGCCGCGAGGGGCAATGTGACTGCTCTGTCACCAGGGATGCGCACACGGTGACCCGGATACGCGGCATGTCCATCTCGCAGGTTATCCCCGCGCTCGACAGGACCCTAAATCGCAGATCACACCTGAGCGGTGATAACGGTCACAGATCCCGCCGATACCTGGGCCGCACTGGACAAATCAACACTCGCGCGGTCCAGCTCGAACGGTCACCTGACCGGACGGTCGGGCGGGGTGCGGAGGACCGTCCCCGTCCGGCCCCCGTGCGGCGGGCTCGCCCTTGGACCCCCGGGTCATGGCCGGGTGTCCTGGTCCGGTACGGGCAGCGGTCTCTTCTCGATCGCCGCCGCCATGACCTCCGGGAAGAGGTCCGGCGTGCAGGCGAACGCCGGGATGCCCAGGGCCCCGAGGGCCGCCGCGTGGTCACGGTCGTAGGCGGGCGCGCCCTCGTCGGACAGGGCGAGCAGCGTCACGAACTGCACCCCGGACGTCTTCATCGCGGCGACCCGTTTCAGCATCTCGTCGCGTATACCGCCCTCGAAGAGATCGCTGATGAGGACGACGATCGTGTCGGCGGGGCGGGTGATCTTCGACTGGCAGTGGGCGAGCGCCCGGTTGATGTCGGTGCCGCCGCCGAGCTGGGTGCCGAAGAGTACGTCGACGGGGTCGTCGAGCCGGTCGGTGAGATCGACCACCGCGGTGTCGAAGACGACGAGTCGGGTGCGCAGGGCGCGCATCGAGGCGAGCACCGCGCCGAAGACCGACGCGTAGACGACGGAGGCCGCCATCGACCCCGACTGGTCGATGCAGAGAATGACGTCCTTCCTGACGGACTGCGCGGCCCGCCCGTGGCCGATGAGCCGCTCGGGAACGACGGTGCCGTACTCCGGGAGGTAGTTCCTGAGGTTGGCCCGGATGGTGCGGTCCCAGTCGATGTCGCGGTGACGGGGTCTCTCGATCCTGGCCGAGCGGTCCAGCGCACCGGTGAGTGCGGTCCGGGTGCGGGTGGCAAGCCGCTGCTCCAGGGCGTCGACGAGCGTGCGGACCACCGCCCGTGCGGTCTCCTTCGTCGTCTCGGGCATGGCCTCGTTGAGCGAGAGGAGCGTTCCGACGAGGTGGACGTCCGCCTCGACGGCTTCCAGCATCTCCGGCTCCAGGAGCAGCGCGGAGAGGCCGAGCCGGTCGATCGCGTCGCGCTGCATGACCTGGACGACGGAGCTGGGGAAGTAGGTGCGGATGTCGCCGAGCCAGCGGGCCACGGAGGGGGCGGAGGCACCGAGGCCGCCCGAGCGGTTGGTCCCGCCGCGGCCCTGCTTCCCTCCGCCGCCGTACAGGGCGGTCAGCGCATCGTCCATCGCGGCGTCCCGTCCGGTGAGGGCGGAACCGGTGCCTTCCGCGCTGTCCCCGCCCAGGACCAGGCGCCACCGGCGCCGACGCTCGTCCTCCGCCGGGACGGAGGGTGGGGCGGGGGCCGGGTGCGATGCGGTGCCGGCGGTGTCCGTGGTCATCCCGTTGCCCCCAGTGGTTCCTCGACGTGTACGGCTCGCTGGTCCGGGCGCCTGTCGTCCCGGTGTCCCCCGCCCCGGTCTCCCTTGCGCCGGTCCTCTTCGCCCAGGCCTCCCGCGCCCCGGCCGGTGCGGTCCGGAGCTCTCCGGTCCGGTGCCGCGCCACCCGGGTCCGGACCGGTGACGCCGTCCAGGCCGAGCAGGAGACGCAGCACGGGCACCACCGCCTCCGCCCGGGTTCCGTCGAGTCCGGGCCCGAAGCCGGGTGCCGTCGCCGCGGTCCCGGTGGCCGGCGCTCCGGCGGCCGGGCCGCGCCGTACGAGTTCGCCCAGCGTGCGCCGGACACCCGCTTCGTACGCGGAGAAGGTGCGGCGCAACAGCGGCAGCACATCGGTGAAGGTGTCGGCGGGCATCCCGGTGAGCCAGGCGTCGACCAGGCCCAGCAGGCGCTCGTCGTGGACGAGGAGCATGCCTCCTCCCGCGGCTCCCCCGACGAATCCCTCGATCCAGGCCGCCGCGTCGGCCGGGGGTGTGCCCGGGGACAGGGCCAGGCCCATCAGCCGTGCCGCCTCGTCCTCCGCGAGCCGTCCTTCGTCCAGCAGCAGGCGGGCCGCCCGGCCCCGGATCACGCCCGCGACCGTGTCCCGGGAGGCGAGTCTGCGCAGGACGGCGGTCCAGCGCTCGCGCAGCCCGTTCTCGGTGGCATCCGGCCGATCGGCTCCGGTGAGCAGTCCGATCGCACCGTGGACCGCGTCCACCCGGCGGCGCAGTTCGGCGGCGCCGTCGGCGTCCAGTCCGGTGCAGGCGGGTGGCAGTCCGACACAGATCCGCTCGGCCAGCCCGGCGGCGACCTCACCGAGCGCCGCCGTGTCCGTGGACCGCACGTCGCCGTAGCGCAGGGTGCGGGCCAGTGCGGGCAACGCGTCGGCGAGACGGCCGACATCGGTGTCCAGTGCGGCACGGTCGGCGAGGGCCCGCATCACCACGGGGAGCGCGTCGGGCAGTTCCGCGAGGAGGCAGTGCTCGGCAAGGGCGGTGACCTCGGCGAGCATGGTCGCCGAAACCGCCCGGTACTCGGCCTTGGCGGTCGCCGCCGAGAGCACGGTGGTGCCCCAGGTCCCGGCCTCGGCGACCCGAACGTACAGCTCGGGTTCCCAGCACAGCCGCCAGCTCTCCCGGAAGGTGCCGGTGCTGGTCCGGCCCGTGGTGGGCTCACCCCAGCCGACGGCGAGGATCCGCAGCCGGTGCAGCAGCCGACTGCGGGCCGCGTCGGTCTCCTTGCGCAGGTCGAGCTCCAACTCCCTTTCCATGGCCTCTGGTTTCAGCCGGAGTGTGCGCTGCCGGCGGGTGAGGTCGCGCTGCAGGGGTACCGCGGGAGCGGTGTCCGGCACCTCGCCGAGCGTCCCGCCGACGACCAGCCGGTCCTGGATGAGCGCGAGCGGCACATCGGAGCCCTCGCACATCACCGCCCGGATCGCATCGGTCGTCTCGCTCAGTCCCGCCAACGGGCGGCCGCGCACGGCGGCGAGGGCCCCGGCGAGCCGGACGGCCTCGATGACATGGGCGGACGACACGAACCGGTCCTCGTCGCGCAGGAGTCCGGCGGCCCTGGTCATCCACCGCTCGATCGGGCGGTCGATGGTCTCGAAGAGGTGCTCGTACCAGCCGGGCGAGTCGACGCCCGCTCCGTATCCGCTGTGCCGGGCGAGCCGCCGGTTCGACCAGGGCACCCAGGTGAGCTCGGCCCTGATCCTGGGCAGTCCCCTGAGCAGGGCCCGGTCGGCGGCGAGTGTGGTCCTCGCACCGAGCGCGGGCACATGCCACGCACCGCAGACGACCGCGACGTCGTCGCCGAACTCCTTCACGGCCTTGCGCAGTTGCAGGCGCATGTACGCCTCCCGCACGGTGTCATGAGGGTGTCCGCCGTCGCCGTACACCTCGCGCAGCGCCGTCATGGCCTCGGCCAGCACGGCGAACGGTGCTCGTGGATCGTCGGCCCCACCGCCCTGGGTGCGGTGTTCGACGACGTCCTCCCACCAGCGCTCCGGGTCGTCGTAGCCCGCCGCCCCGGCAAGGACACCGATGGGGTCGACCGGAGCAAGCACGGGTGCGTCGCCCGCGGCCGGCCTCCCGTCCGGGGCTGCGTCCCCGTCTCCACCTCCGTGCCCGTCCGGGACCGGATCGCGTTCCGCTGCTTCCGTCATGGCCAGGGAGTTCGCCGCGGGGAGGTCGATGAACCGGACCGGCACGTCATGGACCAGCGCCCAGCGGATCGCCACCCACTCGGGCGAGAACGCGGCCAGCGGCCAGAATGCCGCCACCCCCGGATCGTCCACCGCGTGGGCGAGCAGCGCGACCGGCGGCCGCATCTGCTCGTCGGCGGCGAGCGGCAGCAGTGCGTCGCCCTCGGGCGGCCCCTCGACGAGCACCGCCTGCGGACGGGCGGCTTCCAGGGCCGCGCGGACGGCCCGGGCGGAGCCCGGCCCGTGGTGCCGCACCCCCAGCAGCAGCGGTCCGGCACCACGCTCGGCCCCCGTCATGCGGATACCTCACGGCAGGCGCGGTAGAAGTCCTTCCACCCGTCCCGCTCCCGGACCACGGTCTCCAGGTACTCCTGCCAGACCGTCCGGTCGGCCGCAGGATCCCGGACGACCGCGCCGAGAATGCCCGCCGCCACGTCACCAGGGCGCAGTATCCCGTCGCCGAAGTGTGCCGCCAGTGCGAGGCCGTTGGTGACGACGGAGATCGCCTCGGCCGTCGACAGCGTCCCCGAGGGGGACTTGAGCCTGGTCCGGCCGTCGGTGGTGACACCGTCGCGCAGTTCGCGGAAGACGGTGACGACACGTCGGATCTCGGACAGGCCGTCGGGTGCGGCCGGGAGGTCGAGCGAACGCCCGATCTGGTCGACGCGCCGGGAGACGATGTCCACCTCGGCGTCCGGGGTGGCCGGCAGGGGCAGCACAACGGTGTTGAACCGCCGGCGCAGTGCGCTGGACAGCTCGTTGACCCCGCGGTCGCGGTCGTTGGCGGTGGCGATGACGTTGAAGCCGCGGACCGCCTGGACCTCCTGGCCCAGTTCGGGGACGGGGAGCGTCTTCTCCGAGAGGATCGTGATCAGCGAGTCCTGCACATCGGCGGGGATACGGGTGAGTTCCTCGATCCGCGCGGTCATGCCACCGGACATGGCGCGCATGACCGGGCTCGGCACCAGGGCCTCCCGGCTGGGGCCGTGCGCGAGCAGCTGTGCGTAGTTCCAGCCGTAACGGACGGCTTCCTCCGGGGTGCCCGCCGTGCCCTGGACGAGCAGGGTCGAATCCCCGCTGACGGCGGCCGCGAGATGCTCGGAGACCCAGGTCTTGGCCGTGCCGGGAACGCCCAGGAGGAGCAGCGCCCGGTCGGTGGCCAGCGTGGTCACGGCGACCTCGACGAGGCGCCGCGGTCCGACGTACTTGGGAGTGATCACCGTGCCGTCGGACAGGGAACCGCCGAGCAGATAGGTGGCGACGGCCCAGGGCGACAGCCGCCAACGCGCGGGCCGCGGACGGTCGTCGGCTGCGGCAAGGGCCTTCAGCTCATGAGCGAAGGCATCCTCGGCATGCGGTCGCAGAGCCTGCACCCCTACGGCGGCGCTGGTTTCGGACACGGTCATGGATCCCCCTCCAGATCGGTCGCCCCGATGTGGTTCCCACCGTGCACCACGCCACTGACAATCGGCCCGGACCGCAGGTCGGGGGCGGTTCAATCCCTCCTGACGGTGCGTCATTCCGTGATCGACGAGACCGCGGCGCAGCCGCCCGCGGTGAGGGCCCGTGCCCCTCGGCCGCCTCGACGACCTCGCGTCCCGCGGCGCGTCGCGGGCGGACGGTCGGGTCAAGTGGCTTGTACGCCGACGAAAGAGCAGGTCGGATCGATTGTCAGTGGCGCGGTCTACCGTCGTTCCCATGCTGCTTTCTCACGGGGGAGAACCCTTGCGCACCGCCGATCCGGCAGCGCGCTGGACAGCGGAACAGGTGTTGGCCCTGGCTCCTGACGAGGCCTCACGCAGGGCGGGGAGCAGGCTCGGTACGGCCGGTGCGTGGTCCGGCTGCGGGTGTGACGGTTCGGGTGCGGTGTGGGGGCGGTGCAGGGGAAGCGACAGCAGGCCGTACCAGACCGTGGTCGACACCACCGGGCCCGCCTGCACCTGCACGTGCCCGAGCAGGAAGTTCCCGTGCAAGCACGCCCTGGGTCTGCTGCTGGTCTGGGCTTCGGGCGCATCGGCCCTGCCCACGGGCGAGGTGCCGGACTGGGCCGACGCGTGGCTGACGAGCCGTCGCGACCCCGCGGCCGCCACGCCGGGGAGGGGCGAGCCGGGAGCCGGCGGCGCCCCGGCCACGGGCCCGGCCGACCCGGCGGCCGCCCGTCGGCGCGCCGAGCGCCGGGCCGGGCGGATCAGCGACGGCGCCCAGGAGCTGGAGCAGCGGCTGGCGGATCTGGTGCGCGGCGGGCTGGCCGCGGTCGATCAGCCCGGCTACACCCTGTGGGAGGAGACGGCGGCCCGCATGGTCGACGCCCAGGCTCCCGGCCTGGCCGCGCGGGTGAGGGAGCTGGGCTCCGTCCCGGCGTCCGGGCCGGGTTGGCCGGCCCGGCTGCTGGAGGAGTGCGCGCTGCTGCATCTGCTGGACACCGCCTGGCTGGGAATCGACCGACTGCCGGAGCCACTGGCCGCCACGGTCCGGACCCGGGTGGGACTGACCGCCCCCGCGGAGGGCCCGCCGGTCCGCGACCACTGGCTGGTCCTCGCCCAGTACGACACACCGGACGGCAGGGTCGTCACCCGCCGTATCTGGCTGTACGGGAGGGATTCGGGCCGCACAGCACTGCTCCTGTCCTACGGAGCGGCCGGGCGCTCCCCCGGGCCGGCGCTGCCGGTGGGCGCCACGATCGACGCCGAGATCACGCCCCATCCGGGCGCCGGGCAGCTGCGGGCGGAGCTGGGCGGACAGTTCGGTGCCCCGTCACCCGGCGGCACGCTCCCACCGGGCGGTTCGACGGCGGCCGCGATCCGCGCGTACGGGGACGCCCTGCGGGACGACCCCTGGCTGGACACCTGGCCCGTGACCCTGCGCGACGTCATACCCGTGCCGTCCGGGACCGGCTGGCAGCTCGCCGACGCGGCGGGCGACACGGCCCTGCCCGTCGCCCCGGCGGCGCTGTCCCGACCCGGGCTCTGGAAGCTCGTCGCTCTCTCCGGCGGCTCCCCGGTCACGGTCTTCGGCGAGTGCGGCCACCGCGGGTTCGAGCCCCTGACGGCCTGGCCCACGGACACCGGACCGGATACGGACACCGAGGCCCGTGCGGGGGCGGGCAGGGGCTCCGGCGACCTCGAGACACCGTCCGGGGCCGTGCTGCTCATCTGACTCCGCAGGACTGCGGACCCGAGGTTCGAAGGGGGACCAATGCCTCGCACCATCGCACGCGCGCCCTGGGAACAACTCGTCACCTCGGCGCTTCTGGGCACCGACCGCCGCCCGCCGGAAGGAGGCGGCGGGCCGGGCGAGCTGCTGGACGCGGCAGCACTCCACACCGTGCGGCGCCGCGCGGGACTGCTGCCCGCTCCCGCGGCCGCCCGGCCGGAGCCCGCACCCGACGACCCTCGGCCCGCGCTGCCTCCGGCAGCACGGCGCAGACTCGCCCAGCTGCTCGAGGACCGGACGGCACCGGGCAGCTCGGGCGGTCGGCGCGGCACCGCCCCCGACCTCACGGAGCTGATCCCACAGTGGCTGGCCACCGCCCATCGGTACGGCTACCGGGCCCCGGCCGCGCTCCTCCCCCTCCTGCTGGACGCGGCCAGGTCCCGCACCGACCTGCGGCCCGCGGTCCTGGCCTTCGCCGGACCGCGCGGGCGGTGGCTGGCCGGGCTGAATCCCGAGTGGAAGTTCGCGCTGCGGGGCTCCTCGCGCGGTCCGTCGCTGCCGGACCGCACAGAACCGGAAGCGGTCGCCCGGCTGTGGGAGGAAGGGCTGTTCGCCGAACGGGTCGCCCTGCTCGGGGCCCTGCGCGCACACGACTCCGCCGAAGCGCTGGCACTGCTCGCCACCACATGGACCACCGAACGCGCCGAGGACCGGCTGATGTTCCTCGATACGCTGCGCACGGATCTCTCCGGGACCGACGAGACCTTCCTGGAGCAGGCGCTCTCCGACCGCAGTCGCCATGTCCGCTCCACGGCTGCCGAACTGCTGTCCGCGCTGCCGGATTCGGCGTTCGCCGGACGGATGGCCGCCCGCGCGATGTCCTGCGTGAGCCAGGACCTCGCGGGAGACGAGGTCTCCGTCGCCGTGGAGGCTCCGCACGAATGCGATGCCTCGATGGAGCGCGACGGTGTGGTGGCGGTGCCTCCGGTGGGGCGGGGCGAGCGGTCCTGGTGGCTCGGCCAGTTGGTGGAAGCGACCCCACTGACCCTCTGGTCGGGGCGGTTCGGCGGTCGCGGCGCGCAGGAGATCGTCTCACTGCCGGTGCTGGACGGCTGGGCCGAGGAACTGCACGCCGCATGGTGCCGGGCGGCCGTGCGGCAGCGGGATCCGCAGTGGGCCCGCGCACTGCTCGGCTCCCCCGCCGTTCCCCCGTCGAACAGCCCCGGTACGACGTCACTCGCCGAGCGGTCCAAGCTGCTCGCCGTGCTTCCCGCCGCCGAACGGGGCACCTGGGTGGCCGACTTCATCGCGGCACACGGGTTGTCGGAGGCCTTTCAGCTGCTCGGGGTCTGTCCGGTCCCCTGGGCCGAGTCACTCGGCCGCTCCGTCGTCGACGCCCTGGACATCGCCCGGGACGCGGGCAGCTATCCGTGGAGCTTCAGCGGCATCATGGGCCTCGCCGAGCGCTGCCTGGACCCGGCCGAGGCGGACCGCCTGGAAGTCCTCACCACCACCCCGGACGAACCGGAGAACGCCTCACCGGGCGCGAACGGCTACTGGTCCGAGGCCTTCCAACGGCTGGTCTCCACCCTGCGGTTGCGTGCGGCGATGGACCGGGAGCTGGCAGCGGGCTGAGGAGCGACGACCGACTTCGGACCTGAGGGAACGAGCCCGGGGCGCCGGGCCCCGGGCGGGCCGGAGCCCGCGGCCCGGAGCCGACGGCCCGGCCTTGCGGCGGGGAGGGCTCAGGCTTCCGCGGGGTGCCGGACGTTCGCGTTGACCCAATCGACGATCGACGCCGTCGTCGCACCCGGCGTGAAGATCTCCGCGACGCCCTGCTCCTTCAGCGGCGCGATGTCCGCCTCCGGGATGATGCCGCCGCCGAAGACCTTGATGTCCTCCGCCTCACGCTCCTTCAGCAGCTCGATCACCCTGGCGAAGAGCGTGTTGTGCGCGCCGGAGAGGATCGAGAGGCCGATCGCGTCGGCGTCCTCCTGGATCGCGGTGTCCACGATCTGCTCGGGCGTCTGATGAAGGCCGGTGTAGATGACCTCCATACCGGCGTCGCGCAGCGCCCGCGCGATCACCTTGGCTCCGCGATCATGGCCGTCCAGGCCCGGCTTGGCCACCACCACTCGGATCGGACCGGTCACACCCATCACTGCCTCCACATGCGTCTCCCGTGCCTGAAGGGCCGGGGATGTGAACGAACGTTATCGACAGCATCCCGCAACCCACCGTTTCGCGGTGGCCGGGGAGGGGGAAATCACACAGGGGACATGTTCACCGGTGGCCGCTTCCAGGGCATCCGGCGGTCCTGCTGTGTGGGACCGGCCGCCAGGAAAGCCGCCGCGAGGTCGCCGTACCACCGCGCCGCCAGCCGCGCGGCACGGTGGTGCGGGCTGCCGGGGCGGTGCGGCAGTACAGCCGGAGACCGTTCGTCCGCCACCGCCACGACCGGCACGCAGGGGACTGCGCCCGGCAGGACCCCGCCCGGCAGTCCGGGCGCGTCACCCGTACCCGCGCATCGGCTCCCCACGAGGACGCGCGGCGAGCAGAGCCGTCTCCCCGCACGCCGGAGCAGGAGGTCGGCCATGAAGGTTCTGCCCTTCCTTCGCCCCTTGCCGGGCCGGCCGTGCCGGTGCGGCATCCAGCTGTCATCCGCGCTGATCAAAGCCACCGCGCTCGAACCGGTGGTACTCACCGGACAGATGCTCCTCGCCGGCATCATCGGGGAGCGTCGGCCCGCGCCACGCCCGGCCGGACCGACCACGGGATCCGCCGCCGCACCGGCGACCGCACCGGCCGCCGCACCGCACACCGTCCCCGCCCCTGCCTCCACCACCACCGCCGCCTCGACCGGGAGCCTGGGCCTCCGGGGCGGAGAGCCGCCGCCCGTCGTCCTCCTGCACGGTCTCACCGACAACCGTTCGGCCTTCGTGCCGCTCCGCCGCACCCTCGCCCGACACGGCCGGCACCATCTGGAGTCGCTCAACTATGCGTCGTTGACCTGCGACATCCGCACGGCGGCCGAACTGCTCGGCCGGCACATCGAGGAGATCTGCGCCCGCACCGGACACCAGAAGGTCGACATCGTCGGACACGGCCTCGGCGGCCTGATCGCCCGGTACTACGCCCAGCGGCTGGGCGGCGACCAGCGGGTCCGCACCCTGGTCACGCTCGGCGCGCCGCACGGGGGCACGTCCGTCGCCCCGCCGGCCGGCGCCCACCCTCTCGTGTCCCAGATGCGCAGGGGCTCCGGGCCGATCGAGGAACTGCGCAGGCCGGCACCCGGCTGCCGCACCCGCTTCGTGAGCTTCTGGAGCGAGTTCGACCGGGTAATCGTCCCGGCCGAGGCGGCCTGCATCGATCACCCGGATCTCGACGCGCTGAACGTACATGTCAGCGAAATCGGCCATCTCGCGCTCCCAGTGCACCCGGCCGTCGTCGCCGCCGTCCGGCAGGCACTGGATTCCCGCGCATCAATGATCGAAGCCTCGGGCGGCACACTGCCCCCGAGCACCTCAGAAGCCCCGGCAGGAACCGCGAGAACCACAAGAACCGAGCAAACCGTGAGAGCCGCAGGAACCGAGCAAACCGCAGGCACCGCGACAACCGCAGGAACCACGGGCACCGGTCCGGTGACCCGATCACACCGGAGCAGCAGCACCCCACCTCATTCGCGGCCCCATTAAATAGAACGCATTTCGAACATAGAGCCAAGGCTGTGTGCACGGCCCGGCAAAAGACTGCCGATTGCCCGTTTCCTGAGCCGCCCCGGGGCTGCCGAAGATTGTCGACGTCGCGTACCGCCGGGTACAGTCGCGCCACTGCTCCCCTGGGATTCCCCACCGGATCCCGGACCGCAGATCCTGCTGCCGAGGCGAGAGAGAAGTTGGTGGACGACCAGCACCCCCACGCCGGGTATGCCGGATACGACGGCCAAACCACCGCCAGTCACCTCGGCGACCCGCTCTTCGGCTCCCTCCCCGGCAGCTACGACGGCATGTACGACAGCGGCTACGGTACGGGCCCGGTCGAGTACGGGGTTCCCTACGAATCCACTCACTGGGACACCGGCGCACACCCCACCACCTCGTACGACGCCTACGGCGGGTACCCCGCGCAGACCCAGCAGCCGTATCCCGCGGGCCCGACGTACGACACCACGGCCACCTGGACCCCTGCCGTCGACCACGGCACGGCGGCGGACACGATCACCGCCACCTTCGCCGACATTCCGGCACGGGGCGGCGCTCCGGACGCCACGGGTCAGTGGGACACCAGCGGCTGGTACCGGCCCGACCCGTGGGCGGCGTCCGCCTACGACTCCGGCGTCCACGACGCCACGGCCTGGAACATCGGCGCCACGCCCACCCACGAGCAGCAAGCACCGGAAGCGTACGCGGCGCACGAGGCGCACCAGCCGTACGGGCCCTATGACGATCAGAGCTCCTTCGACCCGTACGAGCCCCAGCACACCGCCGAGTTCAACCTCACGGAGCCGGAGACCGGGACCGCCCCGGAGACCGGGCCGGAGGCGGAGGCCGGAGCGGACTTCGGCCCCGGCAGTCACGACGGTCACAGCGGACACAGCGACGCCGACGGGCCGGAAGACGAAGCCGACGGCTACGACGACGACCTGAACGACCACGTGCCCGCCGCCCGGCGCCCCCTCAGCCGCCCCGTCACCCGCGCTCGGCGGCGTACGCCAGCGAAACGTTCCGCGCTCCTCACCGTCGCCGTTCCGTCCGCCTGCGTGATGAGCGTGGCCGGTATCGCCGCCGCCTCCGTCGCCGGGCTGGGCGGCGAGGACAAGAAGGACGACAGCACCACGATGGCGGCCGCCGATCCGGGTTCCGTCAAGTCGGTCGCCGCCAACAACAAGTTGGACACCCAGCTCGCCAACCTCAGCGCCGACGCCGAGAACTTCGCCGACCGCGCCAGCCGCACCCAGGAGCGCATCGACCTGCGCGAGCGGCAGGCCGCGGAGAAGAAGAAGCGGGAGGAAGAGGCCGCCCGCAAGGAGGCGTTGCGCCCCAAGTTCGTCATGCCGGTCAAGGACCACGGCCTCAGCGCGTACTTCGGCCAGGCGGGCGTCAACTGGATGTCCGTGCACACAGGCATCGACTTCCCCGTCTCGTACGGCACGCCCGTGATGGCCGCGACCGACGGCACCGTGCGCACCCAGTGGAACAGCGCCTACGGGAACATGGCCATCGTCACCATGGCCGACGGGACCGAGACCTGGTACTGCCACCTGAGCAGCACCAAGATCCGCTCCGGCGCGGTCAAGGCCGGTGACGTCATCGCGTACTCCGGCAACTCCGGCAACTCGACCGGCCCGCACATGCACTTCGAGGTACGGCCCGGCGGCGGCGCGGCGATAGACCCGCTCCCCTGGCTCCGCAGCCACAACGTCGACCCGACCTGAGCCGCTCCCGCCGCCCGGTCGTCCCGACCGACCGGGCCGGCCGGGACGAGTGACCGGGCCGTGTGTACAACCGGCCCGCCGGTCACTCGTCGGCCCGGCTACAGCTTCTCGACCGGCGCGTACCGCAGCAGCAGCTTCTTCGGCCGCTCGTCCCCGAAGTCGACGGTCGCCTTCGCCTGATCGCCGACGCCCTCGACCGCCGTCACCGTGCCGAGCCCGAACTGGTCGTGCGTGACCCGGTCCCCGACGGCCAGCGTGATCGTGGGCTTGTCCGACGTGCGCCGGGTCGCGAAGCCCGAGGGGCCGGAGCGCGAGCGCGACGAGGACAGCGACGAGGTGATCCCCGAGGTCGGTCCGGCCGGGGACACCATCGGCCCGGTCCGCTTCCACTCCAGGTGCTGGTCCGGGATCTCCTCCAGGAACCGCGAGGGCGGGTTGTACGAGGGCTGGCCCCAGGCGCTGCGCATCGCCGCCCGGGTCAGATAGAGGCGCTCGCGGGCCCGGGTGATGCCCACGTACGCGAGCCGCCGCTCCTCCTCGAGCTCCTTGACCTGGCCGAGCGCGCGCATGTGCGGGAAGACGCCGTCCTCCATGCCGGTCAGGAAGACCACCGGGAACTCGAGGCCCTTCGCGGTGTGCAGGGTCATCAGCGTGATGACGCCGGAGCCCTCCTCGTCCTCGTCCGGGATCTGGTCGGAGTCGGCGACGAGCGCGACCTTCTCCAGGAACTCGGCGAGCGTCCCCGCGCCCTCCTCGCCGGACTCGCCCCGCTCCTGCTCGAATTCGAGGGCGACGGCCGCGAGTTCCTGAAGGTTCTCGATCCGGGTCTCGTCCTGCGGGTCGGTGGACGCCTGGAGTTCGGCGAGGTAGCCGGTGCGCTCCAGCACCGCCTCCAGGACCACCGCGGGGCCCGCGCCGGACTCGACGATCGTGCCGAGCTCCTCCATCAGCGTGTTGAACCGCTTGACGGCGTTGGCCGACCGGGCGGCCATGCCGTACGCCTCGTCGACCCGGCGCAGCGCCTGCGGGAAGGTGATCTTCTCGCGCAGGGAGAGGGCGTCGATCATCGCCTCGGCGCGGTCCCCGATGCCGCGCTTGGGCACGTTCAGGATGCGGCGCAGCGGGACGCTGTCCTCGGGGTTGGCGAGGACCCGGAGGTAGGCCAGGACGTCCCGGACCTCCTTGCGCTCGTAGAAGCGCACACCGCCGACGACCTTGTAGGGCAGGCCGACGCGGATGAAGATCTCCTCGAAGACACGGGACTGCGCGTTCGTCCGGTAGAAGACCGCGACGTCACCGGCCCTGGCGTCGCCCGCGTCGGTCAGCCGGTCGATCTCGTCGGCGACGAACTGCGCCTCGTCGTGCTCGGTGTCGGCGACGTAGCCGGTGATCCGGGCGCCGGTGCCGGCGTTCGTCCAGAGGTTCTTGGGGCGGCGGCTCTCGTTGCGTTCGATGACCGCGTTGGCGGCGGACAGGATCGTCTGCGTGGAGCGGTAGTTCTGCTCCAGGAGGATCGTGGTCGCGTCCGGGTAGTCCTCCTCGAACTGGAGGATGTTGCGGATGGTCGCGCCGCGGAAGGCGTAGATCGACTGGTCCGCGTCGCCGACGACGCACAGTTCGGCGGGGGCGCCGTCCTCGCCGGCCGGGCCGACCAGTTCGCGTACGAGGGTGTACTGGGCGTGGTTGGTGTCCTGGTACTCGTCGACCAGGACGTGCCGGAAGCGGCGGCGGTAGTGCTCGGCGACATCGGGAAACGCCTGGAGCAGGTGGACCGTCGTCATGATGATGTCGTCGAAGTCCAGTGCGTTGGCCTCGCGCAGCCGGGACTGGTACATCGCGTAGGCCTGGGCGAGGGTCTTCTCGAACCCGTCCGCGGCCTGGCCGGCGAAGGTCTCCTCGTCGATCAGCTCGTTCTTCAGGCTGGAGACCTTGGCCGTGAAGGACTTCGGCGGGAACCGCTTGGGGTCGAGGTCGAGGTCACGGCAGACCAGGGCCATCAGCCGCTTGGAGTCGGCGGCGTCGTAGATGGAGAACGACGAGGTGAAGCCGAGCTTCTTCGACTCGCGGCGCAGGATGCGTACGCACGCGCTGTGGAAGGTCATGACCCACATGGCGTGGGCGCGCGGGCCGACGAGCTGTTCGACCCGCTCCTTCATCTCGCCCGCGGCCTTGTTGGTGAAGGTGATCGCCAGGATCTGGCCGGGGTGGACTCCGCGCTCGGCGAGGAGGTGGGCGATCCGGTGGGTCAGCACCCGGGTCTTGCCGGAGCCCGCCCCGGCGACGATGAGCAGCGGGGAACCCGCGTGGACCACCGCGGCGCGCTGCTCGTTGTTCAGCCCGTCGAGCAGTGCCGCGGGGTCGATCACCGGACGGTGCGCGCCGTCACGGTAGTACGCGTCCCTGGACGGCGGAGGCCCGTCGAACACGCCCGCGAAGAGGTCCTCCGGCACCTCTTCGGGTGCGGAGTCCTCGGGGGGCGGCGGAGGCTCCTCCTCCGTGTGCTGGAGGCCGGCCAGGAAGCTGTCGTCAAAGAGGCTGCTCATCGCTTGCCGAGTCTAGTGCCGCGACCGCACCTGGCGGCCGGGTACGCAAAGAGAGCGGTCGTCCACGCGGTGTGAGAGAAACCGGGCCCCGGCCCTCCCGCGCCACCTCGCTCCACCGAGGTCACGAAAACGTATCGGGCATATCGAACATCGACCTTCACAGCGGCCCCACGAGTTGGCTAGCGTGCTCGACCGGGCGGCCCGTACCCCCTGAGGCGAACCGCGCCGAACGGGTGCCCGCGCCGAATCCGGGCTGCCCTCGTGGGAGTTCGGAGCCGGGGACCCAGATGCAGCACCGGGGTGAATCGGTCCATATCCCCACGCGGACCGTAGGGCAGCCTTCCGTTCCGCCCGAACCCGACAGCTAACCCGGCAGGCGGTCCACGGAAGGAGATGCCGGTCTTGGCATCACACCGCAAACCGCGCACCCGGGTGCGCACCAGTACACCCGCCGTCGGCCTCACCACGGCCGCACTGGCGTCCGTGACCCTGCTCTCCTCGCAGAGCGCCATGGCCGCCCCCGCCCCGAAGCAGAGCATCGAGGACGTCCAGAAGAAGGTGGACGGCCTCTACCGGCAGGCGGGCACCGCGACCCAGCAGTACAACCAGGCGAAGGAGGCGTCCACCGCCCAGCGCGCCAAGGTCGACGCCCTGCTGGAGGACGTGGCGAAGCGCGCCGACAAGCTCAACGAGGCCCGCAGGACGCTCGGCGCCTACGCCGCCGCGCAGTACCGCGCCGGCGCCATCGCCCCGAACGCCACCTTCTTCCTGGCCGACGACCCGCAGTCGTACTTCGACCAGAACCAGCTGATGAACCGGATGACCGAACAGCAGCAGAAGGCCGTCTCGGACTTCCGCGCGGAGCAGGTCAAGGCCTCGAAGAAGCGCGCCGAAGCGGTACAGAGCCTGGAGACGCTGACCACGACGCAGGCCACGCTGCGCACCAGCAAGCAGAACGTCCAGCAGAAGCTGGGCGAGGCGCGTGCGCTGCTGTCGAAGCTCACCGCCGAGGAGAAGGAGCGGCTCGCGGCGCTGGAGCGCAAGAAGGAGGAGGAGGCCAGGCGCAAGGCGGAGGAACTCGCCAAGCAGCAGGCCGCCGCCAAGGCCGAGGCGGACCGCAAGGCGGCCGAGGCCGCGGAGGAGACGGAGACCGGCACCACGACCGGTTCGGACAGCAGCGCCACCACCAAGGCGGAGAAGGCCCTCGCCTTCGCCGCGGCCCAGATCGGCAAGCCGTACGTGTGGGGTGCGACGGGTCCGTCCTCGTACGACTGCTCCGGGCTCACCCAGGCGGCATGGAAGGCCGCGGGTGTCGACATCCCGCGCACCACCTGGGACCAGGTGGAGATAGGAACCCGGGTCGCGACCGCCGATCTCCAGCCGGGCGACCTCGTCTTCTTCTACGACGACATCAGCCACGTCGGCATCTACAAGGGCGACGGGATGATGATCCACGCGCCGAAGCCGGGGGCGAATGTGCGCGAGGAGTCGATCTACTACATGCCGATCTACGGCAGCGTGCGCCCGGCGTAGCCGCCCGCACCGCCGGCCCGTCGGGCAACGGCTGCGGGGCGGGCTCCCTGTCGGAGCCCGCCCCGCGGGTCGGGCCGGAACGGGGCGGCTCGGGTCCGGAGCGCGGCGGCGCCCCGGGGCCGGCGGCGGCCCGGGTCCGGAGGGGTGGCTCAGGTCCAGAGGGTGGCGATGAAGATGTTGGCCAGCGTCAGCCCGCCCACCGCCGCGAAGGCGCCCTTGTCGACCTTCTCCTCGTCCCGCTTGATGTAGACGAGCGCGAGGATCACGATCAGGATCAGCAGCTTGATCCCGATCTTGATGTGGTTCAGCTGACGGCCGTCGGACTCGTCGAGCCCGACCAGCGCGACACCGGTGACCAGCATCGTCAGTGCACCGTGCAGCATCGCCGGGACGAACCGGGCGGTGCCGGCGCCCATCGCCTTCATCTGGGTCAGGAAGCCGCCCAGCAGGGCAGCGATGCCGATGATGTGCAGGGCGACGAAGACATTGATGAGTACGTCCATGGGTCCGCAGCCTAGCCCCGCCCATACCGCCACCCCGCAGGCAGGTGCGGCTTCCCCGACTTCCTGTCGCTTTACTCACATCTGCGCGAATTGTCTGAATCTGATGCCATTTCCCCCGGTCAACTTGCATCAATGCCGCGCCAACTTCGGACAATAGGCGTCATTACGACTCCTGCACATGCCCCGGGTCTAGCGTCCTGACCAGGTGACCGGCCTCACCACCGCTCCACACCGGGCGGCGGGCCGGTCGCCCCGCCGAGAGATCCGGCGGCGGGCCGGCCCCTCTGCCGGTGCCCCGCCACCGGGCCTCGGGCGGGCCCGCCGGTAGTCCCCGTCGGGCAGTCGTCAGGAAGGACGCACGCCCTCGTGGCAGCGCATCGGAAACCCAAGCGGCGCCTGGTCACCGGCTCCGCTGCCCGCACCGCAGCCACCCTCGCCTTCGCCGGGGCCGCCGCCGCTGCCGCACTGCCGGGCTCGGCACACGCCGACCCCCAGCGCACGCCCGCCCAGATCAGGGCGGAGGTGGACCGGCTGTACCGCGACGCGGAAGCCGCCACCGAGCAGTACAACGGCGCGAAGGAGCAGGCGACCGCCGCCGCCGAGGCCGTCGGCACCCTGCGCGACGAGGCCGCCCGCCGGACCGAGCGCCTCAACGCCTCCCGCGACGCCCTGGGTTCACTCGCCGCCGCGCAGTACCGCACCGGCGCGATCGATCCGTCCGTACAACTGGCGCTCTCCTCCGACCCCGACGAGTACCTGGAACGCGCCTCGTACCTGGACCGGATCGGCGACCGCCGGGCCACCGAGGTCGACCGGGTCGAGCGGCAGGTCGCCCGGATCGACCAACTGCGCGCGCAGGCCCGGGGAAAGCTGGCGGAGCTGGCATCGCGCCAGGCCGCCCTCAAGAAGCACAAGGCGACGATCCGGGCCAGGCTGGCCGCCGCGCAGCGGCTGCTGGCCACCCTGTCCCCGGCCGAACGCGCCGTCTACGACAGCCTGGACGGGGCGCGCCCCGCGGGCCATGCGGACCGCGGCACCCTGCGCGGCGCCGTCCCGGCACCGGGCAGCCGCGCCGCCGAGGCCGTCGCGTTCGCGTACGGAGCCCTCGGCAAGCCGTACGTCTGGGGAGCCACCGGCCCGTCCGCATTCGACTGCTCCGGACTCACCCAGGCCGCCTGGCGCTCCGCCGGGATCTCCCTGCCGCGTACCACCTACACCCAGATCAACGCCGGGCGGCACATCCCGCGCTCCGAACTCGCCCCGGGCGACCTGGTGTTCTTCTACTCCGGCATCAGCCATGTCGGCCTCTACATCGGCAACGGCCAGATGATCCACGCCCCGCACCCCGGAGCGCCGGTCCGGATCGCGCCGATCGACCAGATGCCCTTCGCCGGGGCGACCCGGGTGGCATAGGTGTGCGCGACGGGGCCAAGGTTGTCGGGCACGGCATGAGCTCGGCTGATGCCCTGTCATCACCGACGCGCGCCTGTCCGCAGGGCGGCGAGCGTGTGGTCGAGGTCGGTGCGGTCGGTGCGGTTGTAGGGGAGTTTCCCGAGCAGGGAGGCCATGGCGCAGCTGTTGGAGACGGCGGAATAGACGAGGCCGGCGGCGATGCCCGCGGAGAGCAGTTGGAAGGCGGGGTGGATCACCTGGCCGAGGAGCAGCCCGAGCAGGACCCCGGAGCCCGCGGTGAGACGGACCTGGCGGTCCATGGCCCATCTGGGCGCTGCGGTGGTGGCCGGGCGGTGCAGTTCTTCTCCCGCTGAGGCCCAGGCGGCGGTCCCGCCTTCGAGGCCGGCGGCCGGTATGCCGTTGCGGGACAGCATGGCGCAGGCGTTCTCCGAGCGGGTGCCGGAGGCGCAGACCACCAGGAGGTCGCTGCGGTCGGCCGCCTCACGGAGGGTGGGCAGGGCGTGTTCGAGGTCGTCGAGGGGGATGTTGTAGGCGCCGGGCAGATGTCCGCCGGCGTATTCACCGGGGGTGCGTACGTCGATGACGACCAGGGTGTGCAGGCGCTCACGGACGACACGGGTGGTGAGAGTCGGGTTCATGGGGTTGTCCTGTCCTTCGGTTCGGGGTGGGGCTGGATCAGAAGAGGCCGTCGAGGAGCATGAAGGCGGCCACGGCGAGCAGAACGTAGGCGAAGACGTGCTGCAGGCGGTCGCCGGAGATCTTCGTGGCGAGACGTTTGCCGTCCCAGGCGCCGAGGATCGCGGCTCCGGTGAACGGGGCGATGACGGCCCAGTCGAGGCCGTCAGCGGTGCCGGTGCGAGTGACGAGCGCGGCGAGCGAGTTGATGATGATGACCAGGAGGCTGGTGCCGACGGCGGCCTTCATGCGCAGGCCGAGGACACCGACGAGGGCGGGCACGGCGAGGAAGCCTCCGCCGACACCGAGCACACCGGTGACGGCACCCAAGCCGGCCCCGGCCGCCGCGGCCCTGGCCGGCCGCACGGGGTGATCTGCTGCGGGGCGGCTGGGGCGGAGCATCCGCCAGGCCGCGAGTGCGGCGATCACCGAGAACGCGACAGTCAGGACAGAGGCCGGGATGCGGCCGGCGGCGAGGCCGCCGAGCAAGGCGGGGCCGATGCCCGCAGCGGCGAACAGCAGCCCGGTCCGCCAACGGACGTTGCCGTCCCGGGCGTGGGCGACCAGAGACGTGAGGGAGGTCGCGGCGACGATGATCAGGCTCGCGGTGGTGGCGGCGACGGGACTGAAGCCGAGCAGGTAGATCAGTGCGGGCACGGCCAGCACGCTGCCGCCCCCGCCGAGTCCGCCCAGGGCCAGGCCGACCACCGCTCCCGTCACCAGGGCGAGAATGAGCACGCTCATATGACGGTTCCCGTCGCTCCGGCGGTGTCCTGGACCGGCAGCCCCTGGCGGGCCCACGCCTTCATACCGCCGATGACATCGGCTGCGTCCATGCCCCGTTCACGCAGCAGACCGGCTGCGTGCTGGGAACGCTGCCCTGAGCGGCAGATCAGCACGAGGCGTGGGCCGTCGGGCGCCTTTGCTCCAGCCGTCAGCCGGGACAGCGGCAGATGCTGCGCGCCGGGGATGTGCCCGGCCCGCCACTCCTCGGTCTCGCGCACGTCCAGCAGAACGGCGGTGGCTTCCTGAAGCATGTGGTGGGCCTCCACGACGCCGAGGCGACCGGGACCTGCAGGGAAGATGGACATGGCGGGACTCCTCTCGGTGTCGATCCGGGTTCAGACGGCGGTGGCGATGGTCAGGCCGGCGTCCGCGGCCTGGTCGAAGCCCTCGTCGACGGCGACCACGTCGCGCCCGGCCGCATCCAGCAGCGAGGCCGCGATCCCGGCCCGCATGCCGCCCGCGCAGTGGACCCACACTTCTCCGGCGGGCACCTCGTCGATCCGCTTGTGCAGCGTGTGCACGGGGATGTGGACCGAGCCCTCGATGAAGCCGCCGGCCCGCTCGGAATCACGGCGCACATCCAGGACCACCGGCCGTTCCCCGGCCTGGGAGAGCTCGGCGGCCAGGTCGGCGAAGACCGCCCGGCGGAACGAGGCCGGGGCCTCATCGGGGCGCAGCCAGTCGGACGGGCCGCCGATCGCGGCGGCCGCGGGGCGGTCGATCCCGACTCGGACCAGTTCGCGCTGGGCTTCGGCAAGCTGCTGGGGTGTCTCGGCGAGCAGGGTGACGGGCTTGCCCCAGGGGATCATCCACGCCAGGTAGGTGGCGATCTTGCCGTCGGCCTCGAAGTTGAACGAGCCCGCGACGTGGCCCCGGGCGAACGCGACACGGTTGCGCAGGTCCACGACCCACTCACCGGCCGCGAGCCGGACGGCGATCTCCTCGGCGTCCGCACGCCGGGGGGAGGTCAGGTCGACGGGTTCCGGGCCCGCGGAGTTGGCCGGGGCCATGTGCGCGTAGTAGGCGGGAACGTCCTCCAGACCGGCCAGCAGGTCGGCGACGAAGGTGTCGACGTCCTGGGCCAGAGCGGCGTTCACGGCCTTCTCCCGGCCGATGGTGCTCGCGTCACCCTCGGCCTGTCCGGAGGAGCAGAAGCTGCCGAACCCGTGGGTGGGCAGGACCGAGGTGTCGTCGGGCAGCTCCATGGCGAGCCGCTGCGCGGAGGCGTGCTGGGCGCGGGCGAGGTGCTCCGTGAGGCGGGGTTCGACCAGGTCGGGGCGGCCCACGGTGCCGATGAGCAGGGAACCGCCGGTGAACGCGGCGACCGGTGTCCCGCCGTCCTCCAGGACGTACGCGGTGTGGTGCGGGGTGTGCCCGGGGGTGGCCAGGGCCCGCACGGACAGTCCCTGGTCGACCTCGATCACGTCGCCGTCGCTGACCGGGACGCGGGCGAAGGAGACCTGGGCGGCGGCCGGCACCAGGTAGGCGGCGCCGGTCAGCCGGGCCAGTTCCAGACCGCCGGTCACATAGTCGTTGTGGATGTGCGTCTCCACCACGTGCGTGATCCGCACCCCGCGCCGTGCAGCCGCCGCGATCACCTGGTCGATGTCACGGGGCGGATCCACCGCCACCGCGGCCCGGGCGCCCCCGACCAGGTAGTGCCGGTTGCCCAGGCCCTCGATCTCGATGGTGTCGACGAAGAACATGTGCCGCTCACTTCCTCAGCTGGATACCCCCCTGGGTATTAAATCCACCGTAACAGATTACCCCCGGGGGTATAGTCGGAGGTAAATCGCCTCATTCATCCAGGCTTGGGAAGGAAGATCATGGGATACGACCGGACCGTGCGCGTACGCGCCGACTTCGCCCGGACCGTGGCCGCCGCTCGGCAAGCCCTTGCCGCACAGGGTTTCGGAGTGATCACCGAAATCGACATGGCCGCAACGCTCAAGGCCAAGCTCGGCCGGGACATGGAGAACTACCTGATCCTGGGCGCGTGCAACCCTCAACTGGCGGAGCGGGCCCTCGACACCGACCGGGGCGTCGGGCTCCTGTTGCCCTGCAACGTGGTGATTCGCACGGAGGGCTCGCAGACGGTGGTGCAGGCGTTGGACCCCGCCACCATGGTCACTCTCACCGGCCTCGACGCCATGGTCCCGGTCGCGGACGAGGCCGCCCACCGACTGGACGACGCGCTCGCCCGACTCGCCGAGGAGCTCAACGGATGAACCCGACCGCCCCGAACCCGGCTCCGGAAACCTCCGAGACCGTGACCGTCGAGGACGAAGTCTCCGCCCGCGCGGTGCTCAACCGCCTGCGCCGCGCACAGGGTCAGCTGGCAGGGGTCATCACGATGGTCGAGGAAGGCCGGGACTGCCGGGACGTGGTGACCCAGCTCGCCGCCGTCAGCCGCGCGCTGGACCGTGCCGGCTTCAAAATCGTCGCCGGTCGCATGCGTGCATGCCTGACCGCCCCCGAGGACGGCGGTACCCCCGCCATGAACGAGGCAGAACTGGAGAAGCTCTTCCTCACCTTGGCCTAGGGCCTTTCGTCTGGATCAGGGTGGATCAGGGAGCGGGGTCCGGTGCCGTGCATCGCAAGGCGGAGGAGGGAGTCGGATGGGGTCTCCCCTGCTCGAGCGCAGCCGAGAGCTTGGGGAAGGAGCCATGCCGACCGACGACAACGCGGCGAGGTGCGGCACCGGGGGCACGCGAGCCCGGCCTGATCCAAACGAAAGGCCCCAGTGCCGCCCGGCCCCGCACCGCGGCAGGGGTGGGGCCGGCCCCGCAGGAACAGGGTCCGGGCGGCCGGACCGGGTCTCCGGGTCAGACCAGCCGCCTCGCCGTCGCCCACCGCGTCAGCTCGTGCCGGTTGGAGAGCTGGAGCTTGCGCAGGACCGCCGAGACATGCGACTCGACCGTCTTCACCGAGATGAACAACTGCTTGGCGATCTCCTTGTACGCGTAGCCGCGGGCGATCAGCCGGAGCACCTCGCGCTCGCGCTGCGTCAGCCGGTCCAGGTCCTCGTCGACCGGCGGCGCGTCGGTGGAGGCGAAGGCGTCGAGGACGAAGCCGGCCAGCCGGGGCGAGAACACCGCGTCGCCCTCCTGGACCCGGAAGACCGAGTCGACCAGGTCGGCGCCGGTGATCGTCTTGGTGACGTAGCCACGGGCGCCGCCGCGGATGACGCCGATGACGTCCTCGGCGGCGTCCGACACGGACAGCGCCAGGAACCGGACCGGGTTCTCCACGGCGCCCATCAGCGGGGCGCAGCGGCGCAGCACCTCGACGCCACCGCCGCCGGGCAGATGGACGTCGAGAAGGACGACCTCGGGACGGGTCGCCGTGATGACGGTGACCGCCTGGTCGACGTCGGCGGCCTCCCCGACCACCTCGACGCCCGTCTCCTCGGTGCGGCCGATCTCGGCCTGCACGCCGGTGCGGAACATCCGGTGGTCGTCGACGAGCACGACCCGTACCCGGCGCTCCGCGCCCCCCGCCGCCTCAGTGGTGGTCTCCGTCATCGCTCGCCCTCTCCATCTCCAGTTCGACTTCCGTGCCCCCGCCGGGCACCGAACGCAGTCGCGCCGTACCGCCGTTGCGCTGCATCCGGCCGATGATCGATTCCCGTACGCCCATTCTGTCGCCCGGTACGGAGTCCAGGTCGAATCCCGGGCCCCGGTCCCGTACCGAGACGAAGACCGTGCGGCCCTCGACCTCCGCGTAGACCTGGACCGCGCCGCCCTCGCCACCGTACTTGGCGGCATTGACCATCGCCTCGCGTGCGGCCTGCATCTGCGCGACCAGCCTCTCGTCCAGCGGGCAGTCGCCGACGACGACGACCTCCAACGGGACGCCGTGCTTGTCCTCGACCTCGGCCGCGGCACGCTTGACCGCCTCGGCGAGGGTGTCGGGTTCGTCGTCCCCGTCCTTGCCGGTGCCCTCGGGGTTGTACAGCCAGTTGCGCAGTTCGCGCTCCTGGGCCCGGGCCAGTCTGCGGACCTCGCCGGCGTCCTCCGCGTTGCGCTGGATCAGCGTGAGGGTGTGCAGCACCGAGTCATGGACGTGGGCGGCGACCTCGGCCCGCTCCTGGGCCCTGATCCGCATCAGGCGTTCCTCGGAGAGGTCCTGGGTCATGCGGACGAGATAGGGGCCGGCCAGCAGCGCGATGCCGGTGAGGACGGCGATCGCGGCGGTCAGGACGTTGCCGAGCTGGGCCGCGGAGCCGCGTACCACCATGAAGACGGCCAGGCCCAGGCCGACCAGGGCGACCCCGGCCAGACCCCGGGCGAGGAGCAGGACCCGGCGACGGTTGCCGACCTCCATCCAGCGGGCGCGGCGGGCATTGTCGGCCTGCCGCCACACCAGTACGGAACCGGCGCCGATCAGCAGCATGGGCCAGATGTAGCGGTCGGCCCTCCCGCCCATGTCGACGTTGTCGACGAACAGAAGGGCACCGACGAACAACGCGACCAGGGCGAAGACCTGGCCCCTGTCGGGTTTGCGGAGCCTGCGGCTGCCGTCCGGCGCGGTCTCGAAGACGGAGCGCGGTGCCTCCACACCGCCGACCCCGAGCGGGACCACGATCCAGAACACCGCGTAGAGCAGCGCCCCGAGACCGTCCGCGAGGAACAGGCCGAGGAAGACGAACCGCACCCAGGCGACCGGCAGCCCGAGGTGCCCGGCGAGTCCGCGGGCGACACCGCCGAGCAGCCGTCCGTCGGCGCTGCGGTACAGCTTGCGCAGCGGCGGCTCCTCCGGGGCGGCGGTGCGGGAGCTCGTGGCTCGGGACGTGGCGGTTGGCATGACCCGATCGTCACATGTCCGTACGCGTGACGGCATCAGGGTCCGCCCCCGACCGGACCCTGAGAGTGCGGCAGGGGACGTGTTATCCGTTCGCGCTGCCCAGCCGAGGTGAGCCCCAAGGCCGCCAATGAGCCGGGCGGCCGGTGTCGGCCCGCGGGACGGGGCTGCGCCTCGGCAGAGCGCGCGGGAGCACCCCGAAAAAAATGGTGACGCGCTCTGTCACCTTTGGCGTGCACCGTGGTGGCATGGACAAGGACATCAGCACCCAGCACATCGGCCGGGTGGGCTCGCTCGCCGGCCGGACAGCGCTCGTCGCCGGAGCCACCCGTGGCGCCGGACGTGCCCTCGCCGTCGAACTCGGCCGCGCCGGCGCCACGGTCTACGTCACCGGCCGCACCACCCGGAAGCACGCCAGCGAGGTCGGCCGGATCACGGAGACCATCGAGGAGACCGCTGAGCTGGTCACAGCGGCCGGCGGTACCGGCATCGCCGTCCCTACCGATCATCTGGACGCGGACCGGGTACGCGCCCTCGTCGAGCGGATCGACCGCGAACAGGAGCGGCTCGACATCCTCGTCAACGATCTCTGGGGTGGCGAGCACCTGCTCGTCGACTCCGTCTTCGGCAAGAAGAGTTGGGAGACACCGCTCGCCGACGGTCTGCGCATCCTGGAACTCGGGGTGCGCTCACATGTGATCACCGCGGCACTCGCCCTCCCGCTGCTGATCCGCTCGGACGCGCCGCTGCATGTGGAGGTCACCGACGGCACGGCGGTCTCGAATCGCCGTTACCGCGAGAACCTCTACTACGACCTCGCGAAGAACGCTCCGATCCGGATCGCCTTCGGACTGGGTGAGGAACTGGCCGAGTACGGGGGCACGGCGGTCGCCGTCACGCCGGGCTTCCTGCGCTCGGAACAGATGCTCACCCATTTCGGCGTGACCGAGGAGAACTGGCGTGACGCCGTCGCCCAGGAACCGGACTTCGCCATCGCCGAGTCGCCGTACTACCTCGCCCGCGCGGTCGCCGCGCTCGCCGCCGACCCGGACCGGGCGGTCCGCTGGAACGGGAAGTCCACCTCCAGTGCGGAGCTCGCCAGGACCTACGGGGTACGGGATGTGGACGGCAGCCAGCCGGATGCCTGGGGGTACTTCGAGGACGTCAGGTACGGCGGGAAGGACGGCTCGCCGGACGACTACCGCTGATTACCCAGCTCCGGACCGTACAGGGTGGCGAGGCCCCGCGCGTGCTCGCGGAAGCGGGCACGCAGGCTCTCCGGGGCCAGCACCTCCACGTCCGCGCCGAGCCCGGTCAGCTGGGCGAAGGCGACGTCCTCCGACTCCACCGGCAGGTCGAGCGTGACTCGTCCGGCGGCGTCCGGCGCGGTCGCCGACGCCAGCGCCTCGCCGGCCCCGGCCGGGTCCGCCACAGCCGGCAGGCGGAGCAGGCCGCACTCGGTCAGGCGCACGGTGACGGTCGTGCGCAGCAGTGCCCGGGCGAACCCGGCGGCGTGGTCCTGCCAGTGCGCGGCCAGGTCGAAGGACGGGTCGCGGACGAAGGGTTCGTCGGCGCCGGGAGCAAGGGAGAGCGCCGTGACGCGGTCGACGCGGTAGGTACGCCATGCGCCGTCCCGGCCCGTCCCTTCTCCGGGCACACGGCCTACGACGTACCACACCCCCGCTTTCAGGACGAGGCCGTACGGCTCCAGCAGGCGGGTGACCGTGCGGGGCGGCGTGCCGTCCCGGCCCGGTCGCGCGTAGGCCAGCTCGACCGTGCGGTCGGACCACACGGCGCGGGCCAGCTCCGGCAGCAACTCCGGTGCCGACGGCTCGCGGAACCAGGCCGGGGCGTCGAGGTGGAAGCGGCGCACGGACGACTCGGCCGCCGCCCGCAACGACGGGAGCAGGGTGGCCGACAGCTTCAGCCGGGCCGTGTCCGCCGCGCCCGACAGCCCGAGATCACGCAGGGCCGTGGGCAGGCCGGAAAGATAGAGCGTCTCTGCCTCGGTGGGATGGAGCGTCGTGAGCCGGGTCCGGTGGCCCGGTGCCAGGTGATAGCCGCCCGTGCGGCCGTGCTCGGACCGGATGGGAACGCCCGCCTCCTGCAGAGCCTGGGCGTCGCGGATCACCGTGCGTTTGGAAACGTCCAGCTCACGGGCAAGGGCGCCAGCGGTCAGACCGGGGCTCGACTGGACGAGGAGGGCCATGCGGATCAGGCGGGCGGCACGCATGACTCAAGGATCGCGGACCCGGTGCTCCGGCAACGGCCTCCGGCTGCCTACGGGACGAGGTCCGGGGTTTCCTGTACCTCTCGACTGCTCACACCCGAACGCGGTGGAGCACTGCCGCACCCGCTGTCGGACCCGGTCGCCTCGGGAGGCGTCGGGGAACCGTCGGGGCAATATCAGGGATCGGCCAGGGTCGGCGCCGGTCCCGGAGCAGTGCCCGGCCCGTCACCATGGAGCCATGACCGTTCCCCAGGACACCTCCCCCGGTGTCGCACCGCCCTCCGTGCCGGGGCCGCGGCTGCGGCGCAGCCCGCGCCACAAGGTCGTGGCCGGTGTGTGCGACGCGCTCGGCCGGTACTGCGACGTCGATCCGGTGATCTTCCGGATCGTGCTCGGTGTGCTGTCCGTCACCGGTGGCATCGGGCTGATCTTCTACGGCTTCGCCTGGCTGCTGATCCCGTTGGAGGGCGAGGACGAGAACGAGGTACGCCGACTGCTGTCCGGCCGTGTCGAGGGGGCCTCGCTGATCGCGGTGCTGTTCGCACTGATCGGCTGCGGCCTGTTCCTCTCGATGCTGAGCAACGGGGGCACGCTGGCGTTCTCCGCGATGCTGTCGCTCGCGGTCGTCGGCTTCGCCGTCTGGACGCGGAACCGCAGGACGGCGGCGCCCGAGGACCCGTCGCGTCCGTCCGCCGCGCAGGCCGTGGTGGACGCGCCGCCCGAGGTGAAGGCCCCGCCGACGCCGAGCAGTCCCTCGTGGTGGCGGGATCCGATCGTCAAGGACGGCACGTCGGGGCCGGTGGGTCCCGGCTATCTGTGGGGTCCGCCGGATGCGGCGCCCGACGGCCGGACGGCGCGCCCTCGGGGAGCGACAGCCCAGGACCCGTTCCGTGCGCCCCGGCAGGAGGCCGGGACCAGGGGGCCGGTGTCGATCGGTGGTCTCGTGTTCGTGTGCGCGCTGATCGCGGGCAGCCTGGGGGCCGGACTGGGATGGGACTCGCGGCCGCTGGGGACGAGTCTGCAGATCGGTCTGGCCTGCGCGCTCGCGGTGTTCGGGCTCGGGATGCTGGTCAGTGCGTTCGTCGGCCGGACCGGCTTCGGCACGGTCATGCTGTCCGTGCTCACGGCCGCCCTGCTGGCGGGGGCGTCCACGCTGCCGGACGACATCACCACCCAGTGGGTGCGCAAGGGCTGGCGGCCGGCCTCGGTGGCCGCGGTCCAGCCGCACTACGCCCTGGGTTCGGGGGTGGCGCGGCTGGACCTCAGCGGGATCACGGTTCCCCGGGGCGACACCGTGCGGACCGGGGTGAAGGTCGGCGCGGGGCGCGCGGTCGTCGTCGTCCCGGAGACGGTGACGGTGACGGTGGATGCGCGGGCGGGCCTCGGCGACATCACCCTGCCGGTCGGCCGGTCGGGCGAGGCGTCGGCGGACCGGGTGAACGACGTGGACGTCAATCCGTCACGGCACGAGCGCACCACGCTCGCCCCGGTGCCGGGCGGCAAGCCGGCCGGCACGGTCGAGCTCACTCTCGAAGTCGGCATCGGACAGGTGGAGGTCACCCGTGCTGCGTCATGAGATCCGTCCGGGGCGTGCGGTGGCGGGTGTCGTCATGCTCGCGCTGGCAGTGGGGTACGGGGCGGACGCGGCGGGAATCTGGGACGCCCCATGGGTCTTCTTCTTCCCGCTCTTCTTCGGCGGCCTCTGGCTGGCCGCCACCGTGACCTGGGCGAACTACAGGATCCGTCGCCGCCGTGACGCGAGAAGGGCGTCCACGGAGAACGCCGCCGCCCCGGCCAGCAGCAGCGGCAGCCAGGCGACGAGGTAGGCCAGGTCGTTGCCCAGGTAGTACGGATCGGCCTGCCAGCTCATGGTCAGCCACAGGCTCAGCGAGATCAGCGCCCCGCCGAATGCGGCGAGCCGCGCCCACAGCCCGAGGAGGGTGCCGATGCCGACGGCGAGTTCACCGAGGGCGATGGCGTACCCGAAGGCGCCGGGGTTCTTCAGGGCGAGGTCGACGAGGGCCGGGACCGCCGCCGAGTCGCGTACCGCGTGCAGCGTCTCGCCGAGGGATCCGGTGCCGCTCGCGTGGAAGAAGGAACGGTCCGTCAGCTTGTTGATCCCCGCGTAGACGAAGGTGACTCCGAGGAAGATCCGCAGCGGCAGCAGGGCGTGCTCCCGCGCCAGCTCCCTGATCCCCCTCTGTCTGCCCAGTCCGCGTACGTTCGTGTCGCCCAGACCGCGCACGTTCGTGCTGAAATCCTGCATGTGGCCGCACCGCCTTCCGTAGACCCTCGACAGACCATACGTACGTGGTGCACGGACTTCGCACCCGGTGGGTGGTCCGGTCGGCGGGCAACGCCACCCGGCCGGTCGGCGCTGTCCGCGGTCCCGCGGACGGCACGGGTCCGGCCGGTCAGTCCGTCACATCGATCTCGACCCGGTTCGTCTCCACCCCGGCGGCGGTCACGACCTGCACCTCCACCAGTCCGGGTTCCACCTCCACCGGCACCGGCACGGTGAGCAGGGTGTCGGTCGGGTTGGCGAAGCCGCCGGTGACGGGGACGAGCGGGGCGTGCACATGGACCCGGCCGATCCGGACGACCACCTGGGCCAGCCGGTCGGGTGCCCCGGCGCCGGGCGGCACGAACCCCGCACCGCGGATCTCGATGTCGTCGCCGGTACGGATCGACGTGTCCAGGTCCCCGGCCTCCCTGGCCCGGACCACGGAGAGCACCACCGGGCGGCCACCGTCCGCGTACTTCCCGGCGACGTAGGCGAGCGCCGAGACGGTGACCAGCAGCGCCAGGCCCCAGGGCAGGTCGGGCAGCTGCTCGGGCCTGCGGGCGAGGCGGACCGCGGCGAACAGCACGGCGACGGTGCTCACCAGCACGTACTGCACATCGGTGAAGCTGCCCCGCCCGGAGTCGTCGGTGAGCAGATCGGCGGCGCGCGGACGGGCGGCCCGTAGCTTCTGCAGCCGCCCCGCCAGGGCTCGTACGGTCACCACCCGGCGTACGACCACGGCAATGGCGCACACCAGTGCCAGCACGGTCACCATCCCGGCGCCCCTGGCCAGGTCCAGGCCCTCGATCAGTTCGTCGCGCTCCGCGTGGCCGGAGGCGCCGGCCAGCTGGAGCGCCAGCACCAGGACCGAGAAGACCGCGAGCAGCACCCAGGACGCGGCGACCGCCCGTGAGGTGGAGAGCCGGTTGTCCTCGCCGATCACCGGGGCGAGGAGGCCGCCGCGGGCCCGGTGGACCTGGGCGGCGCAGGTGAGCAGGGCCGCGGTGACAAGTCCGGCGAGCAGTCCCGCGGTACGGGCGTTGGTCCAGCCCGCGCCGATGGCGGTGGCGGACTCGGCGACGACCAGCACGGCGAAGCTCCCCCACACCGCGACGAGGGTGCGCCGCCACACGCGGTACAGCCAGGCGTCGCCCGCCTCCCGGCCCCGTTCGGCGACGGTCCTGGCGGACTGGGTCAGTTCGTCCGAGACCCACTGCCGGGTCGCGGAGACGGACCGGGCGACCCCGGCCGGCAGCCCCTGGCCCGCGGCGAGTTCGTCCCGCTGGGCCAGGAAGGCGGCGACCGCACGCCGGTGCCCCTCGTGCGCCCCGTGCGGGCAGTCGCCGCACGTGCAGCCGCCATGGTGCGTACTGCCCGTCCTCACCTCGTCCAACGCCACGGGGAACGCCGCCCTTTCACGTCCTGGTTCAGCCAACTCGACTGCGATTGCAGCGAATTGTGCCGCACAGAAGGGCCCGGACCCGCATCGGGGCAGCCTGTCGTCACCTCTTCGTCAGAATGTGCGACTGATCCGGCGCCACAGCGGCTGGTAGTTGATCCAGGCGACCAGGTCGCTGCCGAGCTGGTCACGGGTGGCGACCGCGTCCCGGTGCCCGATCGGCACCGGCTTTCCGGCCGCCCGTGCGGCCAGCTGGACCTGGCAGGAGCGCTCCAGGGCGATGAACCACCAGGCGGCCGCGTCCACCGAGTCGCCGACCGTCAGCAGCCCGTGGTTGCGCAGCACGATCGCCTTGTGACCGCCGAGCGCGGCAGCGATCCTGCCTCCCTCCTCCTCGTCCACAACGACCCCGGTGTACGCGTCGTACAGGACGTGGTCCTCGTAGAAGGCACAGGATTCCTGGGTGATCGGCTCGATGAGCTCGCCGAGCGCGGACAGCGCCCGCCCGTGCACGGAGTGGGTGTGCGCGACGGCGACGACGTCCGGGCGGGCCCGGTGCACCTGGGCGTGGACGGCGAACGCCGCCTGGTTGACGTGGTGGCGCCCCTCGACGACCTGCCCCTCCCCGTTGACCAGGATCAGCTCGTCCGGCGTGAGGCCGTCGAAGGGGAGCCCGAACGGGTTGACCCAGAAGCACTGGGTGAACTCCGGGTCCCGCGCGGTGATGTGACCGGACACTCCGTCCTCGTAGCCGTACTCCCCGAACAGCCGGAGCGCCCCGGCCAGCCGCTCCTTGCGGTGGGCGCGCTCGTCCTCCACCGAGTCGTGGACGGGCGGCATCGCGAAGTGGAGCTGGTCCACGGGTACGGGTGTGGGCTCGGGCATGGCGACTCCTCGGGGCTCCCAGGGCGTACGGAGTCGGAAGTTACCGCCGGTCGCCACAGGTGACCAGAGGCATGAGGGACCCGATTCGAGGCGGGTTCCGGCGCGGGGCGGCAGGCCGGATACGCGCCGATGCCGCCGCTCGGGGACGAGCGACGGCATCGGCGTCGACCGGAAGTCAGGCAGGGCCCGTCGGGACGGTCACTCCCACTCGATGGTGCCCGGCGGCTTGCTCGTCACGTCGAGCACGACGCGGTTGACGTCGGCCACCTCGTTGGTGATACGGGTCGAGATCCTGGCGAGGGTCTCGTACGGCAGGCGCGACCAGTCGGCTGTCATGGCGTCCTCGGAGGACACCGGGCGCAGCACGATCGGGTGGCCGTAGGTACGGCCGTCGCCCTGGACGCCGACCGAGCGGACATCGGCGAGCAGGACCACCGGGCACTGCCAGATCTCCCGGTCCAGGTCTGCCGCCGTCAGCTCCTCGCGGGCGATGGCGTCGGCCTCACGGAGCAGGTCGAGCCGCTCCTTGGTGACCTCGCCGACGATACGGATGCCGAGGCCGGGGCCGGGGAACGGCTGGCGCTGGACGATCTCGTCCGGCAGGCCGAGCTCCTGGCCGACCATCCGGACCTCGTCCTTGAACAGCTGGCGCAGCGGCTCGACGAGCTGGAACTCGATGTCGTCGGGGAGACCGCCGACGTTGTGGTGCGACTTGATGTTGGCGGTGCCGGTGCCGCCGCCGGACTCGACGACGTCCGGGTAGAGCGTGCCCTGGACGAGGAAGGCGACCTCCTCGCCGTCGGCGGCACCCTCGGCGACGATCTCGGCCTGGGCCTGCTCGAAGACGCGGATGAACTCCCGGCCGATGATCTTGCGCTTCTGCTCGGGGTCGGACACCCCGGCCAGGGCGGTCAGGAACCGCTCCTCGGCGTCGACGACCTTCAGCTGGACGCCGGTGGAGGCGACGAAGTCCTTCTCCACCTGCTCGCTCTCGCCCTTGCGCATCAGACCGTGGTCGACGTACACGCAGGTCAGCTGGGAGCCGATGGCCTTCTGCACGAGGGCCGCGGCGACCGCGGAGTCCACACCGCCGGACAGGCCGCAGATGGCGCGCTTGGTACCGACCTGCTCGCGGATCAGCGCGATCTGCTCCTCGACCACATTGGTCGTGGTCCAGGTCGGCTCGATCCCGGCACCGCGGTAGAGGAAGTGCTCCAGGACCTGCTGGCCGTGCGTGGAGTGCAGGACCTCGGGGTGGTACTGGACGCCGTAGAGCTTCTTCTCGTCGTTCTCGAAGGCGGCGACCGGTACGACGTCGGTGGACGCGGTGACGGTGAAGCCCTCGGGGGCCGCGGAGCAGGCGTCGCCGTGCGACATCCAGACCGACTGCTCGGCGGGGGTGCCCTCGAAGAGCGTGGAGCCGGTCTTGGAGACGAGGAGCGGGGTGCGGCCGTACTCACGGGCACCGTTGTCGTCGACGGTGCCGCCGAGCGTGGTGGCCATCAGCTGGAAGCCGTAGCACATGCCGAAGACCGGGACGCCGGCTTCGAACAGCGAGCGGTCGAGGGAGGGCGCGCCCTCGGCGTACACCGAGGAGGGGCCGCCGGACAGGATGATCGCCCGGGGCTTCTTGGCCAGCATCTCGGCCACCGGCATCGTGGACGGGACGATCTCGCTGTAGACCCGGGCCTCACGGACGCGTCGGGCGATGAGCTGGGCGTACTGCGCGCCGAAGTCGACAACGAGGACCACGTCGGTCGCGCTGTCGGGGGCGGCGGGGGGTACTGCTGGCACGGGGCGGCCTTCCGGCGGTGAAAGGGGGTCGGTTCTCTCGATTCTACCGGGGTCGGGCAGACAGCCGCGGTCCCGCCCGGACCGGGGGCCGCGAGCCATGATCGTCTCCGTCGCCGCAGCCGTCTCAGCATCCGGCCCGGTGTTGGTGGGCCCGCCGCGGCCGGGCCATACTGAGGACATGCGTCAGCACACGACCTCCGTCTTTACCTATGGCATCCGGCCCGCCGGCTGCCATGGTCGTGCTGCTTGATCCACTGACAAGCAACGTTCCAGGCGCCCCGGGCCGAAAGGCCCGGGGCGTTCTGTCGTTCCGGGCCGGACGGTCTCGGGGGCCCCGGCCCACGAGGAGTCACCTCCATGACCAGCACCACCGCGACGAAGACCGCCGCCGAGAAGACCGCCACCGAGAAGACCGGCGCACACACCGATGACGCCGCCGCGCTGATCAGTGACGCGCGGTTGCGCATCGACGCCCTCGACGACCGGATCATCGGTCTCGTCCAGGAGCGGATGGCCGTCTCCACGGTCATCCAGGAGGCCCGGATCACCTCCGGCGGGCGCCGGATCAACCTCTCCCGCGAGATGGAGATCCTCGGCCAGTACCGGGACGCGCTCGGCAAGCCCGGCACCTCTCTCGCCATGACGCTGCTGGAACTCTGCCGGGGCCGGGCCTGACGCCCCGCGGGCAGGGGGCCGGGGCGTATCCCAGTTCGGGCGGGCTCTCACCCGTACGGCGCGTGACCGGCTCCGCCGCGGCTTCGTTGGTCCCGGTGTCCGTGCCAGCCAGGGGCGGCTCTGGAAGGAAACCACGCGTGGCTCCGCTGGAGCGCGTGACGTACTGCAGGTGCGTCGTGGGACCGCGTCCCAGCGTGTGTGACCGGTCGGCAGGGGACAGCAGCCCGGTCACCCCGAGAACGGCCGGCTCCGGGGACGCCCGGAGCCGGCCGTTTCCGCCGCTGCTTCCGCTGCGCCGATGTGCGCGGCTGCCGCCGCCGCTACGGCTTTTCCTTCGGCGGGACGGTCGGCATCCCGAGGAACGGCAGCCTCAGCGCACCGAAGGCCTCCTTCGGCACCGCCGGGGCCTGCGGCTCGACCGCGGCCAGGCGGGTGTACGCCTCGCCCTGCGCGGGCCGCGGGTCCGCCTCGCCCTTGTTGGGCCAGAACGACATCGCGCGCTCGGCCTGGGCGGTGATGGTGAGCGACGGGTTGACGCCGAGGTTCGCGGAGACCGCCGAGCCGTCGACCACCGAGATGCCGGGGTGTCCGTAGAGCCGGTGGTACGGGTCGATGACGCCCTCCTCGGCGCTCGCGCCGATGGCGCAGCCGCCGAGGAAGTGCGCGGTGAGCGGGGTGCCTATCAGCTCACCTATGTTCGAACCCGGAATGCCGTGGATCTCCTCGGCGAGCAGGGTGGCCGCCCGGGTCGCCTCCGCGATCTGGGTCGGGTTGGGCGCGCCGTGCCCCTGCCGCGCGGTGAGCAGCCCCTTGCCGATGCCCTTCGGCTTGCGGTACGCGGTCAGGGAGTTGTCCACCGACTGCATGACGAGCCCGATGATCGTCCGCTCGGACCAGTGCCAGTTGGACAGCTGGCGCACGGCGAGCACCGGGTGCCGGGCCACGTTGCGCAGCCAGCCCAGCACCCGGTGTGAGTGGTACGGGACCTGGAGGACGGTCAGCGAGCCCATGGCGTTGGAGCCCTTGCCGTACCGGACGGGTTCGATGTGGGTGTTCTCGTCGGGGTGGACGGACGAGGTGATGGCGACGCCGCGGGTGAAGTCGGGCTTGGTGCCGTGCTTCTGGCGGTAGCGGCGGTTGCTGGTCTGCGCGCCCACCAGCCCCTCGGAGTTGGTCCGGGTCAGCTCGCCGAGCCTCGACGAGATCCTGGGCAGCAGGCCCCGGTCCTTCATGGTGTGCAGCAGGGACTGCGTCCCGTAGGTGCCCGCCGCCACCACGACCTTGCGGGCGCGCATCCTGGTCGGCCCGGTCTTGCGGCGGCGGTCGGTCGGGACGGTGCTGACGCGGTAGCCGCCCTCCGGGTCGTCCGTGATCGCGACGACGGACGTCATCGGGTGGATGACGGCGCCGGCCGTCTCGGCCAGGTACAGATAGTTCTCGTTGAGGGTGTTCTTGGCGCCGTGGCGGCAGCCGGTCATGCATTCGCCGCATTCGGTGCAGGCCCTGCGGGCGGGGCCGGCGCCGCCGAAGTAGGGGTCGGCGACGGTGCCGCCGGGCTTCGTCCGCGCCGTGCCGTCGGCGTCCTCGCCGTCGCCGAAGAAGACGCCGACCGGGGCGAGGTGGAAGGTGTCGCCGATGCCCATCGCCTGGGCGGCCGCGTGGAGGTGGACGTCGGCGGGGGTCCTGGTCGGGTTGAGCCGGACACCGAGCATCCGCTTCGCCTGCTCGTAGTACGGCGCCAGTTCGTCCCGCCAGTCGGTGATGCCGGCCCACTGGCGGTCCTCGAAGAAGGGCGCGGGCGGCACGTACAGCGTGTTGGCGTAGTTGAGGGAGCCGCCGCCGACGCCAGCGCCCGCCAGCACCATCACCTTGCCGAGCAGATGCACCCGCTGGATGCCGAACAGGCCCAGGGCCGGGGCCCACAGGTAGTTCCTGATGTCCCAGGAGTTCTTGGGCAGGGTGCCGGCCGCGAAGCGGCGGCCCGCCTCCAGGACCCCGACCCGGTACCCCTTCTCGGTCAGCCGCAGGGCCGACACCGCGCCGCCGAAGCCCGAGCCGACGACCAGGACGTCGTAGTCGTACGCGGCATCGTCATCGGTCTTCTCAGCCGCCTCGGCCGGATTCTGGGCAGGACTGTCCTGGGACATGGCTCTCCTCGGTACGGAAGGGAGGGACGTACTGCGGTGGTACGGGGTTCAGCGCAGGCGGAGCGCCTTCATCACCTTCAGGCTGCGGGTCATGAACGCCGCGTACTTCTCGTCGTCCATGCCGAAGGACGGGGCGAGCGGAATCAGCCGCTGCTGGGCGACGGTCTGCGCCTCGGTGTACTTCAGGATGCCCTCGGAACCGTGCCGGCGGCCGAGCCCGGAGTCCTTCATGCCGCCCATCGGGGACTGCACGCTGCCGTACGCGGGGGCGTACCCCTCGTTGATGTTCACCGTGCCGGTCCGCAGCCGGGCGGCGACCCGATGGCCACGCTTGGAGTCCTTGGTCCAGACACTCGAATTCAGGCCGTACGGGGTGGCGTTGGCGAGGGCGACGACCTCGTCCTCGTCGGTGAAGCGGTAGAGGGAGACGACCGGGCCGAAGGTCTCCTCGGCGCAGACGGCCATCGGCGCCTCGACGCCGTCGAGGATGGTCGGCTCGTAGAAGAGCGGGCCGATGTCGGGGCGGGCGACACCCCCGGCGACGAGCCGGGCCCCCTTCTCGACGGCCTCCTCGACGTGCCGGGTGACGGTCTCCAGCTGGCGCTCGCCGACCAGCGAGCCCATGTCGGCACCGTAGGCGAGGGCGCTGCCCAGCCGCATGGCCTTCGTGCGGGCGGCGAAGCGGGCCACGAAGTCGTCGGCGATCGACTCGTGGACGTACAGCCGCTCGATGGAGATGCAGAGCTGGCCGGCCGAGGAGAAGCAGGCGCGGACGGCGCCGGCGGCGGCCTTCTCCACGTCGGCGTCCGCGAGGACCAGCATGGCGTTCTTGCCACCGAGCTCCAGCGAGACGCCCACGAGCCGGGCCGCCGCACCCTGCGCGACCTCGCGGCCGGTCCGGGTGGAGCCGGTGAACGAGACGTAGTCGGCGTGCTTGACGACCTCGGGGCCGACGACCGGACCGTCCCCGAGGACCACCTGGAACACCTCGGCGGGCAGCCCGGCCTCGATCAGCAGGTCACGGGCCCACAGCGCGGTCAGCGCGGTCTCCGTGTCGGGCTTCATCACGACGGCGTTGCCGGCGACGAACGCGGGCAGCGCATCGCCCACGGAGAGTTCCAGCGGGTAGTTCCACGGCGCGATCTGGCCGATCACGCCCCGTGGCTGGCGCAGCTCGGTGACCTTGGTGAGGGTCGGTACGACTCCGGTGTGCCGCTTCGGCTTCAGATAGGCACCGGCCCTGCGCCCGTAGTGGCGGGCCGCGACGGCGACGGCCTGGACCTCCTCGTTGGCGTGCAGCCGGGCCTTGCCGGTCTCCAGCTGGATGAGGTCGAGCACCTCGGCCTGGCGGCTGAGGACCAGGTCGTGGAAGCGGAGCAGGACCGCGGCCCTGGTCCGGACGGGGGTCGCGGCCCAGGACGGCTGGGCGGCACGGGCCCGCTCGAAGGCCGTCGCCACGTCCTCGGGGGTGGCCTCGGGCAGGTCGGCCAGCTTCTCCCCGGTGAAGGGGGTGTGGTTGGCCGTCCGGCCGTCGCCGATCACGCCGCGCGTCAGCCGGGCGACCAGCTCGGGTGTCACCACATCGGCGGCCGTGCGCACGCCCGCGGGGGTGGGGGCCACGGGGTTGGTGCCGACTGCGGCTGCGGCGGTGGACGTGGAGGCCTGCGAGTCCGTCATGAGGGCGAGAGTACGTCCCGTCGCACGGTTTCGGTACCCGTGAGTAACGGGTTTTCGCAGCCGTCACGAACAAGCCAGTGATCACTGGCAACAAAGCCCCTGATCAGGACCCCTGCGATCGCCGGCACGGTCCGGCGGCCCCCTCAGTCGCCGGGCGCGCGCCAGCCGCGCAGCATCGTGTCGAACTGCTTGCGGGTGGTGTCCCAGTCCGACGCCGGACCCGTCATGTACAAGGCGTACTCGGGGCCGTCCGCGTCCTCGTAGTACATCTGGTCGACCGCGCGGCGCGGGCCCGGGTGGGTCTTGGTCTCGGTCCAGCCGAACTCCCAGAGCGAGCTCTCCCGGTCGCGGTAGACCGTGGCGCGCAGCGTCGTGCGCCGGTACCCGGGCAGCCGTTCGACGAGTTGCTTCTCCAGGTTCTGCATGTGCTGGTACGGGTTCTCGAAGTCGGGCTCGGGGTCGATGTCGATCTGGAGATAGTGCACACCGTTGTCCGGGGTGTAGCTGATGCGGTTGTCGTCCGTCCGGCGCACCCAGCCGTCGGGCACGATCAGGCTGAAGCCCTCGGGGTCGTCCACCCGGTGCCAGCCCTCGGGTATGCCCTTGCTCGGCGCATCGGGTTTCGCCGAGGCCGACGCAGGGGGGCTCTCACGGTGGGCGGTCGCCTGCGGGACCGGTCCGGAACTCCCGGAGGAGCTGTCCGTGCGGTCCCCGTACGTCAGCGCGGCGAACCCCGCGCCGCCCCCGACCAGCACCGCTGCGGCGGCGACCAGGACCGCCGTACGCCAACGGGACCGGCGGCGCCGCTTCACCGGGGACGGCACCGGGCCGGCCCCGGAGCCGTCGGCCGGGCGCGGCAGCCGGGCCGTCCCGGACGCGCCGTCCGGACCCGGCGTGTGCAGCGTCTCCTCGGGGAAGCGCTGGGTCGGTACGAACGCCTGCGCGGCCCGGGGCGCACGCCCCTCCATGGCCTCCAGCAGCATCCGCTCCGTCTCCGCCGCGGAGGGCCGGCCGTCGGGGTCCTTGTGCAGCAGCGCGGTGATCACGGGGGCCAGGGCGCCCGCCCGGCGGGGCGGCGGCAACTCCTCGGTGACGACGGCCTGCATGGTGGAGATCGGGGAGGTGCGGCGGAACGGTGAGCGACCCTCGACCACGGTGTAGAGCGTGGCGCCGAGCGACCACAGGTCGGACGCGGGGCCGGGATCGCTGCCGCGTACCCGTTCCGGCGCCAGGTACTCGATGGATCCGACCAGTTCACCGGTCCTGGTGATGGTGGAGTCGCCCTCGATCGCCGCGATCCCGAAGTCGGTGAGAAGCACCCGGCCGTCGGCGGCGAGCAGGACGTTGCCGGGCTTCACGTCCCGGTGCAGAACCCCCACGCCGTGTGCGGCGCTCAGGGCACCCAGCACATGGAGGCCGATCCTGGCGGCCTCGCGCGGCTCGATCTCGCCGAACTCCCTGGCCCGGTCGGCGAGTGACGGACCGTCGACGTACTGCATCACGATCCAGGGCCGGTCGTCGTACTCGATCACGTCATGGACGGTGACCACACCCGGGTGCGTGATCCGGGCGGCCGCGCGGGCCTCCTTCTGCGTACGGGCGTGCAGCACGATCCGGTCGGCCTCGGCGACGTGCAGTCCGGCGGTCAGTTCCTTGACCGCGACCGTGCGGTGCAGCACCTCGTCGTGGGCGCGCCACACCTTGCCCATGCCGCCCCGCCCGAGGACGTCACCGAGTCGGTACCTCCCGGCCAGCACCAGCCCCGTCTGTGTGCCCTGTGATCGATCCACGTATCCCCGCCCCGTTGCTCCGGAGAGCCAGGTTACGGAGGGGACGCGGGACACGGAACCTCGCACCGCTCCGGAGACCGCACTGTGATGCTTGTCGCTCCGTCCCCGCCCCGGCGGCACGGCGGAACTGCGGCACCGCGCGGGTCCGTCAGTCCGTCAGGTCGTCACCCGGTAGGAGGCGATGGCCTGTTCGTAGATCTCCCCCACCTTGTCGCGCTGATCCTCCGGCCCGATGACCTGGAGGACGTGGTAGCGGCCGTCGACGATCATCGCGAGGTTACGGGCGTACACCTCACGGCCGTTGGCGTCCTGCCAGGTGAACTGCCCCTCGGCCATGGCCTGTCGGCCGACGTCGATCCGGCGCAGCCCGCTCGACCCCGACCAGCTGGAGTCGCGGAACGGCTGCAGCTCCAGCTCCTTGTCCGCCTGGTACGCCAGCGGGTCGCCGCCGGCGGCGTTGACGGTGTCGCGCCCGGGGACGATCAGCAGGCTGAAGCCGTCGCTGCCGTAACGGATCTGACGGTCGGCGTTGGCGGGGCTGCGCTGCCATCCCTTGAGCACCCCGATCTCGAAGCCCTCCGGGTCCTTGCGCAGGGTGTAGCCGGGGGCGAGCGCGACGGCGGAGCGCGTGGTCTGCGGCTGCTGCGCGCCCGGCGGCTGTGAGGGCGACGGCCCGCCGGATGTCCCGGCTGCCGGATCGGGCGAGCCGGACGGCGACGTGCCCGGGGAGCGGGTCCCGGATTCGCTGTCCGCCTTGGGCATGAACAGCACCGCGTAGGCGACGGCCGCGGCCAGGGCCAGCAGGATCAGCAGCAGAAGCAGCCGCCCCAGCCGTCGTGGTGCCCGCCCGCCCTGCTCATGCCGCGTGGGCGGAGTACGCAGTGCCTTGGGGCCCTCGGGCTCGCGCGGCAGCCTGGGCGCCCGTTCCTCGCGGGGTCCGTCGTGGCGGCCGGCCTTCCCTCCGGTGTGGCGGTGGCGGCCGTGGGCCGCCCCCTGGCGGCCCCGGCGCCTGCGGACCAGCTCGCCCCGGCGGCGTACGACGGGAAGCCGGGCACTGTCGGCGGACGGCAGGGGTACGACGTCCAGACCGACCCCGGGCTCCGGCGCGGACCGGATGAGGGAACGGAGCCAGCCCCGCAGCTCCTCGAAGTCCGGCCGCTCGGTGGGGTCCTGGCGCAGCAGCGACTCCACGACGGGACGCAGCGGACCGCACTCCTCGGCGAAGGCGGGGGGTTCGGCGCACACCATCTGGACGAGTTCGGCCGCGTTCTCCTCGGGGTACGGGGCGTGCCCCTGGACGGCCCGGTAGAGCAGGGCGCCCAGGGCCCAGAGGTCGGTGGAGGGGCCGATCGGCGGCGCCAGTTGCCAGTTCTCGTGGACCGGTCCGGCCTGCTCGGGCGCCCAGCGTTCGGTGACCGCGCCGACGACCGCGATCCGGGTCTGCCGGGCGCGCTCGGCGGCCAGGGTGGTGGCCGGACCGCGGTAGGCCGGGCCGGTGGGGCCGCTCGCGACGACCTCGTCCCAGCGGCCCGGTCGTGGCTGCGGCTCGGGGCGGTGCGCGGGCAGCGCCGGGGAGTTGTCGTGGCGGCGGGCGTCGGCCCGCAGGGCGTCCTCGCCCGATCCTCCGGCGGGCACGGGGCGTCCGGCCCCGGGGCCTTCGCTCCAGGTGCCGGTGAGGTGCAGTCGCCGGGGAGCCGACGGGCCGTCGTCCCCGAAGCCGTCCTCGTCGTCGTCCCCGAAGCCGTCCTCGTCCTCGTCGTCGTACGGGTCCGTGGCGTACGGGGCGGCCCGGTACGGGTGGTCGGCGGGCCGGTACGGGTGGGCGGGCGGCTGCGCGGGGCCGCGGTCCGGGTCCGACGGCCCCTCGGCCGGTGGCTGCGCGGGGCGCTGCGCCGGTAGCTGCGCGGGGCGCTGGGCCGGCAGGGTGCCGGAGCTCTCCGCCCCGCTCGCGCCGCCGTCCGCGCCGTCCACCTCGGCCCGGCGCCGGTCCTCGCCGACCCGGGCGGCTGCGCGGGCGCCCTCTCGGTAGGCGGCGATGGCGCCGGCACGCTCGGCCCGCGCCTGTGCGGCTGTCACGGGGGCGGGTGACGGCAGCGCGGGGTTCACCGGCCGCCGTACGCCCTCCCGTTCACCCGGGGCACCACCGGGGCGGCCCTCGGCGTACCCGGTGCCGGGACGCGGGGCTTCGGTGAGCGCGGCGTCAGAGGCCGGAGTCTCCGGGGACTGGGCGCCAGGGGACGGGGCGCCAGTGGACGCGGCATCAGGGCACAGGGCGTCAGGGGACCGGCCGTCGTCGAACGGGCCGTCCTCGCCGCGCGCGTCCTCGGCGGCCGTGCCTGGCCCGATCGCCGCCGGGCCGCGTGCGGCCGACACCTCGGCCGGTGCGGCGGACGGGGCCGACGGGAGGAGGTGGGCGGATGCTGCGGACGGACCGGCCGGGTCCGTTCCGTACGCCGGTGCGGCTCCGTACTCGTCGTCGTCCGGCTGGGGCGTCGGTACGTAGCCGCAGAGCGCCTCCTCCGCCGCCCCCGCCGCCAGACCGGTCAGCACGACCCGGCCGTCGTCGCAGACCAGGACCGTGCGCACGGTGATGTTGCGGTGGGTCCAGCCGTGGGCGTGCACCACCCGCAGCGCCGTCAGCACGTCGGAGCCGATCTCGGCGGCCCGGAAGGGGTCGAGCGGGCGCTCCGCGAGCAGGGCCGCGAGCGGGCGCGCCCGGAAGAGTTCGCTCACGATCCAGAGCGAACCGTCCTCGGCGAACACGTCGAAGACCTGGTCCAGCCGGGGATGGTCGGGGACCTGGGCCGCCGCCTGAGCCGCCTCGATGGCGCGTCGGACCGCCGGGTCCGTGGGCCGCCGCACGGCCCGCCCGGAGACCCGCCGGGCCGCCGGGACCGTCCCCTCGCCGTCGAGCACCTCGGCGTCCACCACTTCGGGCAACGGCACCTGGCGGACCAAAACCTCCTGCCCGCTGTAGGTGTCGAAGGCCCGGGTCTCGGCCAGTTCGTACGCGTCGGACGGGGGCAGCGGAAGGCGGTAGCGGTCGGCGAGCACCCGACCCGCGTAGTCGTCCACGACGCCTCCCCAGAGCGCGCTGTCCCCCGGCCGCGAAGACCGCATATGTCCGTCAATTGCGTTCACTTACCGTGTAATTGACCGACCGTTTCCACTGCGTACGGTCTTCAGGCTCTCACGATACGTGGCACGCCACGAGCGTGCGGCAGGGTCGGTGGTTCCTGCCTCGATTCCCCCGCGGATCAGTCGGTGGGCTCGAACGTGTCGAATGCGGTACTGCGCAGCGTCCGGCACTCCTTGCTGTCCCACTCGCTCGCCTTGCAGCTGATCATGATCGCGTAGCCGTGCGTGGCGTCGACCTTGAAGCCCCGGTTCAGCACGTGGACCCGCTGGCCCTGCTGCGTCCGCTCGAACTGCCAGTCGGCGACGGTCGGGTAGCCGTTGTACTTCACGGTTTTCACGCTGAGGTGGTGGTAGCCGTTGCTGCTGGCCGCGACGGCGCTCCTGGCCGCGTTCCAGGCCGCGGCGGCGTCGCCGCCCGGAGAGTCGGTGTAGTCGACCTGGATGCGCGGAAAGCCTCCGTCGACGTTGTAGATGCCGCCGGAGTTGCGACCGGCGATGTTGTCGAGCCGGAAGCCCTTGGGCATCGCCATGGTGAAGTGGAACTGCTTGTTCTTGACGGTCCGGTATCCGGCGGGCAGCGCGTCGGCGGTGTCCGGGTCGTCGCCCTTCGAACCGTCCGACCCCTGGTCCGGATCGTCGTCCTGGCCCGTGCCCTGGTCCGCGGCCTGGTCGTCGCCCTTGCCGCTGTCGGTGTCCGGGGAACTGCCGGCCGTCGGTGTCCCGGCCGAGGCGGGGGTGCCGCCCTTGCCCTTGCCGCCGCCCGCCTCGTCCTGGTCGCCCGAGCCGAGCGTCAGGGCGAGGACCGTGCCGATGACGGCGAGCACGATCGCGGCGGCGATGATCGCCAGGGTGCGGCGTGGCACCACGTCCGTCAGGGACGCGCGGGGTGCGGTGACCGGCGACGTGGCGGAACGCGGCCCGGGCACGGCGGCGGAGGCCGCGGCCGGCTTCACCGGGGCCGACGGACCAGCAGGTTTCGAGGAGGCCGTCGAGGGAGTGGCCGACGAAGGCGCCGAGGGCGGGGGAACCGAGGGCAGGGGCGGGACAGCGGCCGATGCCGCGGCACCGCCCGCCGCGGCCGCAGGTGCCGCCTTGGCGTTCCGCACGGAGCGCAGCGCACCGCGCAGCCGGTCCCGCGCACCCTCCCCGGACTCCCCGGACTTCGACGCCGTCCGGTCGCCGGATGCGGCGGTCTTCCCGGGCAGCGCCATGACCTGGGTGGCGTCGGCGGGCGGGGGCACCACGGCGGCCGGCTTCTCGGGGGCGTGGATCACCTTTTCGAGCAGGGCGCGCGCGCCGGCGTCGTCGAGCCGCTGCTCGGGGTCCCTGGCGAGCAGGCCGTAGATGACCTCCTCCAGCGGGCCGGCGTTCTTCGGCGGATCGAGCGGTTCGGTCATCACCGCGGTCAGGGTGGCGATGGCCGATCCCTTGTCGTACGGCGGGGATCCCTCGACGCTGGCGTACAGCAGTCCGCCCAGCGACCACAGGTCGGCCGGCGGTCCCGGCTTGTGCCCGCGGGCTCGCTCCGGGGAGATGTACGAGGGTGCGCCGACGAGCATGCCGGTCGAGGTGACCGACGGGTCGCCCTCGACCTGCGCGATGCCGAAGTCGGTCAGCACGACCCGGCCGTCCTCCGCGATCAGTACGTTGGACGGCTTCACATCGCGGTGCAGGATGCCCTCGCGGTGCGCCGATCGCAGCACGTCGAGGATGGCGAGGCCGACCTCGGCGGCGCGCTTCGGCGTCAGCACCCCGTCCTCACGGATGACCTCGGCAAGGGACTTGCCCTCGATGAGCTCCATCACGATCCAGGGCCGGTCGTCCTCGTCGACCACGTCGAAGACCGTCACCGCGCCGTTGTTGCGGATCCTGGCGATCGCCTTCGCCTCACGCAGCGTACGTGTGATGAGCCGGCGCTTCTCGTCCTCGTCGATGGCCGAGGGGAACCTCAGTTCCTTGACCGCGACCGTGCGGCCCAGCGTCTCGTCGACGGCACGCCAGACCGTGCCCATTCCGCCCCGGCCGAGCACCTCCCCGAGCCGGTACCGCCCCGCAAGGAGACGTCCGTCCTTGTCCCGTTGGGGCTCCCGTGCCTGCTCCGCCTCCGACATGCGTCCCCTCTGCGATCAACCCGCCCTGGCAGAGCGTTCATTGTCCCTCACCCCGGCGCCGGTCATGGTGCCGGGTCCAAAGGCCCGTCACGAGGGAACCGGAGAAAGGGAATCCCTGTCGTGCCGGCACTCGGGGAGTTGCTCGCCGCCCCGCTTCCGGCAGCGCTGCCGCGCCGGGGAACAGCGACCCTACCCAGCGGTGCGTGCCGCCGCCACCCGCCCCGCGAAGGCCGGTCCGCCCCGGCGTACCGCGTCGACACGGACTCCCCGACCGCTGCGGTCTCCCCCGAATCGGCACTGCTGGACGCGGAGTTCCGCGGAGGGGTGCCCGATCCCCGAGGGACACGCCCCGCAGGGACCGGCGCACCGGCGGGCCGGCCGTCAGAGCGGCACGATGTCCGGCGCGCCGAGCCGGGCGGCGTCCGCCGTGAGGTCGTCCGGTTGCCGCTGCGACTCCCGCTCCGCCTGCACCCGCTTCTCGTAGTGCTCGACCTCCCGGTCGATCTGCCGCTCGTCCCAGCCCAGGACCGGCGCCATCAACTGCGCACAGATCCGGGCACTGAGCGTGCCCCGGTCGAAGGTCTCGATGGAGATCCTGGTGCGCCGGGTCAGTACGTCGTCGAGGTGACGGGCCCCCTCGTGCGAGGCGGCGTAGACGACCTCGGCCTTCAGATAGTCGTCCGCCGACGGCAGCGGCTCGCCCAGCGTCGGATCAGCGGCGATCAGGTCGAGAATCTCCTCGGTCATGGAGCCATAGCGGTTGAGCAGATGCTCCACCCGGGCGACATGGAGTCCCGTCCGGATCGCGATCCTCGCCCGCGCGTTCCACAGGGCGCGGTATCCCTCCGCCCCCAGCAGGGGGATGTCCTCGGTGACGCAGTCCGCCACGCGTTGGTCGAGGCCGTGCACCGCCTCGTCCACGGCGTCCTTCGCCATCACCCGGTACGTCGTGTACTTGCCGCCCGCCACGACCACCAGGCCCGGCAGCGGGTGCGCCACCGTGTGCTCGCGCGAGAGCTTGCTGGTCGCGTCCGACTCACCGGCCAGCAGCGGCCGCAGCCCTGCGTAGACACCCTGCACGTCGTCCCTGGTCAGGGGGGTGGCCAGCACCGAGTTGACGTGTTCGAGCAGGTAGTCGATGTCGGCGCTGGACGCCGCCGGGTGCGCCTTGTCGAGGTCCCAGTCGGTGTCCGTCGTCCCGACGATCCAGTGCCGCCCCCACGGGATGACGAAGAGGACGGACTTCTCGGTCCTCAGGATCAGGCCGGTCGAGGAATGGATGCGGTCCTTCGGAACGACCAGGTGGATGCCCTTGGACGCCCGGACGTGGAACAGGCCCCGCTCACCGATCAGCGCCTGGGTGTCGTCTGTCCACACCCCGGTGGCATTGACCACCTGTTTGGCCCTGATCTCGTATTCTCCGCCCGCTTCGACATCCTCCACCCGGGCGCCGACGACCCGCTCACCCTCCCGGAGGAAACCGATCACCCGTGCCCGGTTCGCGACATGGGCGCCGTATCCGGCGGCGGTGCGCACCAGGGTCGCCGTATAGCGGGCGTCGTCCATCTGGGCGTCGTAGTACTGCAGGGCCCCGACCAGGGCGTCCTTCCGCAACGCCGGGGCGACGCGCAGGGCGCGGCGGCGGGAGAGGTGCCGGTGGACGGGCAGTCCGCGGCCGTGCCCCGACGACACCGACATCGCGTCGTAGAGCGCCACGCCGGAGCCGGCGTAGAGCCGTTCCCAGCCCTTGTGCTGCAGCGGGTAGAGGAACGGCACGGGCTTCACCAGATGGGGGGCGAGCCGCTCCAGGAGGAGCCCGCGCTCCTTCAGCGCCTCCCGGACGAGCGCGAAGTCGAGCATTTCCAGATAGCGCAGCCCGCCGTGGATCAGCTTGCTCGATCTGCTGGAGGTGCCCGAGGCCCAGTCGCGCGCCTCGACGAGGCCGGTCGCGAGTCCTCTGGTCGCAGCGTCCAGTGCCGTACCGGCGCCGACCACACCCGCGCCCACGACCAGCACGTCCAGTTCGCGCTCGGCCATCGCGGCGAGCGCCACAGCACGCTCCGCAGGTCCCAGTGTCGCTGTCCTCACTGCTGCCTCCCGGATCGATCGGGGTGGTCCGGCACGCGGCGCGCCCCGACCGAGCGGTCGGGCGCCCCGTGCCCACCCCTCGATTCTGTCCGTCGCCGATGACTTCGGCCACCGCCTGTGGACAACACCAGGAGGATGAAAAACAGACAATGCGACATATAGGTCATATTTGCGCCTACTGTGACATTGCGCCGTCCACAGCGGTTGCGCTTTCCGCCCTCATGGTCTTGGACCGACCGACCGGCAGGCGGAGGTGGCGCGCCCTCCATCCACCGATCGGTCCAGGGAAGGACGGCCCACATGCCCGCAGACCTCGCTGTCATCGGACTCGGCCACCTCGGCCTCCCCCTTGCCCAGGCCGCCGTCGCCGCCGGTGTCCAGACCGTCGGCTACGACACCGACCCCCGCGCCTATGCCGAACTCGCCGCGGGCCGCACCCCCCTCGAAGGATCGCTCACCGCCTCCGAGGTGCGCCGGATGCTCTCCCGGGGGTTCCGGCCCACCACCGACCCGGCCGAACTGGGCCGGGTCCGTACCGCGGTGATCTGCGCGCCCACCCCGCTCGGCGCCGACCGCACCCTCGACCTCACCGCTGTCGCCGACGCGACCCGCGCGCTCGCCGCCCGGCTGCGCCCGCACACCACCGTCCTGCTGGAATCGGCCGTGCAGCCCGGCACCACCGAGACCTTCGTACTGCCCCTGCTCGAAGAGGGCTCGGGACTGCGCGCCGGGCGCGACTTCCATCTCGCCCACTCCCCCGGCCGCCTCGACCCCGGCAACAGGACCCACGTCTACGCCAACACCCCCAAGGTCATCGGCGGGCTCACCCCCGCCTGCACCGAGTCCGCCGCCGCCTTCTACGGCCGGCTCACCGACAAGGTCGTCCGGGCCCGCGGACCGCGCGAGGCCGAGATGACGAAGGTCCTGGAGACCAACTTCCGGCACGTCAACATCGCCCTGGTCAACGAGATGGCGGTGCTCTGCCACGACCTCGGCGTCGACCTCTGGGACGTCATCAGGTGCGCCGAGACCAAGCCGTTCGGCTTCCAGCCGTTCCGGCCGGGCCCGGGCGTCGGCGGCCACGGCGTCCCCGTCGACCCGGGCCACCTCCCGTACAGCAGCCGCACCCCCGGGCACCCGCTGCGCATGGTCTCGCTCGCCCAGGAGATCAACGACCGCATGCCGCAGTACGTGATCCAGCGCTGCGCCACCCTCCTGAACGAGCACGGCAAATCCGTTCGCGGCGCCCGGGTCCTGCTCCTCGGCGTCACCTACAAGCCGGACCTCGCCGACCAGGAGGCCTCCCCCGCCCGGGAGATCGCGACCCGGCTGATGGACATGGGGGCGCAGATCGGCTACCACGACCCACACGTCCTGGACTGGCGGGCGCGTGAACTCCCGGTCCCGCGCGCCGACTCGCTGTACGAGGCAGCAGCGAGCGCGGACCTCACCGTGCTCCTCCAGCACCACCGCACCTACGACCTCCAGGGCCTCGCCGTGAAGGCCCAGCTCCTTCTGGACACCCGGGGCGCGACCCCGGCGGGGGCCGCGCACCGGCTGTGAGACGGGATTCCTGGGAATCGGGTAGGCGATGTCGGGGGTGACTGCTAGCCTGCGGCGTCACTTCTCGCACAATCGTGCGCTTGCGTCCAGGGGGAAATCCGCCATGAGCCAGCCCGTGCCACCGACGAACCAGCCGAACGACGCCCAGCCCGTCGACGGCAACCCCTACGCGGTCCAGCAGCCCGGCGCCCCCACCGGCAATCCGTTCGCGGCTCAGCAGCCCGGCCCGTACGGCGAGCCCGGTCAGCCCGGCGCCGCGTTCGGCGGAGCACCGTTCGCCCCGCCCGCCCCGGCCCGCAACAACCTGGGCCTCGGCCTGCTCGCCGCCCTCGTCGCGGCCCTCGTCGCCGCGGGCGTCTACGGCGCCATCATCGGTGCCACCAAGCACGAGATCGGCTACGCGGCCGTGGGTGTCGGCGCCGTCGTCGGCTTCGCCGCGGGCAAGGTCGGCGGCCGCAACCCCGCCCTGCCGGCCATCGGCGCCGTCCTCGCCCTGGTCGGTGTCTACTTCGGCCAGCTGCTCGGTGAGGCCATCCTCATCAGCAAGCAGTTCCCGCTCTCGGTCAGCGAGATCTTCTTCGACAACTTCGGCAACCTGAACAAGGTGTGGAAGGAAGACATGAGCGCCATGAGCTTCGTCTTCTTCGTGGTCGCCGCGGTGGTCGCCTTCTCCGCCGCCCGCAAGGCGGCCGACTGATCAGGCCCGCTGGACGCACAAGAGCCCGGACCGCACACGGTCCGGGCTCTTGTGCGTCCGAGGGCTCAGCGGCGGTGCTGCGAGTCCGCCACCGTCACCTCGACCCGCTGGAACTCCTTGAGGTCGCTGTACCCCGTCGTCGCCATCGCACGGCGCAGCGCGCCGAAGATGTTCATCGAACCGTCCGGGGTGTGCGAGGGGCCGGTGAGGACCTCCTCGGTGGTGCCGACGGAGCCCAGGTCCACCAGCTTGCCGCGCGGCACGTCCTCGTGGACGGCCTCCATGCCCCAGTGCCGGCCGCGGCCCGGCGCGTCCGTGGCACGGGCCAGCGGGGAGCCCATCATCACGGCGTCCGCGCCGCAGGCGATGGCCTTCGGCAGGTCGCCGGACCAGCCGACGCCACCGTCCGCGATCACGTGCACGTACCGGCCGCCGGACTCGTCCATGTAGTCGCGCCGGGCCCCGGCCACGTCGGCGACCGCGGTCGCCATCGGGACCTGGATGCCGAAGACGTTGCGCGTGGTGTGCGCGGCACCACCGCCGAAGCCGACGAGGACACCGGCCGCGCCGGTACGCATCAGGTGCAGGGCGGCGGTGTACGTGGCGCAGCCGCCGACGATCACCGGGACGTCCAGCTCGTAGATGAACTGCTTGAGGTTGAGCGGCTCGGCGGCGCTCGACACGTGCTCGGCGGAGACCGTCGTACCGCGGATGACGAAGATGTCCACGCCCGCGTCGACGACGGCCTTGGAGAACTGCGCGGTGCGCTGCGGGGAGAGCGCGGCGGCGGTGACGACGCCGGAGTCGCGCACCTCCTTGATGCGCCGGCCGATCAGCTCCTCCTGGATCGGGGCGGAGTAGATCTCCTGGAGGCGGCGGGTCGCCGACTCGACGGGCATCTCGGCGATCTCGTCGAGCAGCGGCTGCGGGTCGGCGTGCCGGGTCCACAGGCCCTCGAGGTTGAGCACGCCGAGGCCGCCGAGCTCGCCGATACGGATCGCGGTCTGCGGGGAGACCACGGAGTCCATGGGGGCCGCCAGGAACGGCAGCTCGAACCGGTAGGCGTCGATCTGCCAGGCGATCGAGACCTCCTTCGGGTCGCGCGTGCGTCGACTCGGAACGACAGCGATGTCGTCGAATGCGTACGCCCGGCGGCCGCGCTTGCCGCGCCCGATCTCGATCTCAGTCACGATGATGTGGCCTTTCCCTCTACGTCTGCGTTGTCCAGTATCCCCGACCCACGGCTGAGGGGCGGTCCCGGGAACCCCGGACCGCCCCTCGGCTGCACTGTCGCGTTACTTCTTGCTGTAGTTCGGCGCCTCGACCGTCATCTGGATGTCGTGCGGGTGGCTCTCCTTGAGACCCGCCGAGGTGATCCGGACGAACCGGCCGTTGGCCTGGAGCTCCGGGACGGTGCGGCCGCCGACGTAGAACATCGACTGGCGCAGACCGCCGGTGAGCTGGTGGACGACCGCGGAGAGCGGGCCGCGGTAGGGGACCTGGCCCTCGATGCCCTCGGGCACCAGCTTCTCGTCGGAGGCGACACCCTCCTGGAAGTACCGGTCCTTGGAGAACGACTTGCGGTCGCCGCGGGTCTGCATCGCACCCAGCGAGCCCATGCCGCGGTACGACTTGAACTGCTTGCCGTTGATGAACATCAGCTCACCCGGGGACTCCTCGCAGCCCGCCAGCAGCGAGCCGAGCATCACGGTGTCCGCGCCGGCCACCAGGGCCTTGGCGATGTCGCCGGAGTACTGCAGGCCGCCGTCGCCGATGACCGGGACGCCGGCCGCCTTGGCGGCGAGCGAGGCCTCGTAGATCGCGGTGACCTGCGGAACGCCGATGCCGGCGACGACACGGGTGGTGCAGATGGAGCCGGGGCCCACACCGACCTTGATGCCGTCGGCACCGGAGTCGATCAGGGCCTGGGCGCCGTCACGGGTGGCGATGTTGCCGCCGATGACATCGACCGAGGAGTTCGACTTGATCTTGGCGACCATGTCGCCGACCAGCCGGGAGTGGCCGTGCGCGGTGTCGACGACGATGAAGTCGACGCCCGCCTCGATGAGCGCCTGGGCCCGCTCGTAGGCGTCGCCCGCGACACCGACGGCGGCGCCGACCAGCAGGCGACCCTCCTTGTCCTTGGCGGCGTTCGGGTACTTCTCCGCCTTGACGAAGTCCTTGACGGTGATGAGGCCCTTGAGCACGCCCGCCTGGTCGACCAGCGGAAGCTTCTCGATCTTGTGGCGGCGCAGCAGCTCCATGGCGTCCACGCCGGAGATGCCGACCTGGCCGGTGACCAGCGGCATGGGCGTCATGACCTCGCGCACCTGGCGCGTACGGTCCGACTCGAAGGCCATGTCACGGTTGGTGACGATGCCGAGCAGCTTGCCCGCGGGGTCGGTGACCGGGACACCGCTGATGCGGAACTTGGCGCACAGCTCGTCGGCGTCGCGCAGCGTCGCGTCCGGGTGCACCGTGATCGGGTCGGTGACCATGCCGGACTCGGAGCGCTTCACCAGGTCGACCTGGTTGGCCTGGTCGGCGATGGAGAGGTTGCGGTGCAGCACGCCCGCGCCACCCTGCCGGGCCATGGCGATCGCCATGCGGGCCTCGGTGACCTTGTCCATCGCGGCCGAGAGCAGCGGGATGTTCACCCGCACGTTCCTGGAGATGTACGAGGCGGTTTCGATCTGGTCGGGCGCCATGTCGGACGCGCCGGGCAGCAGCAGCACGTCGTCGTATGTCAGCCCGAGCATCGCGAATTTCTCGGGCACTCCGTCGACGTATGCAGTCATGACACCTTCCCCAAATGGCCTTGATCGGTGCGGATGTCCATGCTAACGGCCTTCGGGGGCGTCTCATTCCACGAACAAGATCACTCAGGGCTTTTGTGGCTTCGTACAGAACCCGGAGAAAGCCCGGGTCACTGCTCCGCGAGGGCCCGCAGCCTGCTCAGGGCCCGGTGCTGGGCGACCCGGACGGCACCCGGTGACATGCCCAGCATCTGACCGGTCTCCTCCGCGGTCAGACCGACGGCGACCCGCAGGACGAGCAGCTCACGCTGGTTGTCCGGGAGGTTGGCCAGAAGCTTCTTGGCCCAGGCCGCATCGCTGCTGAGCAGCGCACGCTCCTCGGGTCCGAGCGAATCGTCCGGCCGTTCGGGCATCTCGTCGGAGGGCACGACCGTCGATCCCGGATGCCGCATGGCGGCCCGCTGGAGGTCGGCGACCTTGTGGCCCGCGATGGCGAAGACGAAGGCTTCGAAGGGCCTGCCGGTGTCCTTGTAGCGGGGCAGCGCCATCAGTACCGCGACGCACACGTCCTGCGCCAGGTCCTCCACGAAGTGGCGAGCATCACCGGGCAGACGGTTCAGCCGGGACCTGCAGTAACGCAGAGCGAGCGGATGAACATGGGCCAGCAGATCATGGGTGGCCTGCGCGTCGCCCTCGACAGCACGGTGCACCAGAGCACCGATCACGGTCGTTTCGTCGTCGCGCATCGGACCATGGTGCCTCGGAGCCGCGTCATCCGCGCCGCCGCGTCCGTAGTTGTGCACCGAAGCGTTATGAGCGGGTGCGCCGGAAGTCATGCCCTGCGCCCTCCCCTTCCGCTCGACCGAATCGTTCCCGAGGAACTCCACGACTCAAGGATGCGGTATCGGCCGCGAAGCTTCACAAACCGTCGGCGCGACAGGCGCCGCCGACGGGGCGCAGCCCGCCCCGCGCACACCGGTCACCTGCCCCGTCCGCCGATGTGCGGACGGGGATTCGAGCTACTTCCGGCCACGGCCGGTCCTCAGCGGACCAGACCCCAACGGAAACCGAGCGCCACGGCGTGCGCCCGGTCCGAAGCGCCGAGCTTCTTGAACAGGCGCCTGGCGTGCGTCTTCACCGTGTCCTCGGAGAGGAACAGCTCACGGCCGATCTCGGCGTTCGAACGGCCGTGGCTCATGCCTTCGAGCACCTGGATCTCACGCGCCGTGAGCGTCGGCGCCGCCCCCATCTCGGCCGACCGCAGCCGACGCGGGGCGAGCCGCCACGTCGGATCGGCCAGCGCCTGGGTGACGGTGGCCCGCAGCTCCGCACGGGAGGCGTCCTTGTGCAGATAGCCGCGGGCACCGGCGGCGACCGCGAGCGCGACACCGTCCAGGTCCTCGGCGACGGTCAGCATGATGATCCTGGCCCCGGGGTCGGCGGAGAGCAGCCGCCGGACCGTCTCCACACCTCCCAGACCGGGCATGCGTACGTCCATCAGGATCAGATCCGAACGGTCGGCGCCCCAGCGGCGGAGGACTTCCTCGCCGTTGGCCGCCGTCGTCACACGTTCGACGCCGGGCACGGTCGCGACCGCACGACGGAGCGCCTCTCGGGCAAGCGGGGAGTCGTCGCAGACGAGGACGGATGTCATGACCGTCCTCCGCAGCTGATGAGCGTCACCTTGAACCTCCAGGCTGTACAAGTCGTCACCTGAGCGGTCGACACTTCCGGACATCTGCCCGATCGCTCTTCCGTCAACCGCCTCCGCCCTCTCAACGACGGTCACTCGAAAGAGTTACGGGTCGGACGGCCGGGTTCGGCACTCTACGTGAGGGATCACGCACACAGGAGAGCGACGCAGATCGTCCAACGGTCAACCGAAAAATCCTCATGAAGATATGCCCCATTTGGCGGGTTTTCTTCCCTTTTGCTGGTGTCTGTGACTAGATTCGCAATCAGTCATATTTACATCTACTTACACCGTAGATGCAGATGTCATGGGCACGGTCAAAACGGACGACAACGACGATTCCGACTCAGCACGGTTTCGAGGGGACAAGCAATGGCAGATTTCTCCCGCCTTCCCGGACCCAACGCCGATCTGTGGGACTGGCAACTGCTGGCGGCCTGCCGCGGGGTCGACAGCTCGCTGTTCTTCCACCCGGAGGGTGAACGCGGGGCAGCCCGGAGCGCCCGCGAGAACTCGGCAAAAGAGGTCTGCATGCGATGCCCGGTACGCGCCGAGTGCGCAGCACACGCACTGGCGGTGCGCGAACCCTACGGAGTGTGGGGCGGACTCACCGAGGACGAACGCGAGGAGCTCATGGGACGGGCCCGCAACCGGCTGATCACGGCGGCCGCGCCGACGGCCCTTCCGTCCCCGTCCGGGCACGGCTGATCCCGCCGTCCCGCCAAGCCAACAGAAAAACGTTTCTGCACCCCACCCGGCCACCGAGGGCGGCCGGGACACAGGCAGGCCCGCCTCAGCGGTCGGCCGCCACGGACAGCCGCTCCAGCGTGGCCGCGACCGCCGGCACCCGGGCCAGGTCGGGCAGGGTCAGGGCGACGATCTCGCGCTCGACGGCCGGTTCCACCTGCACGGTGCGGGCCCCCTTGGGACGTACCGACTCGATCGCCAGCTCCGGCAGCACGGCCACGCCCAGCCCGGCCCCGACCAGGCCGATCACCGCCGGGTAGTCGTCGGTGGCGAAGTCGATGCGTGGCGTGAAACCGGATTCCTCGCAGACCTCCACCAGCTGGCGGCGGCAGCGCGGACAGCCCGCGATCCACGACTCGCCGGCCAGCTCGGCGATCCCGACCGCATCCGCCCCGGCGAGCCGGTGCCCCTCGGGGACCAGGCCGATCAGGCGGTCGGTGAGCAGCGGGCGCACGACCAGGTCGTCCCACTCCGCGCCGGAGGTCCCGTAGCGGAACGCCAGCGCGATGTCGCAGTCGCCCTCGCGCAGCATCTCGACCGAGCGCGGCGGCTCGGCCTCGACCAGGGAGACCTGGGTGCCGGGGTGGGCCGCGCGCAGCGCCGCGAGGGCCCCGGGAACCAGCGTGGAGCTGCCGCTGGGGAACGAGACGAGCCGGACCCGGCCCGCCCGCAGCCCGGCGATCGCGGCGACCTCCTCCTCGGCGGCGGTGAGCCCGGCGAGGATGCCGGAGGCGTGCCGGACGAGGGCCTCGCCCGCCTGAGTCAGCCGCATCTCGCGGCCCGTACGGATCAGCAGTGTGGTCCCGGCGGAGGCTTCCAGCGCCTTCATCTGCTGGCTCACCGCGGGCTGGGTGCAGCCCAGTTCGCGGGCGGCGGCGGAGAACGAGCCGGTGGCGGCCACGGCGCGCAGGACACGGAGATGGCGTGCTTCGATCACACCCCAACCATAAGAGAACCTTGGGGAGGGTGTGAAATATCTGGGTGCACCTTTGGCGGTGTGGTGGTTAGCGTTCTCCGCATGAAGCCGACGAAGCCGACGAAGCCCACGGAGCCGATGAAGCCGATGAAGCTGCTGACCGTGAACGTGGGACGGCCGAAGGCCGTCGCGTACACCGACGCCCCCGGTGGTGCGACAGGGATCGACAAGCGGCCGGCCGACGGCCCCGTGCACGTCGCCGACCCGGGCCCCAAGGGAACCGGCGGCAGTGGGCTGGCCGGGGACGCGGTGTGCGATCTGCGCCATCACGGCGGCTCCGATCAGGCCGTGTACGCCTTCGCCCGCGAGGAACTGGACGTCTGGGAGCGGGAGCTCGGCCGTCCGCTGGCCAATGGCGCGTTCGGGGAGAACCTGACGACCAGCGGTCTGGACGTGAGCGGCGCGAAGATAGGCGAGCGCTGGCGGATCGGCGCGGATCTGGTCCTGGAGGTCACGTCCAGCCGGATCCCGTGCCGTACGTTCGCCGGCCATCTCGACGAGAAGCGCTGGGTGAAGCGGTTCACTCAGGCGGCCGCGCCGGGTGCCTATCTGCGCGTGATCGTGCCGGGCGAGATCCGCGCCGGCGACCCGGTCGAGATCGTGCACCGGCCCGAACACGACGTCACCGTGGAACTGGACTTCCTGGCCTCGACGACCCGCCGGGACCTGCTGCCGAGGATGCTCGCGGCCGGGGACGCGCTGCATCCCGAGACGCTCCGTGCCGCTCTGAAGTATGTGGCGACGCAGTCCGCGGACAACTGATCACGGTGCGCCGGACAGGCACTACCGTGCCGCGTATGACGACTGCACTGATTACGGGCGCGACCGCGGGGATCGGAGCCGCGTTCGCGCGGCGGCTCGCGGCCGACGGGCACAACCTGGTGCTGGTGGCCCGCGACACCGAGCGGCTGCGCGAGCAGGCCACCGAGCTGCACGACCGGCACGGCATCGAGGCCGAGGTGCTGACGGCCGACCTGTCCGAGGACAAGGGGATCGCCGCGGTCGAGGACCGGTTGACGGACCGTCGGCACCCGGTCGACCTGCTGGTCAACAACGCCGGGTTCGGCAACAAGGGGCGCTATCTGGAGGTATCCATGGCCGATGAGCTGAGGATGCTGAAGGTGCACTGCGAGGCGGTCCTCCGGCTGACCTCGGCGGCGGCGGCCGGGATGCGGGAGCGGGGCCGGGGCGGGGTCGTCAACGTCGCCTCGGTGGCCGCGTTCCTGCCGCGCGGGACGTACGGCGCGTCCAAGGCGTGGGTCGTGCAGTTCACCCAGGGCGCGGCGAAGGACCTGGCGGGTTCGGGGGTGCGGCTGATGGCCCTGTGCCCCGGCTTCGTCCGGACCGAGTTCCACGAGCGGGCCGGGATGGGGACCGGCAACATCCCGGGGTGGATGTGGCTGGACGCGGACAAGCTGGTGTCGGCGGCGCTGGCGGACCTGGCCCGCGGAAGGTCGGTCTCGATCCCGGATCCGCGGTACAAGGCGTTGATGGGACTCGTGAAACTGACGCCGCGCGGCCTGCTCGGCGGGGTCAGCTCCAAGGCGGGCCGCACCTACGGACCTCGGTGAGCGGGCGGTCGCCGCACTCCCCCACGCACGGCAGCACGTGCCGAGGCCCGGTACCCCGCGACGGGGTACCGGGCCTCGGTGGCTCAGCGGTTCAGCCGGAGCCGCTGACTGGCGTCAGTGCGCGTGGCCGTGGCCGCCGTGGGCGGCTTCGGCCTCTTCCTCGGCCGGCTTCTCGACGACCAGGGTCTCGGTCGTGAGCAGCAGCGACGCGATGGACGCGGCGTTCTCCAGCGCGGAGCGGGTGACCTTGACCGGGTCGATGACGCCGGCCTTCACCAGGTCGCCGTACTCGCCGGTCGCGGCGTTGAAGCCCTGGCCCTTGTCGAGGTCGGAGACCTTCGAGGTGATGACGTAACCCTCGAGGCCGGCGTTCTCGGCGATCCAGCGCAGCGGCTCGACAGCGGCGCGGCGCACGACCGCGACACCGGTGGCCTCGTCGCCGGTCTTGTCGAGGTTGCCCTCCAGGACCTTGACGGCGTGGACCAGAGCGGAGCCACCACCGGAGACGATGCCCTCCTCGACCGCGGCGCGGGTCGCGGAGATGGCGTCCTCCAGACGGTGCTTCTTCTCCTTGAGCTCCACCTCGGTGGCGGCACCGACGCGGATCACGCACACGCCGCCGGCCAGCTTAGCGAGGCGCTCCTGGAGCTTCTCGCGGTCCCAGTCGGAGTCCGTGGCCTCGATCTCGGCCTTGATCTGGTTGACCCGGCCCTTGACGTCGCCGGGCTCGCCGCCGCCGTCCACGATCGTGGTGTCGTCCTTGGAGACGGTGACGCGGCGGGCGGTGCCCAGGACGTCCAGACCGGCCTGGTCGAGCTTGAGGCCGACCTCCTCGGCGATGACGGTCGCACCGGTGAGGGTGGCGATGTCGCCGAGCATGGCCTTGCGGCGGTCACCGAAGCCCGGGGCCTTCACCGCGACGGCGTTGAAGGTGCCACGGATCTTGTTGACGACGAGGGTCGACAGCGCCTCGCCCTCGACGTCCTCGGCGATGATCAGCAGCGGCTTGGAGCCACCGGCCTGGATGACCTTCTCCAGCAGCGGGAGGAGCTCCTGGATCGCGCCGATCTTGCCCTGGTGGATCAGGATGTACGGGTCGTCGAGGACGGCCTCCATACGCTCCTGGTCGGTCACCATGTACGGGGACAGGTAGCCCTTGTCGAAGGCCATGCCCTCGGTGAAGTCGAGGTCCAGACCGAAGGTGTTGGACTCCTCGACGGTGATGACGCCGTCCTTGCCGACCTTGTCCATCGCGTCCGCGATGAGCTCGCCGACCTGCGGGTCCTGCGCGGAGAGCGCGGCCACGGCGGCGATGTCGGCCTTGTCGTCGATCGGGCGGGCGGTCGCGTGGAGCTCCTCGGACACGGCCTTGACCGCAGCGTCGATGCCCTTCTTCAGGGCTGCCGGGGAAGCGCCCGCGGCGACGTTGCGCAGACCCTCGCGGACGAGCGCCTGGGCCAGCACGGTGGCGGTGGTCGTACCGTCACCCGCGATGTCGTTGGTCTTGGTCGCCACCTCCTTCACCAGCTGGGCACCGAGGTTCTCGTACGGGTCGTCGAGCTCGACCTCGCGCGCGATAGTGACACCGTCGTTGGTGATGGTGGGAGCACCGAACTTCTTGTCGATGACGACGTTGCGGCCCTTGGGGCCGATCGTCACCTTGACCGTGTCGGCCAGCTTGTTGACGCCGCGCTCAAGGGCGCGACGGGCGTCCTCGTCGAACTTCAGAATCTTCGCCATGGCAGCTGAGCTTTCCTCTCAGACGTACTGCGCCCCCGACCGCCCGGCTGGTTGTTCGCAGGGGGCCAGGGGCGCAGAACAGAAGCAAACGTGGGTGAATTACTTCTCGACGATCGCGAGCACGTCGCGAGCCGAGAGGACGAGGTACTCCTCGCCGTTGTACTTCACCTCGGTGCCGCCGTACTTGCTGTAGAGCACGACGTCGCCGGTCTTGACGTCGAGCGGAAGGCGCTCGCCGTTCTCGAAGCGACCCGGGCCCACGGCCAGGACGACGCCCTCCTGGGGCTTCTCCTTGGCGGTGTCCGGAATGACCAGGCCGGAAGCCGTGGTCTGCTCGGCGTCGAGCGGCTGGACCACAATGCGGTCCTCGAGCGGCTTGATCGCAACCTTGGTGCTGGCGGTCGACACGATCCGGTCTCCCCCTTCGGAGATCTCACGGGGTCAGGAGTCTTGGTGTGGCGACCAGGTCGATCCGTCGTCGCGGGTGCCGGACCTGCCAGTCGCACTGAACTGCTGGCACTCTCCTGTGGTGAGTGCCAGCACCGAGACTATGACCGCGATTAGCACTCGGTCAAGCGGAGTGCCAATTCAGCCCGTCGTGGCGCCGTACGGGCTCCCCCACCCGGTCGGCGACGGGTGCCCGTTCCGTCCAACGGTCCGGACGGCACCACGTTCGTGACGCCGCGGCAGCACGGGCCCCGGGCACTGTGGGACGGCAACGGTCCGGACGCGACCGCGCAACGGTCCGGGCACCCTGAATGCGACGCGGGGACGGACCGCACGGTTCCGTACGACCCTGGGGCCCATGCTCGAACCTCGGCACCAGCCGTCGAACCCGCTTCCGGATCCCCCGTCGTCGGCACCGCGCTCCGCTCGCCCCGTCAACGGCTGCCTCGACGTGCTGCTGGGTCTGCTGCTGCTGGTCGTGGAGGGGCTGATCTGCGCGCTCGCCGCCTTCTCCCTGGCCTTCTCGCGGTGGGGCCCCAGTGGCCAGGAGCTGACGGGGCCACCGCCGATGGACTGGACACCCGTCCTCGTCTTCGGCGGGTTCACCGCGGTGGCCTGCCTGTTCGCCATGGTGCTGATCCGCTCGCGGTGGCCCTGGGCCGGCGCGCTCCAGATCCTGGCCGCACTCGTGCTCTGCGGGGCCACGGTGCAGATCGGGCTGGAGGACTACCGCCGGTCGCACCCGCGGCCGGCCCCCGTCCCCACGGTCGAGCCCTTCCAGTCCGGCCACCCATGCCGCAGCGGCGGCGACGACCGGGAGTGCCGGGACTCCGGCAGCTGAGGACAGGCGGTGGCGGCCGGCGCCCCGGGCTCCCCGTGATCGCCGTGCGGGCGCGCCTGCGGGCCGGCCGCGGGTGCCGGATGCGGGCGGGCCACCTTCTGCGCGGCCTTGCGGCCCAGCCGTTCGATCGGGTCCACGGGCGCGCATCCGGCGGTCGCGGTCAGCAGCGCACCGACCGTCAGCAGTCCGGCGAGCAGTCTGTGCGCCCTGGTCATACGTAGTCCTCCAGCCGGGCCACCGCATACCCCTGGTCCGTGACGGTCTTCATGACCGCCCGGACCAGATCGGCCATGCTGCCACCCCACTCCGCCCGTCCCCGGAAGTGCGTCCGGATGATGTCGCCGGGGTGCAGTTCATGATCCGCCTCGCGCCATTCCATGCGGTCCGGGAACGCCTCCGCGTTCCACAGCGGCACGGCCTTGATGCCGCAGGACTTCGCGGCGCGGAGGGTGTCCTCGTCGTAGTGGCCGTACGGAGGACGGAAGAGGGTGGGTCGCGGTCCGAACTGTTCCTTGATGACGGCCTGCTGTCCGCAGATCTCGCTCTTCTGCTCGTCGTACGAGAGGCCGGTCAGATCGGACTGCCCGAGCGTGTGGTTGTTGACGGCGACGCCCAGCCGCTGCATCTCCAGGAAGTACCCGTAGGTGTCACCCACCAGGCGGTCACTGAGGAACGCGCTGTACGGGATGTCCAGTTCGTCCATCATCTGCAGCAGTTCGGGGTCCTTCTCGGCCCCGCCGTCCATCGTCAGGAAGACGACGCGGTTCTTGGTCGGGACGGTGGTGAAGACCGGGGGCAGCGAGTCGTCGTCGCCGGCCTCGAACCCCTCGCGGGTGGTGATCCGCGGCTTCACGGCGGGCGGCGGGGGCGCGATCAGCGGAGGGCTCGCCAGCCCCCACTTCTTGGCGAGGGCGGCCCGTACGGCCGGACTGAACCGCGCGTTCTCACGGGCCACGGCGGGGGCACGGCCCTGGCCGGCCCACTGTCCGAGGCCCGCCCCGGGCGCGGGGGCCCCCGGTGGGCCCGCCGCGGGCGGGGCCGGGTGCCCGTCGGCGCCATCGGCTCCGGAGGCGCAGCCGGAACAGACGGCGGCGGTCAGGAGTGCGGCCAGGACCGCGCAGGCGCACCGATGCCTGCCGGGGCCCCGCCCGCCGCCGCGTTCCCGGGCGCCCGCCTCACTCCCTTTCATGGTTAATTTTTCCTTTTGTCGTACTAGTTGCATGGCGTCGCATCCTGCCAGCACGGAACCGGCGCCCCGGCCCGACACCGCCACCGGGTCCGCCGGTCAACCCGGCTGGCTCACAATGGGGCAGGTGAACGCCTTCGCCCCGAACGACCGGCCCGACGCCGACGACCCGCTCGCCGCCTTCCTCGCCCTGCGCACCCCCGAGGGCGCGGAGCTCCTGGACGGGCTGCGGTCGTACGACCCCGCCCAGGAGCTCGCCACCGCCACCCGGCTGCGCCGCTCCCATCCGGCCCCGCTGGTCTCGGCGGCCCTCGGCCAGGCGCGGCTGCGGCAGCGGGCGGTGGCGAAGTTCGGTGCGGAGGACGCGTACCGGATGTTCTTCACGCCGAACGGCGTCGAGCAGGCGACCCGCGCCTCGGTGGCCACCCACCGCGCGCGGCGTTTCGTGGAGGCGGGCGGCGTACGGAGCGTCGCCGACCTGTGCTGCGGGATCGGGGGCGACGCGATCGCGCTCGCCCGGGCGGGCATCCGTGTCCTCGCGGTCGACCGCGACCCGCTGACCGCCGAGGTGGCCCGTGCCAACGCCGCCGCGCTCGGCCTGGACGACCTGATCGAGGTGCGGTGCGCCGACGTCACCGGGATCGACACCGCGCCGTACGACGCGGTGTTCGTCGACCCGGCCCGGCGCGGCGGCAGGGGCAGGATCTTCGACCCCGAGGCGTACTCGCCTCCGCTCTCCTGGGCGACCGGCGCCGCGCTCAAGGCCCCTCGCGCCGCACTGAAGATCGCTCCCGGCATCCCGCACGAGGCGATCCCGGCGCAGGCGGAGGCGGAGTGGATCTCGGACGGCGGAGACGTGAAGGAGGCGGTGCTCTGGTTCGGCGAGGGCTTCGCGGCCGGTTCGTACCGCGCCACCGTGCTTCCGGCCCGCGCCACCCTGTGGTCCGGGGCCTCGCTGCCCGCCCCGCCAGTCGGCCCGGTCGGCCCCTATCTGTACGAGCCGGACGGCGCCGTCATCCGCGCCCATCTGGTCGCCGACATCGTGGCCCGGTGCGACGGCCGGCTGATCGACGAGACCATCGCGTACGTCACGGGCGATGAGCCGTACGACTCCCCGTACACCACCGGGTACGAGATCACCGACCAACTGCCCTTCCACATGAAGAAGCTGAAGGCGCTGCTGCGGGAGCGGGAGGTCGGCGTCCTGACGGTGAAGAAGCGCGGATCGGCCGTCGAACCGGAGGAGTTGCGCCGCCGCATGAAGCTCCAGGGGCCGAACTCCGCCACGGTCTTCCTGACCCGGGTGGCCGGAGCCCCGACGATGCTGATCGGCCGTCCGCTGACCGGCCCCGCCTGAGGGCGGGGCCGGGGCGGGCGTCAGGCCCGGTCGGTCAGGTCCTCGGCGTACACCTGCGAGAGCGGCTGAGGACCCACGTACTGCTGGCAGTTGCACTGCCCCGCCTCGAAGCGGACCGGCTTCTTGGTCTCGTCCCAGGCCGTCGGGACCTCGACCCGCTCATGGCACCTGCCCTGCTTGTCGTGCTTGGCGAGGTGGTGCGTGCAGCCGCAGACCGGCTCCGGCGGCTTCTGCGCCGCCTCGACGGCGAGGCGTTCCTGCTTGGACGCCTCCAGCAGCTCCAGCTTCCGGGTGTGCCGATTGCGCAGTGCGGTACGGACGTTGTCGACCGCCCATCCGAAGCCGCCCGTCCAGAAGACGATGAGCACCCACCAGTACCACGCCATGCGACGCTCCTCCCCTACTCGTGTGTCAGGTCAGGATAGGTGCGGCAGGCAAGCGTCGGCGGTGTGCGTCCCGGCCGGCCGGGAACGACCATGCCCGCCTCAGGCGGGGGACTCGGCGGCCTCCAGCGACTCGAAGCGCCAGCGGTGCACCGGGCGGGTGATCAACTCCGCTGCGGGCTCGGGGAGTTCGGGCAGTTCGTCGCCGTAAGCCGCCGCCCACCAGGTGATGACCAGGACCCGGTCCTGCGGGGCACGCAGCAGCTCCCGGCGCAGCGGCTCACGGGCCAGCTCGACCGACCGGGCCCGTGCCCACTCCAGGAGTTCGCGGCCCCGCCCGGCGGTGGCGCGGGCCTCCCACATCAGCGCGACGGTCGTGCCACTCATGAGTAGAGGTTGTCCTTGCTGATCTCGTGCACATGGTCGTGGCCGTGGGTGTGCCCGTGGGCCCCCGGCACGTGCGGGTCGGTGACCGGCAGCGACGAGTCCGCGGACAGCTCCAGGTCCGAGGCCGCCCTGCCCCGGGCCACCATCTCCGCGCCCAGCGCCGCGACCATCGCCCCGTTGTCCGTGCACAGCCCCGGCCGCGGCACCCGCAGCCGGATCCCGGCCCGCTCGCACCGCTCCTGGGCCAGCGCCCGCAGCCGCGAGTTGGCCGCGACACCGCCGCCGATCATCAGATGGTCGACGCCCTCGTCCTTGCAGGCCCGGACGGCCTTCCGGGTGAGCACGTCCACCACGGCCTCCTGGAAGGACGCCGCCACGTCCCGTACCGGCACCTCCTCGCCCGCGGCGCGCCTGGCCTCGATCCAGCGGGCCACCGAGGTCTTCAGTCCGGAGAAGGAGAAGTCGTACGCGGGGTCGCGCGAGCCGCTCAGACCGCGCGGGAACGCGATCGCCCCCGGGTCGCCCTCCCTGGCCAGCCGGTCGATGACCGGGCCTCCGGGGAAGCCGAGGTCCAGCACCCGGGCGATCTTGTCGAAGGCCTCACCGGCGGCGTCGTCGATGGTCGCGCCGAGCGGCCGCACGTCGTTGGTGATGTCGGGCGCGAGCAGCAGCGAGGAGTGGCCGCCGCTGACCAGCAGCGCCATCGTGGGCTCGGGCAGCGGGCCGTGCTCCAGCTGGTCGACGCAGATGTGCGAGGCGAGGTGGTTCACCCCGTAGAGCGGCTTGCCCAGCGCGTACGCGTACGCCTTCGCGGCCGAGACGCCGACCAGCAGCGCGCCCGCGAGCCCGGGACCGGCGGTGACGGAGATGCCGTCGAGGTCGCGGGCGCTGATCCCGGCCTGCTTCAGGGCACGCTCGATGGTGGGGACCATCGCCTCCAGGTGCGCGCGGGAGGCGATCTCCGGAACGACGCCGCCGAAGCGGGCGTGGGTGTCCACACTGGACGCGACGGCGTCGGCCAGCAGCGTCGTGCCGCGGACGATGCCGACGCCGGTCTCGTCGCAGGAGGTCTCGATGCCGAGTACGAGGGGTTCGTCAGCCATCAGTCAGTCCCTGTTTCCTGTACGAGCTCCGGTCCGGGCTCGGGTACGTGCTCTGGTACTTCTTCGTGCAGGTGAAGACGCATGACGAGGGCGTCGACATTGCCCGGCTGGTAGTAGCCGCGGCGGAAGCCGATCGGTTCGAAGCCGAAGCGTTCGTACAGCTTCTGCGCCCGGGTGTTGTCGACGCGGACTTCGAGGAGCACCTCGGCGCACTCGAAGTCCGTGGCGTGCTTCAGCAGATCGGTGAGGAGTTCGGAGCCGAGCCCGCCGCCCCAGTGGTCGCGGGTGACGCCGATCGTCTGGACGTCGGCGAGATCACCGGCCGCGGCGAGACCGGCGTAGCCGACGATGCGGTCGGTGCCGGGGTCCTCCGCGACGACGTAGCGGCGGGTGGCCTGCGCACCGCGGGAGTGCGCCAGCTCGGACCAGAACATGCCGGCCGACCAGGCGTCGTCCGGGAACAGCTCGTGTTCGAGTTCCAGCACCGGGTCGATGTCCCACCAGCGCATCTCGCGCAGAACGGCAGTGGCGCTCGTCACTTCGGCGTGACCACCTTGTAGTTCTTCGGAACCTGGGCGTCGGGCCTGCGCAGGTAGAGCGGCTGCGGCGGCAGCAGTTCCGCGCCCGCGGAGAGGCGCTCGGCGGCGAGGGCCGCCAGCGCACCGGCGCTGACGTGCTCGGGGCCCCGGGCGTCCGGGAACGCCTCCGGGTAGAGCACCGCGCCCGCGCCGACGACGGGGAGCCCGGCGAGCTGATCGGCGATGTCGGCGGGCCGGTCGACCGCGGGCCCCGTGGCGGGGGTGCGGAAGTCCTCGTAGCGCGCCCAGTACACCTCCTTGCGACGGGCGTCCGTCGCGACGGCGAACGGGCCCTGGAGGCCGTCCTGCCCGGCGGCGTACGCGAGACCGTCCAGGGTGCACAGACCGTGCACGGGTACGGCGAGGGCGGAGCCGAAGGTCGCGGCCGTGACCAGGCCGACCCGCAGCCCGGTGTACGGCCCGGGGCCGACGCCCACGACCACGTCCGTCACGGCACCCAGGTCCGTCCCGGCCTCGGCGAGGACCCGGTGGACGGCGGGCAGCAGCAGCTCCCCGTGCTTGCGGGCGTCGACCTGGCCGGACTCGGCGACGACGGAGGTTCCGTCGTGCAGGGCGACGGTGACGGCGGGGGTGGCGGTATCCATGGCGAGCAAGAGCACCTAAACAGCCTACGGCTCCCGCTGCGGGGCATGACGTCCCGTACGGCGTCCGGGTGCGACCGGCCCCGGCTGCTAACGTCACCATGTACACGCGTGAGATACGACGTAACGACGTAAACGCTTGTACGACATACGGGAGCGAAAGGGGCGCGCACGGTGGCTAGGGGCAGCTCGGGAATCGTGGCCGGGCTCACCGCGGCGGCTCTCGCCGTGATCGGTTTCCTGGCCTACCAGGCATCGGCGAACGCTCCCGATTCCGTCGCCGTTCCCCGGCCCGGCGCCTCCGACAGCTCCCCCGCCGCCAGCAGCTCCCCCGCCACCGGTCACGGCAAGCCGAAGGACAAGAAGAAGAACAGCCCGCCCGCGCTCCCGGCCGCTTCCGGCAACGGCAAGCGCGTGGTGTACGCCCTGAAGGCCCGGCAGGTGTGGCTCGTCGACGCGGACGGCAAGGTGACCCGGACCTTCGGGGTCATGCCGAGCGCGCTGAGCCCGGAGGCCGGGACGTACCAGGTGGGCACGCGCTCGGAGCCCGCCACCAGGGGCTCGGACGGCGTGATGATCGAGCACGTGGTGCGGTTCGCGATGGCGGAGGGCGCCGCCGTCGGATTCAGCGCGGCGGTGGACGGCTCGATGAAGAGCCCGGATCCGTCGCTGCGGACGGGTGGGGTGCGGATGTCCCGGGCCGACGGGGACGCGATGTGGGAGTTCGCCACGGTCCGCACGACCGTGGTCGTCGTCCCGTAGGGCCTTTCGTCCGGATCAGCCCGCCCGGCGTCCCGGGGCCGGCACGACGGCTTGTGTGTCCGGGTCCCCGTCCGAGTCCTCTGCGGTGTCCGGGTCCGTTGCGGCGTCCGGGGCCCGGTCCGCGGACGGCTGGGGTGGTGTCGAGACCGCTGTGGCGGCGGCGCAGGCCGCCAGCAGGTCGCGCATCGAGGGCGGCGGCACTTCACGTTCGACGGACGTCGGCATGGATGCCTCCCGAGGCTCGGTGGAAGGCGCGGTAAGGCAGCCCTTACCGGCTCTCGTCATCCATGTGAACACGCCCGCACCGCCGGGCGCAACAATTTGCCGACAGTCTGTCGGGAACGGCCTTCCTGAGCCGGGGCCGCACAGCAGGCCCGATCAGCCCTCCAGCGCCCCGGCGGCCTCCCGCAGCCCCGCCCAGCGGGCCCCGATGCCGACCAGGGTCACCGAGCGCCGCTCGTCGTCCGTGTCGCCGACCGCCCGGTGGATCAGTACCTGCAACCGGTCCTCCGACAGTTCCTCGACCTTGCCGTCGCCCCACTCCACGACCACCACCGACTCGGGCAGCGACACGTCGAGGTCCAGGTCCTCCATCTCGTCGAGCCCGCCGCCCAGGCGGTAAGCGTCGACATGGACCAGTGCGGGACCACCGGTCAGCGACGGGTGGACCCGGGCGATCACGAAGGTGGGAGAGGTGACGGCACCCCGCACCCCGAGGCCCTCGCCGAGCCCCCGGGTCAGCGTCGTCTTTCCGGCCCCGAGCTCCCCGGAGAGCATCACGAGGTCGCCGGGGCGCAGCACCTCGGCGATCCGGCGGCCGAGCGCCTGCATCTGTTCGGGGGACTCGACGGCCAGGCTCACGGTGACGGTGTCCGGTTCGGCGCCCTCGGCTGCTTCAGCCGTCGGGCTGTTGTGCGGTGCTTCCATGCCCGCCAACGTTAGTCTCTGCCGGCACCGCACCGACACGTACCAGGAGGTCCGCCAGCCGGTCCGTCACCGTCTCCGGGTGTTCCAGCATCACCAGATGGCCGGCGTCGGGCACGATGACCAGCTCCGCCTCCGGGAGCTGATCGGCCATGGTCTCGCTGTGCGAGCTGGGCGTCACCAGGTCCTTGTCGCCCGCCAGGATCAGCACCGGTACGTCCCGGAAGGCGGGCACGACGTGGCTCTTGTCGTGGTCGGTGAAGGCCGGGTAGAACTCGGCGACCACGTCGATCGGGGTGGATTCGATCAGCCGCTCGGCGAACCTCTCGACCGCCGGGTCCACGTCCCGCGACCCGAACGAGTACCGCTTGATCAGCCCGGCGAAGAGATCGGCGGTCGCGCGACGGCCCCGTTCCACCAGCTCGGCCTGGGAGCCGAGCGCCCTGAGCACCCCGGGCAGCACCCGCCGCACCGCGTTGACGCCCGCGATCGGCAGCCCGAAGCTGACCTCGGCGAGCTTCCCGCTCGACGTGCCGACGAAGGCCACCGCGGCGACCCGGTCCCGGATGAGCTGCGGGTACTGCTCGGCGAGTGCCATCATCGTCATGCCGCCCATCGAGTGCCCGACCAGCACCAGCCGCCCTTCCGGGGCGGCCGCGTCGATGACGGCCTTCAGATCGCGGCCGAGCTGATCGATGCCCACCGTGGTCCCGTCCGCCTGGGCCCGGCCCCGCTCGGAGCGGCCGTGGCTGCGCTGGTCCCAGTGGACGGTACGGACCAGACCGCGCAGCGCCGCCCGCTGGAAGTGCCAGGAGTCCTGGTTGAGGCAGTAGCCGTGGCTGAAGACGACGGTGACCGGCCCCGGCGCCTTGCTGCCGAAGAGCCGGCGGCGGCGGGTGCCGGAACCGGCGGCGGGGCTCCCGCCGGCCGCGGCGGCCACTGCGGCCCCGTCCGGTTCGACCTCGTCGATCTCGTAGTACAGCTCGGTGCCGTCGTCGGCCGCGGCCCGGCCGGGCAGCCCGCGCAGCGATCCGTACGGCCCCGAGGTGTCCAGCGCCAGCCTGGCCTTCCTGCGCATGCCCCGGCCCACGGTCAGCCGCTCGACCGCGACACCGGCGGCGGCCCCTGCGGCGATCACGCCCATGGCGGCTCCGGCGACCCCCGCCCGGCGCCAGCCGACCGTTGTGGCGGCGTCCGTCACCGCGTCCCCCGCGCTGAACTCGCTCACCGTGCCGCACTCCTCCTCGGTCGTGTCCGTCAGGTCAGGGCTGGTGCGTTCCGGTCCCGCTCAGATCGTGCCTGGCCAGGGCGGCTGATCGGTCAGGACTCGGCCGGGGTGCCATGCAGATGGACGCGCGGTACCCGGGTGCCGATCCGGGTGACGATCTCGTACGCGATCGTGTCGGCGGCCTGCGCCCAGTCCTCGGCGCTCGGCTCGCCGCGGTCGCCCGGCCCGAAGAGCACCGCCTCGCTTCCCACCTCGATCTCGTCCCCGTCCAGGTCGACGACGAACTGGTCCATGGCCACCCGGCCCGCGATCCGCCGCCACGCCCCGCCGACCAGGACCGGCGCACGGCCGGAGGCGTGGCGCGGGATGCCGTCCGCGTAGCCGACCGGGACCAGGCCCAGGGTGGTCTCGGCGGGGGTCGTGTAGTGGTGTCCGTAGCTGACCCCGTGACCGGCCGGCACCCGCTTGACGAGGGCGATCGACGCGGCGAGCGTCATGACGGGACGCAGCCCGAAGTCCGCCGGGGTGCCCAGCTCGGGGCTGGGCGAGATGCCGTACATCGCGATCCCGGTCCGTACGAGGTCGAAGTGCGACTCGGGGAGCGTCAGCAGTGCCGGGGAGTTGGCGATGTGCCGCACCTCGGGGTCCACGCCCTCCTTCTCCGCGTACCCGACCATGTCCCGGAATACGTTGAGCTGGGCGGCGATGGAGGGGTGGCCGGGCTCGTCGGCGCAGGCGAAGTGGGACCAGAGGCCGGTGATCCTGAGGGTGCCCGCCTTCTCGGCGGTGCGGGCGGCGGCGACCAGCTCGGGCCAGTCGGCCGGCTGGCAGCCGCTGCGCCCGAGGCCGGTGTCGGCCTTGAGGTGGACACGGGCCGGGGTGCCGGCCTCCGTGGCCGCGGCGACGACCTCGCGCAGGGCCCACATCCCGCTCACCGACACATCGACGTCGGCCTCGATCGCCTCGCGCCAGGGGCCGCCCGGGGTCCACAGCCAGCACATCACCCGGCCGCCGATCCCGGCCGCCCGCAGCGCGAACGCCTCCTGCGGCGTCGCGGTGCCCAGCCAGGTCGCCCCGGCCTCCAGCGCGGCACGGGCGCAGGGCACCGCTCCGTGTCCGTACGCGTCGGACTTCACGACGGCCATGAGTTGCGCGCCGCCCGCCCGCCCGCGCAGTACACGCACGTTGTCGCGCAATGCGGCGAGGTCGATCTCGGCACGGGCTCTCAAGGACGCTGTCTCATTCATCGCGCCCAGTCTCTCACCGACGTGCGACCGGGCCCCCGGGCGGCGGGCCGGAAAAAGTCCGGTGCCCGGGCCGCCGGCGCCGCGCGGGTCCGCCTCAGTGCGCACGCAGTTCGTGTTCCAGATGGTCGACGAGTACCGGGACATGGCTGTGCGGGACGTCCTTGACGGCTGTGACGAGCGTCACCGGGTCGCCGCCGCGGACCAGGTCCACGAGCTTCTCGACGGCCGCCTCGTGTGCGGGGTCGGCCAGCTCGGCGCGGTAGCGGTCGACGAAGTCGTCGTAGCGGGTGCCGGTGCGGTCCTCGTGGTACCAGGCACGGAGTTCGTCCGACGGGGTGATGTCCTTCAGCCAGGTGTCGATGGCGGCCCGGTCCTTGGACACGCCACGCGGCCAGAGCCGGTCCACCAGGACCCGGGTGCCGTCGCCGTCCTCCTGGGGGTCGTACACGCGGCGTACGCGAATGTCGCTGCCTCGGCTGCTGCCCACGGTCGGCCCTCCTGTCGACTCGGCTGCTCGGTCCGGGTCACCCGCCCCCTGGGCCCAGGATCGCTCAGGCCAGGACGTCCCGCCATGCCGCCGGGATCCCGTCCGCGACGTCCTGTGCGGCGACGGGGGCGCCGTCGGCGGCGTGCCGGGCGGCCAGGCCGTGCAGGTACGCGCCGACGGACGCGGCGTCGCTCGGGGCGAGACCGGCGGCGAGCAGGGAGCCGGTCAGGCCCGAGAGGACGTCGCCGCTGCCGGCCGTGGCCAGCCAGGAGGTGCCGGTCGGGTTGACCCGCACGGGGGTGGGTCCGGTGGGGGCGGCGACCAGGGTCGTCGACCCCTTGAGCAGGACGGTGGCACGGAACCGGGCGGCGAGTTCCCGGACGGCGGCCAGCCGCCCCGCCTCGACGTCCTCGCGCGGGACGCCGAGCAGTGCGGCGGCCTCCCCGGCGTGCGGGGTCAGGACGGTCGGCGCGGTGCGCGCGCGGACGACGGCGGTGTCGAGCAGCCGCAGCCCGTCCGCGTCGACGAGCACCGGGACGTCCGCGGCCAGCACGTCTCGGACCGCTTCGACGGCCTCCGTGCCGTCGCCGAGGCCAGGTCCGACGACCCATGCCTGCACCCGCCCCGCCTTGTGCGGCGGGCCCGCGTGGACCAGCGTCTCCGGGTGGCGGGCGATCACCGCACCGGCGCCCGGACCGACGTACCGCACGGCCCCCGCGCCGCCCCGCAGGGCCCCGGAGACGGCCAGCACCGCCGCCCCCGGGTATCGCTCCGAGCCGGCGACGATGCCGACGACGCCCCGCCGGTACTTGTCGCTCTCGGCTGCGGGGGCGGGCAGCAGCGCGGCGACGTCCGCATACTGCAGCGCCTCCAGGTCGGGGACGCCGGGCAGCTCGGGCCCCAGCCCGATGTCGACGAGGTGCACGGCGCCCGCCAGCTCGGCGGCCGGATCGATGAGAAGCCCCGGCTTGTACGTGCCGAAGGTGACGGTCGCATCGGCGCACACCGCGTCGCCGAGCACCTCCCCCGAGTCGGCCTCGACCCCGCTGGGCAGGTCGACGGCGACGAAGGACGCACCGGTCGCCCGGAAGTCCCGCACCAGTGCGGCGGCGTCCGGGCGCAGCCCGCCCCGCCCGCCGATGCCGGTGATCCCGTCCACGACGAGGTCGATGTGCCCGCCCCAGGCGCCCGCCACCGCCTCCCCCTCCGTCACGCGTCCGCCCGCCGCGAGGAGCGCCGCGAGTCCGGCGCCGTGGGCGCGCCCCGGTGTGGTGAGGACGGCGCGCACGCCCGCGCCGCGGCGGGCGAGCCGGGCTCCGGCGTACAGCGCGTCGCCCCCGTTGTCGCCGCTGCCGACGAGGAGGACGACCCGGGCCCCGTACACCCGGCCGCGCCGGCGCAGCACATCGGCGCAGGCGGCGGCGAGCCCCGCCGCGGCGCGCTGCATCAGGGCGCCCTCGGGCAGCCGGGCCATCAGGGCCTGCTCGGCGGTCCGTACGGTCTGCACGCTGTACGCGGTTCGCATGTGCTCAACCCTCCGCGATGACCACGGCCGACGCCACCCCCGCGTCGTGGCTGAGCGACACGTGCCAGTGCCGTACGCCCAGCCGGTCCGCGCAGGCGGCGACCGAGCCGCTCACCCGGAGCCGGGGCTGCCCGCTCTCCTCGACGTACACCTCGGCGTCCGTCCACAGCAGTCCGGCCGGCGCGCCGAGCGCCTTGGCGAGGGCCTCCTTGGCGGCGAACCGCGCGGCGAGCGAGGCGATACCGCGCCGCTCGCCGTCGGGCAGCAGCAGTTCGCTCCTCAGAAAGAGCCGGTCGGCCATCTGCGGCGTGCGCTGCAGCGCCGCGTCGAACCGTTCGATCTCGGCCACATCGATTCCGACCCCGATGATCACGCCTGTTCCCTCACTGCTCGCTACTCCACGGTCACGGACTTCGCCAGGTTGCGCGGCTGGTCCACCTCGTTGCCGCGGGCCGTCGCCAGTTCGCAGGCGAACACCTGCAACGGCACGGTCGACACCAGCGGCTGAAGCAGCGTAGGCGTCACCGGGATCCGGATCAGATGATCGGCGTACGGGACGACCGCCTCGTCGCCCTCCTCGGCGATGACGATGGTGCGGGCGCCGCGGGCCCGGATCTCCTGGATGTTCGACACGATCTTGTCGTGGAGCACCGACCGGCCGCGCGGTGAGGGCACGATCACGACGACCGGCAGATCGTCCTCGATGAGCGCGATCGGCCCGTGCTTGAGCTCACCGGCGGCGAAGCCCTCGGCGTGCATGTACGCGAGTTCCTTGAGCTTCAGCGCACCCTCCAGGGCCACCGGGTAGCCGACGTGGCGGCCCAGGAAGAGCACCGTGTCGTGGCCGGTCAGGGAACGGGCGAGGGCGCGGACGGGCTCCATGGTCGTCAGGACCTGTTCGACCGCACTGGAGATCGCTGAGAGCTGACGGACGACCGTGCGGACCTCGTCCCCCCACTTCGTGCCGCAGATCTGTCCGAGGTAGAGGGCGACGAGGTAGCAGGCGACGAGCTGGGTGAGGAACGCCTTGGTGGAGGCGACGGCGACCTCGGGCCCGGCGTGCGTGTAGAGCACGGCGTCGGACTCGCGCGGGATGGTGGAACCGTTGGTGTTGCAGATGGCGAGGACCTTCGCGCCCTGTTCGCGGGCGTGCCGCAGGGCCATCAGAGTGTCCATCGTCTCGCCGGACTGGGAGATCGCGACGACGAGGGTGCGGTGGTCGAGGATCGGGTCGCGGTAGCGGAACTCACTGGCCAGCTCGGTCTCGCAGGGGATCCGGGTCCAGTGCTCGATGGCGTACTTGGCGATCATCCCGGCGTGGAACGCGGTGCCGCAGGCGACGATGACGACCTTGTCGACCTCCCGGAGCTCGCCGGGGGAGATCCGCACCTCGTCGAGGTGGAGTCTGCCCGCGCCGTCGATCCGGCCGAGGAGCGTGTCGGCGACGGCCTTGGGCTGCTCCTCGATCTCCTTGAGCATGAAGGAGGCGTGGCCACCCTTCTCGGCGGCGGAGACGTCCCAGTCCACGTGGTACCTGCGGACATCGGCTGGGCGCCCGTCGAAGTCGGTGACGCTGACGCCCTCCCGGCGCAGCTCCACCACCTGGTCCTGCCCCAGCTCGATCGCGGAGCGGGTGTGCGCGATGAACGCGGCCACGTCGGAGGCCAGGAACGCCTCGTCCTCCCCCACCCCCACCACGAGCGGCGAGTTGCGCCGGGCCCCGACCACTGTGTCGGGGGCGTCCGCGTGCACGGCGACGAGGGTGAAGGCGCCCTCCAGTCTCCGGCACACCTGCCGCATCGCCTCCGCGAGGTCCGCGCAGGACGAGAACGCCTCGGCCAGCAGGTGGGCGACGACCTCGGTGTCCGTCTCGGAGGCCAGATCGTGGCCGCGCTCGGCGAGTTCGGCGCGCAGGACGGCGAAGTTCTCGATGATCCCGTTGTGCACGACGGCGACGCGGCCCGCGTTGTCGAGGTGCGGGTGGGCATTGGCGTCGGTGGGCGCCCCGTGGGTGGCCCAGCGGGTGTGCCCGATCCCGCTGGTCCCGGTCGGGAGCGGTGCCTCGGACAGCGTCTTCTCCAGGTTGACGAGCTTCCCGGCCTTCTTCGCGGCGGCCAGGCCGCCGTCCGCGAGGACGGCGATGCCCGCCGAGTCGTAGCCCCGGTACTCCAGGCGCTTGAGGCCCGCGACGACGACGTCCTGCGCCGACTGCCCACCGACGTAACCGACGATTCCGCACATACCGTTCCCTTCCTGGTCGCCCGCCCCGCTTTTTCGCATCGTCGCAGAAGCGGCACGCCACGGCAGAAATCACATGCCGGGCGCGCACCGGGTCCATCCGGGCGATGACGGCCGCAGCCGCGCCGGAAGGTCACCCTCCGCCGCGGCTCCCGTAAACCGCACTCCGCACTTCGAGCACGACCGACCACGGCACGCCCTGGTGCACCGAGCCCAGCAGGGGCAGCGTCACGTGGCGACCCCCGCACCCGACGGGACCGTCGGCCGCCCGGGTCGCCCTCATCGGTCCCGGAATGCCCCGCACGCCGCCGAAGCACCTGGCCAGGCCGGCCGCGACAGCCGGGGGCCAGGGGCTCGCACATGGTCAACTGCTGTTAGCCTGCGGCGGCTTGACCCCATGACAACGAAAGGCCGCACATGCGCACAGGCAGACCCGGCACCATGGCCGTCCTCGTGGGAGCGCTCGCCCTCGCGGCGCTCGACGTACCGGCCGCGGAAGCCGCCGACACCGGGATCACGGTGTCGAAAGTGGTCGTGAACTCGGGCAAGCCCATCATCGTGGGCATCACCGAGGAGAAGCTCCCCCCGATCAGCTTCCACATGAACTGGCCCTCGGGTTACGACCTCGGCGATGCAGACGGGGACCCTTTCCTCTACCACGACACCACCGTGAGCAAGGGCGCCGACGGTGGTGGCATCTACACGACCTCCTACACCTGCTACGAGGACGGTTCGCATGCCGCGAACTGCGAGGGTGAGCTGATCATCAAGCCGCGCCGCACCCTGGACTCGAACAACGACGCCACAACGTGGAAAATCGGCGCGAGCGCACTCCTCTGGGGCACGGACGGGCAGCCCGAGCATGAGTACCTGACCGGCCTCGGCACGGCACAGGTCAAGCGCGCGGCGAGGGCGACCGTCAACGCCTCGCCCGAGCCGGTGACCAAGGGCAAGACGCTCACCGTGACCGGCAAGCTGACACGCGCGGACTGGGTGAAGCACGCCTACACCGGTTACAGCGGGAAGTCGGCCAAGCTCCAGTTCCGCAAGGCGGGCACCAGCACGTACTCCACGATCAAGATCGTCAAGGCGAGCTCCACCGGCGCCCTGAAGACGACGGTCAAGGCGTCCGCGGACGGCTACTGGCGCTGGACCTTCAGCGAGACGGCCACGACAGGCGGAGCGACGGCCGCCGGGGACTACGTCGACGTCAAGTGACATCGCGCATCCCGGGGCAACGCGAGCCGCAGGGCCCCGGCCCACGGGCCCTCAAGGCCTGAGGAGGAGAAAGGTCCCCGCAGGGATACGGATACCGGCCCCGCCGCCCTCCCCCACGTGACCGAGCCCACCCCCCACTCCGTTCAAACTCCCGCAACAATGAACACGTGATCACTTCGCCGCAACGGAGCACCCCCCGACGTGCCGACCACGCAGCGACGCCGTACGTCGACCTGTCGCGCGCCGAGTGGAGCGCTCTGCGCGACAAGACCCCGTTGCCGCTGACCGCCGAGGAAGTCGAGCAACTGCGCGGACTCGGGGACGTCATCGACCTCGACGAGGTACGCGACGTCTACCTGCCGCTCTCCCGGCTCCTCAACCTGTACGTCCAGGCCACCTCGGGTCTGCGCGGCGCCCTGAACACCTTCCTCGGGGACGCGGGCAACGGGCACGGCGCACAGCGCGGCACCCCGTTCGTCATAGGCGTCGCGGGCAGTGTCGCGGTCGGCAAGTCCACCACCGCCCGCATCCTCCAGGCGCTGCTGGCCCGGTGGCCGGAGCACCCGCGCGTCGAGCTCGTGACCACGGACGGGTTCCTGCTGCCGATGGACGAACTCCGCTCCCGCGGGCTGATGTCGCGCAAGGGGTTCCCGGAGTCGTACGACCGCCGCGCCCTGACCCGTTTCGTCGCCGACATCAAGGCCGGCAAGGACGAGGTGACGGCCCCCGTCTACTCGCACCTGATCTACGACATCGTGCCGGGCGAGCGGCTCACCGTACGCCGTCCCGACATCCTGATCGTCGAGGGCCTGAACGTGCTGCAGCCCGCGATGCCCGGCAAGGACGGGCGCACCAGGGTCGGGCTCGCGGACTACTTCGACTTCAGTGTGTACGTGGACGCGCGGACCGAGGACATCGAGACCTGGTATCTCGACCGGTTCCGCAAGCTGCGTGAGACGGCGTTCCAGGACCCGTCCTCGTACTTCCGCAGGTACACCCAGGTCTCCGAGGCGGAGGCGATGGAGTACGCGGCGACGATGTGGCGGACCATCAACAAACCCAACCTGGTGGAGAACGTCGCACCCACCCGGGGCCGTGCCACGCTGGTGCTGCGCAAGGGCCCGGACCACAAGGTCCAGCGACTGTCCCTGCGCAAGCTCTGACCGCGGCCTGCGCCGGACGCCCCCAGGAGGGAGGCCGCCCGGCGGTCCCGGCTGGATCAGGCCGGATCCGCGCCCCGGCCTGATCCGAACGAGACGTTCTAACCGAGTGCGGACTTCACCACGTCGGCGAGCCGCTCGGCGATCCCCCGCGCCTGGTCGATGTCGGCCGCCTCGACCATGACCCGCACCAGCGGCTCCGTGCCGGACGGACGCAGCAGCACGCGCCCGGTGGAGCCCAGCTCGCGCTCGGCCTCGGCGACGGCGTCGGCCAGCTCCGGGGAGGTCCCGACGCGGGACTTGTCGACGTCGGGGACGTTGATCAGCAGCTGGGGCAGGCGCTGCATGACCCCGGCCAGCTCGGCGAGCGTACGGCCGGTGGCGACGACCCGGGCCGCCAGCAGCAGGCCGGTCAGGGTGCCGTCACCGGTGGTGGCGTGGTCCAGGACGATGACATGGCCGGACTGCTCACCGCCCAGCGCGTAGCCCTCGGCCTTCATCGACTCCAGGACGTACCGGTCACCGACGGCGGTCTGGACGAGCTGGATGCCCTCCCGCTCCATCGCGATCTTGAAGCCGAGGTTGGACATGACCGTGCCGACCACGGTGTCCTTGCGCAGCTGCCCCACCTCACGCAGGGCGAGAGCGAGCACGGCCAGGATCTGGTCGCCGTCGACCTCCGCACCCGTGGCGTCCACGGCGAGGCAGCGGTCGGCGTCACCGTCGTGCGCGATACCGAGGTCGGCACCGTGCGTGACGACGGCGGCCTTCAGCAGCTCCAGATGGGTGGAGCCGCAGCCGTCGTTGATGTTCAGACCGTCCGGAGCGGCGCCGATCGTGATCACCTCGGCGCCGGCCCGCGCGAAGGCCTCGGGCGAGACCCGGGAGGCCGCGCCGTGCGCCTCGTCGAGGACGACCTTCAGCCCGTCGAGCCGGTTGGGGAGGACGGCGACGAGGTGCGCGATGTACTGGTCGAAGCCCTCGGCGTACTCGGTGACCCGGCCCACCCCGGCACCGGTCGGGCGCTCCCACGGCTCACCGGTGCGGTGCTGCTCGTAGATCGTCTCGATCCGGTCCTCCAGCTCGTCCGCGAGCTTGTGACCGCCACGGGCGAAGAACTTGATGCCGTTGTCCGGCATGGCGTTGTGGCTGGCGGAGAGCATCACGCCGAGGTCGGCGCCCAGCGCGCCGGTGAGGTACGCCACCGCAGGGGTGGGCAGCACACCGACTCGCAGGACGTCCACGCCCGCGCTGGCGAGGCCCGCCACGACGGCCGCCTCCAGGAACTCCCCGGACGCACGTGGGTCGCGCCCCACCACGGCGGTCGGCCGATGCCCCTCGAAGGTGCCCGCCTCGGCAAGCACATGCGCCGCAGCGACCGACAGACCGAGCGCCAGCTCAGCCGTCAGATCCGCATTGGCGACACCGCGCACACCGTCCGTGCCGAAGAGTCGTCCCACTGGTGTCCTCCGAACATGTTCCGAAATCACAAACCAAACGAATGCATCGCCCCGCAGAACGGTGCGAGACAAACCAACGCAACACAGCAACCCGACGAGCACCACGCGGCTCGCTCATCCCCGCGCGGCACCACACCACACCGCGCCTGCAGGCGTATGAACGTCTCTTGCCGTTATACGCCCAGGGATGCCCATAGACGAACGCCCCGACAGCACAAGGTGTGCCGCCGGGGCGAACGTGTACAGCGGGTGAGCAGGCGACTTAGCGCTTGCTGTACTGCGGGGCCTTACGGGCCTTCTTGAGACCGGCCTTCTTGCGCTCGACCGCACGGTCGTCGCGGGAGAGGAAGCCGGCCTTCTTCAGCGGGGCGCGGTTGTTGTCCACGTCCGCCTCGTTCAGCGCACGGGCCACACCGAGGCGCAGGGCACCGGCCTGACCCGAGACGCCGCCACCCGAGATGCGGGCGATGACGTCGTAGCGGTTGTCGAGCTCGAGCACCTTGAAGGGCTCGTTGACTTCCTGCTGGTGCACCTTGTTGGGGAAGTAGTCCTCAAGGGTGCGACCGTTGATCTTCCACTTGCCGGAGCCCGGAACGATCCGGACACGGGCAATGGCGTTCTTCCGACGGCCAAGGCCGGCGGCGGGCTGCGGGTCGCCGAAGCGGGAAGCCAGCGACTCGCTGGTGTACTCGCCCTCGACGGGAACCTCGGACTCGAAGGTGGTCACCTCGGCGAAAACCTCTTCGCCCTCGGTGCCCTCGACGGGGTTCTCAACAGTGGTCTCGGCCACGATTCTCCTCAGATCTTTCTTTTGGTCTTAGGGGGAGGCCGGAACTACTGCGCGACCTGGGTGATCTCGAACGGGACCGGCTGCTGAGCAGCGTGCGGGTGCTGGTCGCCCGCGTAGACCTTGAGCTTCGAGAGCATCTGACGGCCCAGGCTGTTCTTGGGGATCATGCCCTTGATGGCCTTCTCGACGGCCTTCTCGGGGCTCTTGGCGAGCAGCTCGTCGTAACGGACGGAGCGGAGACCACCCGGGAACCCGGAGTGGCGGTACGCCATCTTCTGGGTCTTCTTGTTGCCGGACAGGTGAACCTTGTCGGCGTTGATGATGATGACGAAGTCGCCCATGTCCATGTGGGGGGCGTAGATCGCCTTGTGCTTGCCGCGGAGGAGGTTCGCAGCCGTCGTGGCCAGACGACCCAGGACGATGTCCTGCGCGTCAATGATGTGCCACTGGCGCGTCACATCGCCGGGCTTGGGGCTGTACGTACGCACGGTCGTAGCCTTCGCTTCTTCAGTGAGTGGGTCCTGACAAGGCCACCCGGACGATCACACCAGCCTTGGCGGCGCTGCGGGGACGCAACCCGAGTGCCTGCCGCTGGTCATCGGCCCGGTGAACCGGCGTAAGGGCCCCTCGCGTGAGAACGACCAAGCCAATACGCATAACAAACCAGAAGAATACCGTCGCCCCCCTGCGCGGGTCAAAACACCCTCCGAACCCCTGCCCGGACCGCTGTCCGACCGGGCAGCGGCCCTCGGCCCGGCCGAGCCGGAATCAGGCCCCGGCCTGTGCGAACAAGTCCTCGGCTGCTTCGGCGGTCAACGACCGGTCGAGCCAGTCGCTCAGCACATCCAGATCGGTACAGGAGACGATCCGCTGCCGCACCTGCTCCGACACCGCGACCCCCCGCTTGGACAGGATCCGAAGGATGTCCTCGGCACGTCCCTCGGCACGTCCCTCGGCACGTCCCTCGGAACGTCCCTCGGAACGCAACCGCTGGGACGTCTGCGAGCGGAAGAAAGAGAGGTCGACAGCCATCAGATCCCTCCAGATCTGTGCGGCCGGAGCGGAGCCCAGGCCGAGTTCCGTGAGTTCGGCGAAGATCATCGCCGTATCGTCGTCAACGGTCTGCAGAGCAGCGACCAGCGCCTTCAGTATCGCACCGGCATCCGGATCCTTGGCATGTGTGATGGCCGAGAGCGTGGCGAGCGGGATGTCCCTGGCGGCAGCCTCCACATCGGTGAAGACGGGGACGTTGTGCGGCCCGAGCACCAACGGGCGGAGCGACAGCGTCGGCCATGCCGTGGGGCCGATGACCACCGTCTCGGCCGCCCACTCGGCGGTCGACCGGTCCTGGCAGGTCACCAGGAGCAGCGGAGGAAGCCGGTACTTCGCGTAGAGGTGGGCCACGTAGTAGGCCCAGCTGCCGGGTTTCCCCCGGTCCTTCTTCCCTTGTGCCTCCACGGCCAGCAGATAGCTGTCACCTCCGGCCGCATCGATCCGCAGAAGGGTGTCCAGTCGTCTTTCGAGCGGCTGGATCTCGGTGAGATCCGTGGGCATGAGCGACACGGCGACGGGTTCCGGAAAGGGAAGTCCCAGCGTGCGGAACGTCCGTGCGAAGACACCGGGATCCTCCTGGAAGATCCGGTGCATCGCCTCGTGCGATGAGCTGACCATGCGGCCACGCTAGGAACGCGGCACCGAACACGTCCGCCCTTCGGCGAACGCTCACCCGGACAGGTGAAAGCCGGTGCCGCGGCCGGCACCCACGCCCCGCGCTACCGGGCCCGCTCCACCCTCCGTTCGTCCCACACCGGCTCCCTCGTCTCCCGTACGACGCCGTCCGAGCCGAACACCAGGTACCGGTCGAAGGACTTCGCGAACCAGCGGTCGTGGGTGACGGCCATCACCGTTCCGTCGTACGCCTCGAGCCCGTCCTGCAGGGCTTCGGCCGACTCCAGGTCCAGGTTGTCCGTCGGCTCGTCCAGCAGCAGTGCGGTCGTACCGGCCAGCTCCAGGAGCAGGATCTGGAACCGCGCCTGCTGTCCGCCCGACAGCTTCTCGAACAGCTGGTCGCCCTGTCGCTCCAGTTCGTAGCGCCGCAGGACGGACATCGCCCCGCCCCGGTCCTTGGCGTGCTCGGTCCAGAGGATCTCCACGAGGGTGTGGCCCAGCAGCTCCGGATGGGCGTGCGTCTGGGCGAAGTGACCGGGCACGACCCGTGCGCCGAGCTTCCACTCCCCCGTGTGCGCGACCGGCTCCCCCGCCAACAGCCGCAGGAAGTGCGACTTGCCCGACCCGTTGGAGCCGAGGACGGCGACCCGTTCCCCGTAGTAGATCTCCAGGTCGAACGGCTTCATGAGTCCGGTCAGCTCCAGCCCCTTGCAGGTCACCGCCCGTACGCCGGTCCGGCCGCCGCGCAGCCGCATCCTGATGTCCTGCTCGCGCGGCGGCTCGGGCGGAGGGCCCGCATCCTCGAACTTCTTGAAGCGCGTCTGCATCGCCCGGTAGCGCGACGCCATGTCGGGGCTGTTCGCGGCCTGCTGCCGCAGCCGGAGAACCAGCGCCTTCAGCCTGGCGTGCTCCTCCTCCCAGCGCCGCAGCAGCTCCTCGAACCGGGCGAACCGGTCCTTGCGTGCCTGGTGGTACGTGTCGAAGCCGCCGCCGTGCACCCACACGTCGCTGCCCGCCGGGCTCGGCTCGACGCTCACGATCTTCTCGGCGGCCCGGGACAGCAGCTCCCGGTCGTGGGAGACGAAGAGAACCGTCTTACGGGTCTCCTTCAGCTTCTCCTCCAGCCACCGCTTCCCGGGCACGTCCAGATAGTTGTCCGGCTCGTCCAGGAGCAGCACCTCGTCCGGACCGCGCAGCAGCGCCTCCAGCACCAGCCGCTTCTGCTCACCGCCGGACAGCGTGCGCACCTCGCGCCACTGCGCCTTCTCGTACGGGACACCGAGCGCGGCCATGGTGCACATGTCCCAGACCGTCTCGGCCTCGTACCCGCGGACCTCCGCCCAGTCGCTCAGGGCCTGCGCGTACGTCATCTGCGCGGCCTCGTCGTCGACAGTGAGGATCAGCTCCTCGGCCCTGTCGACCGCAAGGGCCGCCTCCCGGACGCGGGGCTGGGCGACGGAGACCAGCAGGTCCCGGACCGTGCGTTCGTCCCGGACCGAACCCACGAACTGCCGCATCACCCCGAGTCCGCCGCTCACCGACACGGAGCCGCCGTGCGGCTGGAGCTCCCCGGCGAGCAGCCTCAGCAGCGTGGTCTTCCCGGCACCGTTCGCCCCCACGAGCGCGACCACCGCACCGTCCGCGACCCGGAACGAAGCGTCGCCGAGCAGCACCCGCCCGTCCGGTAGGTAGTACTCCAGGTGGCCCGCTTCAAGATGTCCCATGCAGAGCATTGTCATGGGCGGCGATGCCCTGACCCAACCGGATTGTTCTCCGTCCCGTGCGCGAGCGGGGAAGCCGGTCGGACACTGCGGTCCGGCGGGCGGCGTTCGCCCGTCAACAGGGGGCTCAAACACTGCCTGTTGCGGCACTAGGATGCGCCCCATGAGCTTTGGGCAAGGGGGGCCCTCCTGGGGGCCCGGGGGCACACAGACCCCGGACTGGGCAGCGTTGGCCGACGCGTCCGCCGCGCGCAGCCGCCGCAGGAAGTGGCTGCTGATCGGTGGCGGTGCCCTCGCCACCGCGGCTGTGGGCGCGATCGTGGCGACGGCGGTCATCTCGACCGACAACCACTCCAGCCGCTCCGGCGGGAAGGCAAGCGGACTGCCGGCGCCGAGCGACCTGCCGGACGACTCCGCCGAGCCCGAGCCCGAGCCGTCCTTCTCCTCCGTGGCACCTCTGCCCCCGCCGGACCCGAAGGACTACATATCCGACGGCAAGAAGGACAGGGCGCCGATCACCGTCGACACGTTCTTCCCCGGCAGGAAGCTCACCATGGGCGACCGCGTCTACGTCAAGGGCGCGACCCAGCAGACGAAGAGCTGCGCGGCGACCACCAAGGACGCGCTCGGCTCCATACTCGTCAACAACGGCTGTGACCAGGTCATCCGGGCCACCTACAGCAAGGACGGGGTCGCCGTCACCATCGGCGTCGCGGTCTTCGGGACGGAGACGCAGGCGAAGAAGGCGGCCCAGCAGGCGAGCGGCAGCATCGCCCCGCTGAGCGGCGCGGGCGTGCCGGCCTTCTGTCCCACCGGATCGGTCTGCCGCCGTACCGCCAACTCCTACGGTCGCTACGCCTACTTCGCCATCAGTGGGTACACCAGCGGCAGGAACGTCACCCAGGGCGACACGAACGTCTACACCTGCGGCGACGACCTGACGAACTTCACGTTCCGTCAGATCCACCACCGCGGCGAACTGCAGGCCTCGGCAGCCGCCACCGCCCCCGCGAACTGATCCGGCCCGACAGGCCCGTGCGCCACACCTTCCGGGACGCCTCGTCCGGCGCCCCGCCCCGCCGGTCTCAGCAGCAGCCCGCTCCGGGGAGCGTGCGCACATTGCGCGCCTCCTCGGCGCGGATGGCCAGCAACTCGTCGGCCGGATAGGCGACTTCCTCCAGGGTCAGCCCATGCGGGCGCACCACGTGCACGCCGGGATCCCGCAACCGTGCCGCCAGAACCTGTGCGGGCCACTCGGCCGGGCGGCGGCCGTCACCGACGAACAGCGCCGCTCCGATCAGCGCTCGCACCATGTTGTGGCAGAACGCATCAGCCTGCACGGTCGCCGTCAGGATCCCGGACGCCTCGTCCCGCACCCAACTCAGCTTCTGGAGCGTGCGGATGGTCGTCGCCCCGTCACGCTTCTTGCAGTACGCGGCGAAGTCGTGCACCCCGACCATCCCGGCCGCAGCCTCGTTCATCGCGTCGACGTCCAACGGCCGGTCGTGCCACAGCACATGACCCCGCAACAGCGGATCGACCCCACCGGGCCGGTCGGAGACCCGATACGCGTAACGACGCCACAGCGCCGAGAAGCGGGCGTTGAATCCTGCCGGGGCCTCGGTGATCCGCCAGATCCGCACATCGGGTGCCATCCGTCCGGCCATCCGCCGCAGCAGCTTGTCGGCGTGCTCGGCCCACACCTCGTCCGGCAGATCGACATGGGCGACCTGGCCCCGGGCGTGCACCCCGGCATCGGTACGTCCGGCGACGGTCAGGTCGTAGGTCCGTGCGGACCGCGTCACGGTCCGCAGCGCGTCCTCGATCTCCCCCTGGACGGTCCGCCTGCCGGTCTGCTTGGCCCAGCCGGAGAAGTCCTTGCCGTCGTACGCCAGGTCCAGCCGCACCCGTACGAAACCGGGCTCTACCTCGTCACTCACCGAAGGATCCTTTTCTGCCAGTACATACGGAACGGGCCCGCACCGCCCCGAAGGGTGATGCGGGCCCGTCCAGGTCTCAGAACGCTCAGGCGTCCTTGGACTCCGCCTCGGCCTCGGCCGGCTTGGCGTCCTCGACGACCTCGGCGGACTCGGCCGCGGCCTCGTCCTTCTTGAGGGCGTCTTCCTTGACCGCGCGCTTGGTCGCAGCCTCGGCCTCACCGGTGGCCTGCTGGGCCACGGTCAGCGCCTCGACCAGCTCGATGACCGCCATCGGGGCGTTGTCGCCGCGACGGTTGCCGATCTTGGTGATGCGGGTGTAACCACCGGGGCGGTTCTCGTACCGCGGGGCGATCTCGGTGAAGAGCGTGTGGACGACGCCCTTGTCCGTGATCGACTGCAGCACCAGGCGACGGTTGTGGATGTCGCCCTTCTTCGCCTTGGTGATGAAACGCTCGGCGACCGGACGCAGGCGGCGGGCCTTGGCCTCGGTCGTGGTGATGCGGCCGTGCTCGAACAGCGACTTCGCGAGGTTGTTGAGAAGAAGCTTCTCGTGCGCAGCGCTGCCGCCCAGACGGGCGCCCTTGGCGGGCTTCGGCATGGTTTTTCTCCTTGTGTGCTGCACCGGCCGTGTCAGGTACCGGTGTCAGTTCCCGTGCGGCGGATGCCACACGGAAGATCGTGAGCCGTACCGGGCGTCGATCACATCGAGCCCGTCGGGCGAGGGAGGGCACTGGGCCCTCACCCCGGCCGGGGCGCCCGGAAAACCCGGGCCCTGCGCCGCCGCGGCACGGGGTCCGACGGCGGTGCGGACCTGCTGACCAGCGCCGCCCCGGTGCTCGTCGGGCTGATCGCCGCGCTGGTCCT